>NZ_JAYFES010000116.1:0-306713 GCF_055795045.1 Pseudanabaena sp. PCC 9330 | reverse complement strand
GCGTCTCGGAAACAACATGAGCAGCGCATCTATCGAATCGAGTTCAAAATACACACGTACTGCTATGCTGCCGATTAGTTTTGTCAGTCAACCAGCCAGGTACCATATTGGTTAGCCCAACGATGATAGAGTTCGTCAAGACGATTTAGAGTGTCGTCAGTGATGTCAGGAATGAATTTTTCGATGTCACTGAAAACTTCCGACAAAGGGACGCCATACCGAGTTAGCTTGCAAGCTAGGTAAATGCTGTAGTTGTAACGATTGCCTTCTTCGTACTTACCAGCGCGATCGTTTGCGTACCCTATGCAGTTCTCAATGACCTCCTCAAGCGTTGCTGCAAAAGTACCTGTCGGAATATCCTCGACCTCACCCAACTCAGGTTCGGGGCCAACGACAACAGGGCAGGACTCCCAATTTTCTCTTATCCAAAGCTCAGGGTCATAAGAGAGGAAGTTAAGCCGTCCAATATTTGAACATTGAGGATCAAGCTTAATACCTCTGGCCTCAAACCGTATGCTAAGTTCACGGAAAGCACTCTTGTAGTTACCCTCATAGAAAACAAGAAAGCCGTATCCCGTTCCAGAAACACTCTTCCAGCAGGCTACAACTTCAGGGTATTGGATTATTTGATCAAGAGTAATGTCTAGTTCATCTCCGTCCAGGTACATCACTCCGCTGACTTGATCTATACAGTCATCTTTGCGGATAGGGAAGATTCCAGCCCAGGTAATGCCAGGTAGTTTCTTCTTTTCAGCTTTATAATGCTTGCTTTTGCCTTCCTTCTGGTAAATATCTCTTACAATTTTTGCCCGTTCATTAGTGCGAATACTGCCCAGCGCATCTAATATTGTAGTGGTGTAAGCAGGTACAGTAGAGTTCTCATATGAAAACTTGAAAACTGATATTGGAGATTCGAGAGTTTGTTTCATTAACTAATAAATTTATAATTTGTATTCTCTTAATTTAGCATCCCTAACGCAAGAAGAAACAATCATTTAGTTGGTTCGAGTTAATGGAACTAATATAACGCCTCTATCTATATTGGTAGTTCCGCACCATAGAGGAAAAGTGATCATTTTCTTTCCTCAAGGACATGACCGGGAAAAGTTACTCTAAATATAGGAACATGAACAGTTTTAAGTAAGTTTTTCCGGTCTTGAGTGATTCAGATCACAAGCTCATTCAAAAATCTCGAACAAGTGCCAAAAATAATCTAGTTGCAATCGTTCAAACAGCTCCCACTATTAGGAACAGGCAAGGCTAATTCATGAGATGAGGCACTACGACGAGTCATCATCGCTTCTCGCATCTTACAGGGCAGCACAAGCGCCCTAGACTTGTTCATCTTTGCCAACTTGACATATCTCCTCCGACTGTAGAACTGCTCTATCCATACTGAGTCGCAATCGTCAGAGAAATGCTTTCACTTCAACGCTATGGATTCACCAGAGCGAGTCCCATACACAACTACCACCAGATAAAAAATATTTTTTATTTTTTCTAAATTCGTCTAGTCTTTTCTCGGCTTCATCCTTGGCGCTGTCTATCCCAAGGCTTCCTTGGTGTTTGTCCCTCCCAGAGGGCTTGTTTGTACTTTGAGCGGGTTCTGGAATGTCCCACATGTCGGAGTAAACCCCAGCGATGCTCACTACCGCTTCGATGCCGCGCCCTTTCTACTAACTCTTGATTTTGCCTGATTCAATAATGGTGAATCGCTATTCAGAAGCTTCTCAGGCTTGTAATTGGAGATAATCAGGTTAACTGATAGGTGATTTAACAAATGCCCGGAGGAAAGCTAAGCCCAGATCAATGCAACCTAGCCATTAGAAAAGAGAAAGTTTCCGATCTAAGGCTTCAGGGTTACACCTTTAGGCAAATAGGTGAAGAACTAGGAATTTCTCATGTTCAAGCCTTTCAAGATGTTCAAGTAGCACTTTCTGAAACTAGATCTCATACTGCTGAAATCTGTGAAAACCTCAGAGAACTTGAAAGTCAACGCTTAGATGGAATTTGGTTAAAGCTCTCCACCAAGCTAGGTCAAACTGAAAGTCCTAGCGACCTGGCTAAACTCACCCAGCAGTTGCATCGAAATATTGAGTTGAGAATGAGGCTTTATGGATTAGAAAGCGCTAAACGTTTAGAAATTAAGACGTTAATGGATAATCATGCCCAAGAATTTATTAGTTTCTTGCGGACATCATTACCCCAAGAAACGTTTATGCAAATTGCAAATGCAATTGAGCATCTTGAAACTATTAATGTAATTCCTAACAAATAAATCATAAGGATCTATTATGAATTTTAATCTCTCGATTACAGAAGAACCTTGTAACTTCCTTAAATGTGAAAAAGATTCGCTTAAAGGACTACACAAGAACTGGATTAAAGAAGTTCACTATATCAAGCGTGGAAGTGGCCCTCCAGCCACGGTGCTCTATATAAAAGAAATGATTTTTGACAGGGCAGTTAACCAAGCCTCACCTGAAGCACGTCAGAAGTATGGGAGGGTTGTTTGATGGCAAAACAAGAATCTAACCCAAGCCTAAAAGTATTAGAGGAAATGGTAGTAACTTTACGAACAGGATTAGATATTGTTCAACAGGAGCTACAGTATCAACGTTCTCAAAACCAGGAGAACCAATGGGTACCTCTTAAAGAAGCAGTTCTCGCCCTTGGCCCAGCCTTTAGCGAAGAGAAGCTAAGGGATGATATTAATGCTGGTTGGTTAGCCTATGGTGAGCATTACGTAGATACTAGTCATGGCAAAAGGGCAAATTATGCCGTTAAGGTGTCAGCACTGCGTAATTTTTATGCAACTCCACCAGAGTCACGGTGCCCTAATTTACGAAGCACTTCGAGATAGTCACGCTCTGAAGTTGAGCGTAAATAGATATCACTGTGGACTTTTAAGCTGTGCCCCTGGAGCCGTGCTGCGATCGCTGGATCTATGCCGCTATGAGTACAACGAATACTCCAGGCATGGCGAACATCATATAAATGAAATGGCAGACCTTGACGCTTAAAATATTGAGCGCTGAGTCTCCCTATGTCATCATTACGACGCCAAGTAATTTTAGGTAACTCAAGAACCTTGCCCTTAAACCAATTTTCCCACCATTCTAATGGGAGCGGCATAGCAGAATGTGCTCCCGTTTTGCCATCTGAGATTGCTGCCAGTGGGTTGGTTTTTAGCCTTTCTAGATCAATATGGAAAACTTCATGGTTGCGTACACCATACGTAGCCATTAGCTGAATAAACGTCTTCCAACGTAGATCTTGGATAGATTCGATCCAACTTAATATCTGCTCATCAGGAGGTATAGTTCGCGGATCCACTGCTTGTGGAGAATACTTTCCTCTGAATCCCGAAAGATCACAATCAATTTCCGCAAACTTAGCAAGGGCGTTGAATGCCGTACAATACCTTTGTCTTGTCCGACTATTGGCAGGAGTAGCCAAAGCTGTTGCTTTCAGCCTTTCAACCGTTAAAGGGACATCCTGAGGAAGTTTGGCAAACGGTAACCGGTAGTCCTTATCCCAAGTGGTTTCAGTTTTTGGGGTCTTCCCACGACGGGCAAAGTAATCAGCCTCAAATTCGCTCACCCAATGCTTGATGGGTTTACTTTCTGGCAAGCTATCTACCCAATCGCCCCACTTAAAGCCCCCCTCTTCAAGCTGAACCCATACCTTCTGAGCGGTTTTACGTGCCGCCCTTAAGCCTGCCACTGAAGCAAACACTCTGCCAATCGGTATGAACTGTCTATGAGGCTTAGTGCGATCGCTCTCTGGCTTGGGTGGAAGGGTACCTCTAAGTACCAGCCTTTGACGACGTTGCACGATAGAAAGAGCAACCCCACTGGCACGTAAGCTCTCATTTACCTTTTTAAGCTCGGATTCAAAGTCAAGTGGCATGGGCAAGAGTGTGATCCGCTGTGTGATCCGATTATAGCTACACATAATCCCACATAACCCTAAATAGCCCCCTAAGTCTCACGGTTTAATAGGGGTTTCAGGGTACTTAGAAACAAAACACTTGTCCTGCTGTAGCTGTGATGGTGGATTGTGATTCCACCATTCGTGGGTTCGAGCCCCATCATCCGCCCTGTGTTTGTATAGCGATACTTTGATTGGTCATCAGTGACCCATTGCGGCCATTAGTGACCGCAATGGGTCGCTGGCTACAAAATGCTATTTTCTAGACGGCATTATTGAAAATTAACTGTTAGCTGTGTACAGTATGCAATGCCCTTAGATGATTGACTAAGGGCTGCTGTGCCTTTCAGCACTGCCGCAGGACTAATCCATAGACGTGTTTTTTGCCTGCACTCCTCCGGCGATCGCCTGGGGCAACTCGATCCTTAGGGATACAGTTCGTGAGGTCGTTTTGGTGGTTCTGTAGCAATACTTCTGTGGCGACCCTCTAAAGGTGCAATAGAAGCCGTTATCTCAGCGCTTCAAGCAGCAGTCGTCGTTTGGTTCTTTAGAAATTTTAGGAACAGTTTCATGCTGACTCACCTTCATCGCCTTGCTAGCCGCGCCTTTAAAGCTGTAGCGGCTGGGGTTTTGGTAGTAACCTTCGTGTTTTTGAGCCTGCCTGGGGCTGGGTCTCAGGCGCTAGCTGCGCCCAAGGGCACCTTTACAGAAACCATGGATCTCAAAATGACCAAGGCTGCCCAGGATTTTGTGGAATCCATTCTAGATGACTATTCTGATGCTCTAGATGGCTCTTTTGCAGAGGCTCTCAAGCCCCTCAAGTCGGTCACCAAAGACTTGACCAAGCAGTTGGGCAAAGCCGCTGTGGCCCCCGAGTCGATCAGCGCCACCACCCTACCCGCCAAGATTGACGGTGCCAAAACCGCTCTAGATAGCGCCGCCGCCGCTTTTGATGGCCTGGTGGCTGACACCAGCAAGTTTAAGGCCACCCTGGGTATTGCCCCCGACCAGCTTAAAGAGGCGATCGACACTCAGCTCGGTACTAAGTTCGACGAGCTGCAAGCCGCGTTTGCAGAGGTCTCTGAGGCCATCACTACGCTGTCGACCGACACCGCCGGTCTCGCAGATGCCGACCCGGCTACGGCGCTAACCGCCTACACCGAGCATGCCACGCTGCTCTCCCAGGCGATCGAGTCAGCCAAGACCGTGATCTCCTCCTTTGGCGATTAATTTCAGCTGATGGGCTATTTTACGGGCTAATACGCCCAGCCAAACGGTAGTTTTGTAGCCTTTGCACAGGCGCTCTCTGGTGAAATAGAGGGCGCTTTTTTTGTGGCTGTCAAATGACATCTATCGAGAGAAGTATTATTTATCGAAGCTACTCATAGACGCTATGGACATCGGTTTTGGTATAAGCAAATACAGATTGTTACTATGCAAGAGTAATCAAAAGAGAAGAGCGAACTGTTATGGCTACCCAATCTAACCGCGACTGGACTACCAACGAACTGGTGAACTTTAGCGCCGCCCTGGCCAGTGGCTATGTGCCCGGTATGCAAGACCGCAAGGCTGTCAGTGGCGATCGCTGGACTGTCCAGCGCCACATTCAAGCTTCTGTTATGCGCGGCCAAGCCTATCTCTAGACTGGCTAGACCCACGGCTAAGCACCGCCTGCCTAGCGCGCTGGCACCCTAGGCAGACGCGAGTCAATGACCTCTTTCCGACAGCGGCGAGAGGTCGTTTTTATGGGTGCTTTTGACGCGCTTGGCGATAGCGCCGACAGGCTACCACCAGGGCTTGGGCGACCTCGGGGCAGCCACCCCAGTGCAGGTGCAGGTACGAGGCATGGACTTGATGTAGGCTCCAGCCCTCGACGGTGTGGGGCTGCTCTGCACCGTAGCGCTGAAGCTGATAGAGCGGCTCCAGCGGCAGCGTCTCAGTATCAGAACGGTGGAACTCATGGCCCCAAACGACTTGCCCAGCGGATAGAACAGAGCTACCCTGCATGGCCGTAGCCCGTCGATAGCCCAGGGTGAGCCGCTTGGCCATTCGTACTGTGGTGGGCAGCACCCCCACCATCGGCCAGGGTTTGTCTTCCAGATCGACCAGGGTGGTGGCCAGATACATGAGCCCCCCACACTCAGCGTAGGTGGGCATGCCTTGGGTGAGCAGGGTTTTGAGTTGGTCTCGCAGGCCCTTGTTAGCCGCTAGCGCGGCGGCAAACATTTCAGGAAAGCCGCCGCCAAAGTAAAACCCGTCAATATCGTCAGGGGGTTGAGCGTCTTGAAGTGGGCTCCAGGGCACCAGGTCGGCTCCGAGGGCGGTGAGCATATCGAGGTTGTCGGAGTAGTAAAAGCTAAAGGCGGCGTCTTGGGCGATCGCAATTTTGGGTGCTGGGGTGGTGAAGTAGGGGCGCACCGCCGTGCGCCCATATCGCGGGGCAATGGATAGCAATGGGGTCAGGCCATGCCAGTCAAAGCAGGTTTGGCCGAGGTGGGCGAGGCGATCGAGAATCTCTGGGAGCTGGGGAAGTTCGGCGGTGGGGACGAGGCCCAGATGGCGATCGGGCAGGGCGATCGCATCTTGCCGCCGCAAGACGCCCAGAATGGGAATATCGATACTGGCTAGAGCGTCTTTGAGCAGGTCGAGGTGGCGATCGCTGCCCACCCGGTTCAGCACCACCCCGGCGATGTGAATCCTGGGGTCAAGGCTGCGGTAGCCATGGACAATCGCCAGCACCGATCGCGACAGTCGCCCACAGTCCACCACCAGCAGCACCGGCAGGTTTAGCAGTCGGGCTACGTGGGCAGTGCTGGCCACATCAGACAGCCCAGAGGCACCGTCAAACAGGCCCATCACCCCTTCTACCAGGGCAAATTCAGCATCCTGGCAGCGGCGAATAAAGCACTGCTGCACATAGGGTTCCGAAGTTAGAACTGGGTCAAGGTTGTAGCAGGGGCGACCCGTGGCCTGGCGGTGAAACATGGGGTCGATGTAGTCTGGCCCCACCTTAAACGACTGCACCCGGCACGACTTTTGCGCCAGGGCCGCCAGCAGCGCTAGGGTGACGGTGGTTTTGCCCACGCCGCTGCGCTCGCCCGCGACGACGAGCCCGCCCGAGAAGCCCGAGGAGCCCAAGGAGATAGTTGCAGTCAATCGCAATCCTTCTCATGTAAACGATTAGGTAAACAGATTTTATCTTGACCCCACCAGAGCAACTTTCAATCGCTAGTTTCAATTGCCGAGAAGATTGCCTCTAAAATCAGAGCTATGGATATTCAACTATTTGGCACTAACCTGGCCGACCTAGTGCGGACCTTGAGCGGAATTTTAATCAGCACCTGCCAACTGCTAGCAATATTTGTCATCTCGGTTGGCATTATTCGCGCTCTGCTGATTTTCCTTCGCTCTTCACTCTTTCAACCCCAGACCACCCTAGCCTTTCAGCGCAGCCGCCTGGCGATGGGGTATTCCTTCTCTCTGGGGCTGAGTTTTTTAGTCGGCGCCAGCATTCTAAAAACTATGCTGTCGAGCCAGTGGGAAGATATCACCCGGTTAGTGATTATTATCGCCGTCCGCACTGTGCTGAACCTCTTGCTAGAGCGAGCTATTCGTAACAGTCAGGAGATCGATGACTCAGCCCTAAGCCTCGGCGTCAACGGCGAAGAAGCCGCTCCAGTCACGGCGATCGCCAATCCGTAGGCATCACCCTTAACCCACCAGGACTGGTCGTGGCTATCTCTGGGGAGGGGGCTTGGGTACTCTGGTTAACGTAGTAGCTATAGCCAGGACGCTGACACCATGTCACCTTCGCTACTGGAGCGGGCTAAGGATGGGGATGCGGCGGCGATCGCCGCCCTAATTTCCAGTTCGCTCAAGCCCAAGGGCGTTACCGTGCGGGGTGAGCGAGAGAGCTACACCCTACACCTATGGTTTACCGCCAGCTCGGCCCCACCCCAGCCGGCCACGGTGGCCTACGCCCGCCGTGTGCTAGAGCGGCTACAAGTGCCTACCCTGGGCATTCTGCATCTCTACGGCACCCAGACCGGCTCTGCCCAACCCACCTGGAGCGAAGAGATTGCCCTGCTGGCGATCGCTTCCACCAGTGCCCCGCCCGAGGCTGCTCCCCCGGCTAAGCCCAACTCAGCCCTGGTGGCCCAGGATGCTTCTCCAGAGGATTTTCCGCCCTTGGGGTCGGTGGCTGGCCCCCCACTGGCGGCGATCGCCCGCGCTTACCAAGAGCTAGCGTTGCCCCTAGAAGCACCTCTGGCCCAGGTGGAGGCGGTCTACTTTAAACGGCGGGCAGAGCTGCTGAAAAAGGGCGATCGCGCCGCCCTAGAGCCGCTCAAGTGGGCCTTTACTACCCTCAAAAATCACCTAGAGCAGTCCGCCGTTGTCGCCGAGCCCGCCTATACCTCCCTAAGCGAAGAGGCCGCCGGTACGCCCCCCAGGCCGCGAGGGGCTGAGACCGGCCCCCTAGGGCGATCGCGACGTCAGCCCCCCAACCCCTTAGCCAACCAACCCACTGCCCCCGACAACACCGATATCCTCTCGTTTCAAAACCCCTACACTAACGGGCTGCTCTTCCCCCTGCTCATGCTGCTGGGCATGCTGATGAACGCCATGCCCATCGTCAACGCCCTGCTCTACGGCATCAAAATTTGGCTGCACGAGTTTGGCCACGCCACCATTGCCTGGCTGGCCGGGCGGCAGGCGCTGCCCCTGCCCATTGGCTGGACGACGATTAGCACCCAGCGATCGCTGTTTGTCTACCTGGGCATACTCACTCTGCTGGGGCTACTAGCCTGGGCGGGGCACCGCGAGGGCAAACGCTGGCCCGTGGTGCTAGCGGCAACCCTGATAGTGGTGCAGTTTGCCATGACCTGGCTGCTGCCCACCGACACCTTCGACATGCTGTTTTCCTTTGGCGGCATCGGCGGCGAAATTTACCTGTCGGCCCTGCTGATTGTGGGCTTTTTCTTGCCCCTGCCCGAGTACTTTCGGTGGGATTTTTATCGGTTTCCGGTGGTGCTGGGGGCGGCCTTTTGCTTTTGGGGCCAGCTGTGGCTGTGGGGCCAAGTTCGCCGGGGCAGAGCCTCGATTCCGTTTGGTACGATGTGGGGCGACGCCGACCACGGCGACATGAACCAGTTGGTCAACTACCACGGCTGGACGCCGGGAGATATTATTGGCACCTACAGCGCGATCGCTCACCTGTGTCTGTTTGCGATCGTCGCCGTCTACGGCTACACCCTCTTTCGTCAGCATCGCGAGATTTTTGTGGCCCTGGGCCGACAGTGGCTGCCCTAACCCCGCATCAACCCAAAGCCAGCTCCACCGCCGCCTCAGCGTGGATGCGGGTAGTAGGAAAGAGGGGCAGATTGGCCGGGGATTCGCTCAGCAATAGCTCTAGCTCGGTGCAGCCCAAAATTACCCCCTCGGCCCCCTCGGCGGCCAGGTCTTGGCACAGGGCTAGAATCTGCTGCCGTGAATCGGACTTGAGCTGGCCCTGGCACAGCTCGTCGTAGATGATGCGGTGGACGGTTTCGCGGCCTGGGGCCTCAGGAATCAGCACCGCTAGACCATGGTTGTCGTGGAGGCGCTGACGATAGAAGTCGCCGGTCATGGTGAAGGTGGTGCCGAGCAGGCCAACGCGGCGCAGCCCCTGGGCCTTGAGGTGCTCAGCGGTAGCGTCGGCAATGTGCAAAAAAGGAATTGAAATGCGGGCTTGAATGTCGTCGGCCAGGCGGTGCATGGTGTTGGCGCACAGCAGCACCATGCTGGCCCCGGCCATTTGCAGCTGTTGGGCGGCTTCGATCAGAATGGCGGCAATCTCGTCCCAGCGGCCCTCGTGCTGCATGACGGCCATGTCGGCAAAATCGACTGAAAACAGAATGATCTTGGCAGAGTGCAGCCCGCCCAGGCGATCGCGAGTGAGCTGGTTGAGAATGCGATAGTACTCAAGGGTTGACTCCCAACTCATGCCGCCGATCAGACCAATGGTTTTCATCGATTGCGCTCCTTGGGTGGCCAACAGCAGACCTTGCCTACCGTACTCTACCCTTCCGGGCGGGTGGGTTAAGGTTGCGTAAACCTAGTCACCCCTGGCAGAGTAGGTGGGTCAACTCCAGCGGCTCGCCCTAAAATTGACCTATGACCGGATCTTCCCAAACCGCCCCCTTTGAATCGTTTAGCGTTGAGGCTCTGGCCCAGCGGCTGGCCGAGGCGGGTGACGACCTACAGCTGATCGATGTCCGTGAGCCCCAGGAGGTGGCCCTGGCCAGTTTGCCTGGGTTTGTGAATTTGCCCCTGAGCGAGTTTGCAGAATGGTCGGGAGCGATTCACAGTCGGTTTGAGGCCGACCGCGAGACCATCGTGCTCTGCCACCACGGCATGCGATCGGCCCAGATGTGCGGCTGGCTGGCCCAGCAGGGCTTTAGCCAGCTCAAAAATGTGACCGGCGGCATCGATGCCTATGCCCAACTGGTCGATCGCTCGGTGCCCCGCTACTAGTTTCTCACCCAGCTACACTATGCTCACTCGTTGGGGTTGCGCCTTGCCCTATGGTTACCAGCACGCTGCGATCGCTCATGCCCGGCCAAGCCCCTCCGGCGGCAGACTTGCAGGCGCTGGCCCAGGTGGTCAGTCGCCAGTTAGCGGCCCATTGCGCCGGGCTACCTCTGGTGGCACCGCGCCGCGATATCGCTATGAACTACCGGGTGTGGGGGCTCAAGTTTGGCAGCCAAACCGACCAGGTGCTGCAATCTCCGGGGGCGATCGCCGATCTGTTTCAGCGCGATGGCATTGACGGGCGACTGCTGATCTTGGGCGAAGCAGGGGTCGGCAAAACCCATACGCTACTGGCGGTGGGCGAGATTTTGCTCAAGTGCGATGGGCCGGTGCCGGTGCTGCTCGATGTTTCAGGCTGGGCTGGCGAACCCATGCGAGAGTGGCTGCTGGCTACCCTATGGCGCGAATACCGGATAGCCAAGGGCACGGCCAGTGTGTGGGTCGATACCGCCCAGCTCACCCTGCTGATCGATGGCTTTGACCATCTGGCCACGCCCCAAAAACGCAAATTTGCTGCCGCCCTAGAGGCTCTGCTGCGCGGCAACCCCAACCAAACCGCACTGCTCTGCTGCCGTCGCCAGGTGCTGGAGTCATCGGGGCTGACCTTTGATCAGTTCAACGGCGGGATAAATATCATTCCCCTGGCAGCTCAGCAGGTAAAAGACTACGTGCTGAGCCAAAACCGCCCTGACCTATGGCCCGTGATCAAGAGCAGCAAGGTGTTGCAACAGCTGGCCCGGCTGCCCCTATATTTGACCATGCTGGTGGCCATGCCCCACCTGGCGGTGCCCCCGGTGCGCAGCCAGGCCGACCTAATGCAGCGCTATGTCGACGATCGCCTGACCCAGGCCAAAGGCAATCTAGCGCTACACCGAGATGCCCTGGCCTGGCTGGCCGACCAGCTGGGCCAGCGGCCCCGATTGTTTTATCTCGACGACCTACGCTGCGCCTGGCTGCCCGACTCACGCCAGCTGCTCTACCGGCTGCTGCTGGGTCTCACCATCGCCCTGGTGGTCGGGCTGGTGGGGGGCAACTGGCTCCTGGGGCTGGCTCTGGGGCTGCTGGTGTCCCAGGTCGATCTCGAAGGGTTTCCCTATCTGCATCTGGGGCTGGCGATCGCATCCCCCAGTCGCCTCCTTTTACTGTTGGCCACGGCGGCTGGGTTGAGTCTGGGCTTAGGGCTGGGGCTGGGCACGGTCGCCGCGCTGCTGCTGTCTCCCCTTGGCTACGGCGGGGTGGCCTTTGGCTACGGCGGGGCGATCGGGGCTGTAGTCGGCTGGGGGTTGGCCCTGGTGGGGCTGCTGGGTACCGGGCTGCTGGGGTCGGCCCAGGGACGTCAAACCCCCAACCAAGACACCTACTTGGCTCTGCGCAACACATCCCTGCTGGTGCTGGTGCTGGCCGTTGTGGTGGTTTTACTGCTGGTGCTCCCCTCTATGGCTGCTGGCCAACCGGCTCTGACGCTGCTGCCCCAGGGGCGATCGCGACTGCTGGGGGCAGGGCTGATCAGCGCTCTGCTGTGGCTTTCCTTTAGCTGGCAGCACGCCATTGTGCGGCTGCTACTGGCAGGCCGTCGGGGGCTGCCCTTCGTCGCCCGCCCGTGGCTCGAGGCCATGGTGGCCACCGGTCTGCTGCGCCGTCTGGGGGGCGGTTACAGTTTTGGCCACGAAATTTTGCGCCAGACCATTGTGGGCGGGCAGCAGCCCGGCACCCGCTAACCGGCATCATTCTTGGAGTCGCTGAGCGGCTCGTCATTCCCGCGTAGACAAGAATCTACGCAGGAGTGTCTTCCCGTTTGCACAGGCATGACAGAGAGCTGTCCAAGGCCATGAGCAATGCAAGCCAGGGCAATCACCCCATAGATCATCCAATAGCTAGGCCTATGCGTAGGGTAAATAATGCGGCATTCTACCGCTGACGTGGCTACCCCAATTCCCTCGGGCAAGGCCGGGTCTCTGGCTGGGCTACACACCTGACCTTTGAAGAATTGGGAGTAGGGGAGCTGAATCTAGGGTTGATACCGAATCCGAATTCCATACCCCCGATGTCCAACCGGCCCACCTGTAGGGCGTTGGCATAGCCTGGCCGCAGGCCTTACAGCGGTTCGCCCTACTGCATCGGGGGTAGGCGAGCAGGATTTGGGATGAGGCTCCTGGAGCAAACTCTGGAGCAAACTCTGGGGCAAATTACCGGTGCCTGGCCCGGTTGGGGCAGCACGCTCAGGCAGCTCTCAGGAGTCTCCACCAAAATCTAAATCAGAACGATGTCGTTAGCATCTGTTCGTGCGTCCCTGCGGGCTGTTCTACCGTTGCTGTCTACCCCATCTCATACCCTATGCCGTTTTTATCTCGGTCGGTGCCTAGGCCCACAGCTACGACTAACGCTGGCCCATCAGTACGCTGGGCCACCCTAGTTTTAGGGTCAGCCCTGGGTCTGGCGGTGGCGATCGCGATCGCCTGGTTTACCGGCAACCCACAGGTCACAGCTGCCTTTGACCGACTCTATGCAGTACAGTCTCAGCCACCAGGCTGGGTGCAAGCACCGGGCCTAGCCCTCTACTATCTGGCCACACCAGCGGCAGTCTTGACCCTGGTGGCCTTGGTGGTAACTCGTCTGTCGCCGCGCCCGCGCTCCTGGTCGCGGCGGCTGGTGATTGGTATTTTGCTGGTTTTGCTGGGGCGCTATCTGGCGTGGCGCTGTCTGGCGACCCTCAATTTGGCCGCCCCGCTGGAGGGCAGCCTCAGCCTGCTGCTGCTGCTGGTCGAGCTATTTGGCCTCACCATGAGCCTGATTCAGATGGTGCTGCTGCTGGGGGTGCGCGATCGCCGCCCCCAGGCCGACCTACTGGAGAGAGAGGTGCTGACAGGGCACTACCAGCCCTGGGTGGATGTGTTCATTCCCACCTACGACGAGCCCGCCTTTATCTTGCGTCGCACCGTCATCGGCTGCCAGGCGATGGCTTACTCCCGCAAGCGGGTGTACCTGCTCGACGATACCCGCCGCCCCGAGATCGAGGCTCTGGCCGCCGATCTGGGCTGTCACTACCTGACTCGCCCCGACAACCACCACGCCAAGGCGGGCAACCTTAACCATGCCCTTGGGCAGACCGATGGCGAGCTGATCGTCTGCTTTGACGCTGACTTTGTGCCCACCCGCAATTTTCTCAGTCGCACCGTCGGCTTTTTTCAGCAGCCTAGCGTGGGTATGGTGCAGACGCCCCAGAGTTTCTACAACGCCGACCCGATCGCCCGCAACCTGGGTTTAGAAGGAGTGCTCACCCCCGATGAAGAAGTGTTTTATCGCCAGATCCAGCCCATGCGCGATGGGTCAGGCAGCGTAGTCTGTGCGGGCACCTCCTTTGTGGTACGCCGCCGCGCCCTCGACGAAATTGGCCGGTTTGTCACCGACTCTCTCAGCGAAGACTACTTTACTGCCGTGCGGCTGGCGGCCCAGGGCAACGAGATTATTTACCTCAACGAGCAGCTCAGCGCCGGGCTGGCGGCAGAAGATATTGCCGGCCATGTGGCCCAGCGGCTGCGGTGGGCCAGGGGCACTCTCCAGGCGTTTTTCATCCAGTCAAATCCTCTGACCATTCCAGGGCTGAGCCCAATCCAGCGCCTGGGGCATCTAGAAGGGTTGATGAATCACTTTGGCAGCATTCCCCGCCTGATCTTGCTGATTTTGCCCCTGGTCTTCTCAGGGCTAAATATGGTGCCCATTCAGGCGACAACCCCAGATTTTCTCTATTTTGTCTTGCCCTTTTACCTGGTGCAGTTTACGGTCTACGCCTGGCTGACCGAGCGATCGCGATCGGCCCTACTATCCGATGTCTATGCCCTGGTGCTGGTGTTTCCCCTGGCGGCGACGGTGGTGCAGGCCATGGTGCAGCCCTTTGCCAAGGGGTTTCAGGTCACCCCCAAGGGCACCTGCCGTGAAGGGTTTCGGTTTAACTGGCCATTGGCCGCGCCCCTGGTGGGGATGTTTGTCCTCACCGCTATCAGTCTCTGGCGCAATGTAGCGCTGTTTGTATTTCACAGTGCCGGAGATGGCGGCGGCCAAACCCAGGGCATGGCTCTAGGCTGGATGTGGAGCGCCTACAACCTGGGCATGCTAGCGGTGGCGCTGCTGGTGCTGCTCGATGTGCCGCGCCCAGACCCCCAGGTGTGGCTCGACCTGCGGCGGGTGATTAAAATTGCGCCTCAGGGTCTGAGGCCAGGCCAGAAAAAAGCTTGGTGGGGCATCACCACCCAACTGTCAGAGGCCGGAGTCGAGATCGCCCTCACCCAGGGGGCGACGCCCGAGTTTCCGCTGGCGGTGGGCATGGCGGTCGATATAGACATTGCCGAGGAGGCGATCGCCCTAGAGGGCATCATTACCGCCGTCGGTCAGCAGGACGAGTCTCCCCTGATTCGGGTGCAGTTTGGCCCCATGGCCCCGGCGACCTATCGCACCCTGGTCACCACCCTCTTTTGCCGACCCGGCCAGTGGCGACGGTGGCACAGCCCCGGCGAACTACAGTCCCTCGGGCTGCTGCTGAAGCTGCTATTTTGGCCCCGCCAGTGGCAGGGCGATCGCCCCCGCCCCACCCCCCTCAACCAAGGGTAAGCTCACCCATCCACTCCCTTACCCTCCTCACCTCGATCGACCATCAGGGCCGAAACACTTTATGATGGCGGCTATCACATCGCCTATTGCTTTTCTGCTGTTTTCATTTGCCCTATGCAGATCATCTACGACCCCGATCGCGACATCTTGCAAATTGCCTTTAATCAAAGCGAAGTGGGCGAGACGGCCCGCGTTTCGCCAAACATGATTCTTGACTACGACGATGACGGATTAGTTGTGGGTCTAGAGCTGCGTCAGGCCTCCAAGCGGGTAGACAACCCGATGTCGGTGTCTTTTACCGTGGGCGACGCCAACCTCGAAAAACCCCAGCCTTAGCATGACGCCAGTTCGATTGAATCCCATGCCGCAGAACAGCTAGTCACATCCCCTCCTTGGAGGGGTGCCCGGAGGGCGGGGTGGGTCAAAATAGCGACAAAAAGCGAGCTTTTGAATATAGGGAAAAGGCTTCTCATCCCAGATTGACCCACCCCTACCCCTCCGAGGAGGGGACGGTCAGGCTGTCTTTCAATGAATTATTCTCTGTTGAATTCCTTTAGCATGACGAGAAACCCGGTTTCTGATCCTTGGCTTCAGCGATGCACCAAGTTGCAGATAAACGCCTCCATCGCCGCTTCAAAGGATGAGGCACTATCCGCAGCAACCTTTGAGCGACAGTCGTAGACCTGGAGCGGTTGCCTCTGCCCATCCACTGCCGCTACCACCCGATACTCCCACAGGTACTTGGCGCTGCGCTGGATGCTCTCAAGGCACACTCGGTGCCCTTCGACCTCGCGACAGAGCAGGCTGGCCGATGCTCCAGGCATCCACCCCCAGATCGCCACCGCCCACACCAGGATGGTGGCCAATCCCCATGGCCCAATTTTCTGCCAGGGCAGACCCAGGGGTCTGCCCTTACCCAATTTTTCTATCACCGCAGGTCATAGCCAAATAGGTTTGGGTCTACATCTCCCAGGTTCAAATCCCCCAGGCCATACTCTACCCAGCGACTGTCTACCAGCGCCGCCGTATCAGGGTCGGGGGTCAGTTCTTCGCTCCAGGGGCGATCGGTTTCGGGGTAGACCTTGGTGGTGGCGTCGATGCCCATGCGGCTGCCTAGGCCGGGGCGCTCGGTGGCAAAGTCGAGCTTGTCAAAGGGGTTGTTGGGCAAAATAAATACGTCGCGCACTGGGTCTACCTTGGAGGTAACGGCCCACATCACCTGGCGGGGGTCGCGGATGTTGATGGCCTTGTCGACCACGATCACAAACTTGGTGTAACTAAACTGGGGCAGGGCCGACCAAAAGGCGAAGGCCGCCCGTCTGGCCTGGCCGGGGTATGACTTCTCAATGGAGAGCACAGCGGCCTTGTAGCTCAGCCCCTCCATGGGCAAAAAGAAATCTTGAATCTCGGGTACCTGCTGGCGCAGGATGGGGTTGTAGATGCGGTTGAGGGCGATCGCCATCATGGCGTCTTCCTTTGGTGGGCGACCGCTAAACGTGGTCATATAGATCGGGTTTTTGCGGTGGGTCATGCAGTGGAACCGCAGCAGGGGCGCCGCCTCGTTGACGCCGCCGTAGTAACCGATGTGGTCGCCAGCGGGGCCATCCACCGCCGTATCGCCGGGGGTGATGGTGCCTTCGAGCACGATTTCTGACTCGGCGGGGACTTCGAGATCTACCGTCTTGCACTTGGCCAGGGTGAGGCCCTTACCGGCGTAGAGGCCCGCAAATAGCCATTCTGACAGGTCGATAGGCAGCGGCGTGGCGGCAGCGAGAATGACTAAAGGATGGACGCCGATCGCGATCGCCACCTCCAAGTTTTGCCCCATCTCTGCCGCCTTGCGCAGGTGGCGGCTACAGCCCCGCACCGACAGCCACTGCACCGTGGCGGTATTTTTCGACTGAAGCTGGAGCCGATACACCCCAATGTTAGGAATTTTGGTCTCCGGGTCTTTGGTGATCATCAGCCCCAGGGTGATCACCTTGTCGGCATCACCCGAGTAGACCCGCAGCAGCGGCATCTGGTTGAGATCTACCGCGTCATCCTTGAGCACCACCTGCTGGCAGGGGGGCAGCAGATCGCGCATGGGCTTGGCCTTGACCACATCAAACAACGCCTTACCCAGGTCAATGGCCTGGGAAAACTGCTTTGGCGGGCGGGGCTGGTAGAGCAACGCCAGCTTTTCGCCCAGGGTCTCTAGCTCGGCAGGGTGCTCCATACCCATGGCCCAGCACACCCGCTCGACGGTGCCTAGCACGTTGATCGCCAGGGGCATACTGGCTCCGCGCACATTTTCAAACAGCAGAGCGGGGCCACCGCCGAGCAGCAGTCGGTTGGCAATCTCAGCAATTTCTAGCTCGGGGCTGACCGGGGCGCTAATGCGACGCAGCTGCCCTCGCTGGTCGAGAAGGGTTAAAAATTGCTGAAGGTCTTTGGCCATGGTGAGAGAGTCTGTAAACGAATATTAAGGGTGGTCTCTCCCCATTATGGTAGAGATTGGCGCAGAGCTAGAGTCCCCCAGGAGAGCCAGGGGTAGTAGAATACGAAAACGTATTAACGTTTGTAACAAATCTCTCAGGAGTCAAGCATGGGCCGGAAGCAGGCGATCGTAATTGGAGCGGGCATCGGCGGGCTGGCCATGGGCATTCGTCTGCAAAGCCTGGGCTTTGACACCACCATCGTCGAGGCGCTAGATGCCCCCGGCGGTCGTGCCTACGTGCGCCGCGAACAGGGCTTTACCTTTGATATGGGGCCGACGGTAATTACGGTGCCCCACTTTATTGAGGAGCTATTTTCGCTGGAGCGCGATCGCGCCAACCTGACCGCCGAAGACTTCCCCTCCACCATCGTCGATGAGAACAAGCGCATTAAAGAAGGGGTCTCGGGCGGCCCCAACACCAGCCGCTACGTGCAGATCGTCCCTATCCTGCCCTTTTACCGCATTTTCTTTGACGACGGCACCTTTTTTGACTACGACGGCGACGAAGCCCACACCTACGAGCAAATTTTGGCCCTGGGCGAGCCGGGCGATCTGGAGGGCTACAAACGTTTCCACGAGCAGTCGCGGGCCATTTTTGCTCGGGGCTTTTTAGAGCTGGGCTATACCCACTTTGGCGATGTGGGCACCATGCTCAAGGTGGCCCCCGATCTGCTCAAGCTTGACGCCGTGCGCAACCTGTTTCGCTTTAGCAGCCGCTACTTCAAGAGCGACAAGCTACGCCAGGTCTTCACCTTCGAGCCGCTGCTGGTGGGCGGCAACCCCCTGTCGGTGCCCGCCATCTACGCCATGATTCACTTCGTAGAGAAAACCTGGGGCATTCACTTTGCCATGGGCGGCACCGGGGCGCTGGTGCAGGGCTTTGTGAAAAAATTTGAGGAACTGGGCGGCCAGATCAAGTACAACGCCCCGGTGACCAAGATCAACGTCACCCGCAAGGATGGCAAAAAAGTGACCACGGGCGTCACCCTGGGCGATGGCTATGTGATGAATGCCGATGCGGTGGTGTCGAATGCCGACTGGGCCACCACCTATGGCAAGCTGATCGAACCCCAGTATCGCTTCTGGAACAGCGATCTACGGGTGAAGCTGAGTCAGCAGTCGATGTCGGTGTTTGTGATCTACTTTGGCTTCAAGGCCGACGGTAAAGAGACCGATAAGCTCCGCCACCACACCATCATCCTTGGCCCCCGCTACGAAGAGCTGCTAAAAGACATCTTTGGCCGCAAGATCCTCCCCAAAGACTTCTCCCAGTACATCCACCTGCCCACCCTCACCGACCCCTCCCTGGCTCCGCCCGGACACCATGCCGCCTACACCCTGGTGCCCATCCCCAACAACAAGTCGGGCATTGATTGGAACGAGGTGGGCGATCGCCTGCGCGACATTGTCTTTGACTTCCTCGAAGAGCGCGGCTTCCTGCCCAACCTGAGAGAGCGGCTAGTGTGCCACAGCTACATCACCCCCGACTATTTTGAGGGCACCCTCGACGCCTACGCAGGCAATGCCTTTGGCCTAGAGCCGCTGCTGGTGCAGTCGGCCTTTTTCCGCCCCCACAACCGCAGCGAAGACATCGACGGTCTCTACCTGGTCGGGGCGGGCACCCAGCCCGGCGCCGGTACCCCCAGCGTGATGATGTCGGCCAAGATGACGGCGCGGCTGGTGGCAGAAGACTATGGGGTAGATGGTGCGATCGTCAGCGGCCAGGCTAGCTCTGAGCGCACACCCCAGATCGCGTAGGGTGCATTCGCGGCGTCGCCACCCCAGCAGAAGCAGCCAGTCTATGCCCCAAAGCCGCAATGCACCGTCGCAGGAATCCTCCAGCGACGGTGCATTGCGGCCCAAGCCCAAGGTTATCGGTTCTGCCCAGATCTCTAGGCTGCTTAGGCAGAGCCGCGCCTTGCGCTATGCCCCCTACGGGTGAGGGGAGAAGGTCAGGCGCTTGGCTGACCCAAATTTGGGGCCAATATCGGCAGTTCACGGTCTACACTAGGCTAGCCATAGCTATACGTGCGGGAGTAAGAGAGTGATGAAACGGCGACAACTGCTGGGCTACGCCGGCGCGGGGGTAGGGGCATCCCTAGGGTTGGGGCTGGTCGGCTCTGCCCAGGCCCAGACTAACGGGGTCACCATTCGCAGCCTGGGCCACACGGCGTTTTTGTTTACCGGCGGCGGGCGTCGCATCTTGGTAAATCCCTTCCGGCAGATTGGCTGTACGGCGGGGTTTCCTTCGCCAGCGGTGCCCGCCGACATTGTCATGATCAGCAGCCGCCTATTCGACGAAGGCTATCTCAATGATTTGCCCGGCGAACCCAGGGTGCTCACCGACCCCGGCGTTTTCGACTTTGAGAACCTGCGGATTCAAGGCCTTCTCACTCCCCACGATCGCGAAGGGGGGCGGCGCTTTGGCAACAACACCATCTGGAAATGGACCCAGGGCGGCGTCACCATTGTGCACATGGGCGGAGCCGCTGCCCCGTTAGGAGTCGAAGAACAGATTTTGCTGGGTCGCCCCGACATCATGCTGGTGCCGGTGGGCGGTGGGCCAAAGGCTTTTGATGCCGCCGAAGCGGTGCAGGCCGTGCAGGTGCTGAGACCTAAGATTGTGATTCCGACCCATTACCTGACTACCGCCGCTGCGGAAAGCTGCACCCTCGACCCGGTCGATCAGTTTTTGGCTCTGATGCCAGGTACGCCCGTCACCCGCGCGGCCCAGGGTGCGTTGACGGTGCGGCCCAACGACCTGCCCAGCGAGAGTATGCGGATTCAGGTTTACCAGTATCCCAGAGCCTAAGGAGTTTTCTCGCCATGGCATCACTCCAAGACCTTCAGCAGTCCCAGGGTGGCCAATTTAGCGACGATCGCACGCTGATCTCCTGCGATCGCGATGCCGAAGCCCTGCTCGCCGTCACCACTGGTGCTGCCCTGATCGATCGCACCCACTGGGGCCTGATCGAGCTGAGCGGAGACGATCGCCTCCGCTTTCTCCACAACCAGACCACCAACAGCTTTACCCAGCGCCAGCCCGGCGAGGGCTGCGACACCGTCTTTGTCACCGCCACCGCTCGCACCATCGATCTGACCACGGTCTATGTCACCGACGAGTCGCTGCTGATTCTCACCTCCCCCGGCTACGATCAGCGGCTCATAGACTGGATGGATCGCTATATCTTTCCGGCGGACAAGGTGGCGCTGAAAAACCTGTCTGAGACCACGGCGGTATTTTCGCTGGTGGGGCCGCAGAGTCAGGCGCTGCTGTTGCAGTGCGGCGTAGCCATGGCAGATGACTTGGCCTACGGTCAGCACTGTCTGGGGGCGATCGCCGACATTCCCCTGCGCGTGGCCGTGGGCAATGGTCTGGGGCTGCCCGGCTACACCCTGCTGGTACCGAGCGCTGGGGCAGCACAGGTCTGGGGTGCGATCGCCGCCGCTGGGGCTGTACCTGCGGGCGATCGCCTCTGGCAGCAGCTGCGGGTGCAGCAGGGGCGTCCCGCCCCCGGTGCCGAGCTGACCGAAGACTACAATCCTCTAGAGGCAGGGCTGTGGCAAACCATTTCCTTTGACAAGGGCTGCTACATCGGGCAAGAGACCATCGCTCGCCTCAACACCTACCAGGGGGTCAAGCAACAGCTCTGGGGGCTGGAGCTGAGCGGGCCGGTAGAGGCGGGTATGGCGATCGCGATCGGGGGCGATCGCGTGGGCAAACTGACTAGCGTAGTCGCCTCAGAGGGCAAGGCCTGGGGGTTGGGCTATGTACGCACCAAAGCCGGTGGGGCTGGGGCCGAAGTCACCCTGGGCGATACTCAGGGCCGGGTGGTCGATGTGCCTTTTTTGGCTCGGGGCTATTTAGAAGAGGCGGTCTGAGCTGAGAAAGAGGGGGCTAAATTTGGCACTCTAGAGACAATGGCAGGATGTTAACCTAGGTAACCACCACGGCAGGCATCGCGCTGCCCGATGCTGACGATCTCGCCCCCAGATTGAATCTCGGTATTTAACCTAGGTGGGCAGTAAGTTAAATCAGCTTTCCTTTGTGGCTAAGCTGCCCGCCACTATACGACAGGACTTCTATGACCTCACCTAAGCGCGCCTTAATTACAGGCATCACCGGCCAAGACGGATCCTATCTGGCAGAGTTGCTGCTAGACAAGGGCTATGAGGTACACGGCATTATTCGCCGCACTTCTACGTTTAACACCGATCGCATTGACCACGTCTACGAAGACCCCCACAGCGCCGATGCCAAGCTGTTTTTGCACTACGGCGATCTCACCGATGGCACCATGTTGCGGCGCATTCTCGAACAGGTACAGCCCCATGAGGTCTATAACCTGGGCGCCCAGTCCCACGTGCGAGTCAGCTTTGACTCCCCTGAGTACACCGTCGACGCCGTGGGCATGGGTACCCTGCGCCTGCTAGAGGCCATTCGCGACTACCAGCAGCGCACGGGGTTAGAGGTGCGCTTTTACCAGGCGGGGTCGTCTGAGATGTTTGGCAAGGTGCAGGAGGTGCCCCAAAAAGAAACGACGCCCTTCTATCCCCGCAGCCCCTACGCCTGCGCCAAGGTCTATGCCCACTGGCAAACGATTAACTACCGAGAGTCATACAACCTGTTTGCCTGCAATGGCATCTTGTTTAACCACGAGTCGCCAAGGCGAGGCGAGACCTTTGTAACCCGTAAAATTACCCGGGCGATCGCCCGAATTGTGGCTGGTCAGCAGCAAAAGCTGTTTTTGGGCAATCTCGACTCTAAGCGCGACTGGGGCTACGCCAAAGACTATGTGCGGGCGATGTGGCTAATGCTGCAGCAAGACCAGCCCGATGACTACGTGGTGGCCACCAACGAAACCCACGCCATTAGCGAGTTTCTAGACCTGGCCTTTACCCATGTCAACCTAGACTGGCACGACTACGTCGAGTTTGACCCCCGCTACCTGCGCCCAGCCGAGGTAGATCTGCTGATTGGCGACGCCACCAAGGCCAGAGAAAAACTCGGCTGGGAGCCCAGCGTTACCTTTGAGCAATTGGTACACCTGATGGTCGAAAGCGACCTAGAGGCGGTGGGCATTCGCCACGGCCAGAGCAACGGCAGCGATGTGGCTACCATTCGCAAAGCTCTCTCAAACCTGATGCCTCAGCAGGGCTAGGTTCGCAGAACCACGTCTTACTATGACCGTCGCCGCTCAGGTGAGCAGGCCTACTCCGGTAGCCCCAGGGCGGCGGTCAGTCAGCGGCTGGTCGCGCTTCTACCCAGGGAACGCTAGGAGCCTAATGTCAGGAGGTATTGAATTACTACACTGCAAGGGTGTACCACTATCCAAAAATTCTGTTTATTCTGTTGTAGAAGCGTGGTGTTTACAGCCAATCTGCGATTGTCCCTGGGGTTACCTAGCCTGGCTGGGGTGGCCAAATCTGTCAGTCTGGCTCCAGCAGCCCGCCCAGCACCGCCCTTAGGTTCTCCTAAGATTTGTCCCCTAGCCCTGATTGGGATAACAGCAGGTTTTTGATGGATTGCAGCACAATTCAGTTTCAGTACACCGACTCATTTTCGGAGACTGCCCTAGATCAGCTAGTAGACTTGTTTAAAGCAGCAGCTTTTTGGGCTAAAGATCGCACCCGAGACGACATGGCGATCGCCGTTGCCCATAGCCACCCCGTCGCCACCGCCTGGGATGGAGATAAGCTGATCGGCTTTGCCCGCGCCACCTCCGACGGCGTCTTTCGCGCCACTATCTGGGACGTAGTGATCTCGCCTGACTACCAGGGCGGTGGCCTGGGTCGCAAGCTGGTAGAAACCCTGGTGGCCCATCCCCACATGAGTCGGGTTGAGCGCATCTACCTAATGACTACTCACCAACAGGGCTTTTATGCCCGCATTGGCTTCGCCGAAAACCCTTCGACTACGATGGTGCTTCATAACAATGCCGAGATTGAGATGCTGCCACCTCTCAGTAAATCTACAGAAACCTTAATTCCCGCTAAAGTTTTGAACTAGACCCTCCGCCTTCCGCCTCGTCGGGAGGGAAAGGTGAGCTACCATTTCGGAGGTACAGTTCCGCAGCGGAACCGATGTTATAGGCCTAATCTCAATGCATAAGACCCAGGATCTTCACGTTGTAGAGACTCGTCCATTGGTTAGTCCAGCCCTGCTGCACCACGAGTTTCCCATGTCTAACGAGGCCGCCACCTTGGTAGCCGAAGCGCGCGATCGCATTCGCCACATTCTCTACAACGAAGATCGCCGCCTGCTGGTGATCGTCGGCCCCTGCTCAGTACACGACATCGACGCCGCTTACGAGTACGGCCAAAAGCTGGTCAAGCTGCGCCACGAGCTATCGGGCCAGCTCGAAATCATCATGCGGGTCTACTTTGAGAAGCCCCGCACCAATGTGGGCTGGAAGGGGCTAATCAACGACCCCCACCTCGACGGTAGCTACGACATCAACACCGGCCTGCGCCTAGCCCGCAAACTGTTGCTTGACCTGGCCCAGCTTGGTCTGCCCGCGGCCACTGAGCTGCTCGACCCGGTCACCCCTCAGTACATCGCCGACCTAATCGCCTGGACAGCAATTGGTGCTCGCACCACCGAGAGCCAGACCCACCGCGAAATGGCCTCGGGCCTCTCCATGCCCATCGGCTTTAAAAATAGCACCGACGGCAGCCTACCAGCCGCCATGAATGCCATGGTCGCCGCCAGTCAGCCCCACCACTTTTTGGGCATTAACCAGAGTGGACTGGCCAGCATCGTCACCACCACGGGCAACCCCGATGGCCACCTGGTACTGCGCGGTGGCAAGGGCGGCCCCAACTTTAGCGCCGACCACGTAGCCCAGGCCGCCGAAGAGATGGCTAAGCTCAAGCTCAACTCGCGCATGATGGTCGATTGTAGCCACGCCAACGCCAACAAAGACCACAACCGCCAAACCAATGTGCTCGACGACATTGCCGCCCAGGTGCGGGGAGGCTCGCGTCACATTCTAGGCGTCATGATCGAGAGCCATCTCAAGGCGGGCAATCAGCCCATTCCCGAAAACCTGCGGCAGCTCACCTACGGCCAGAGCATTACCGATGCCTGTGTTGACTTTGACACCACCGCCGCCATGCTGCGCCAGTTGGCCAGCGCGGTAGAACCCTCATTGCAGACGGCTGCTATGGGGTAAGTCTCTCGTATATACACAGATATATCCCGACTCGATTGCCCTCGTTCGATCCCCCCACCCCCCTTAAAAAGGGGGCATTAAATCCTCTCTCTGAAAAAACTGTCCCCTTTTTCAGAGGAGGCTCTATTGAAGAATCCTGATCGATAGAATTTGGGGGATCGCAGCAGGCATTTGGTTCAAGGAGAAATATGTATATCCAATTACTGGGTTAAGAGGAAGGCTGAAAGAAATCCTCAGATTCCCAGTCTAGAGCGGGTCTGGCTACCGACGATGCCATCGGAAACTAAGCCACGACTGGCCTGAAACTGACGAACGGCGCGATCGGTGGCCAGGCCAAAGACACCGTCAGCCACCAGCCCATATCCCGCTCGGGCCAATGCCTGCTGTAGGATCTTGACATCAGCGCCCTGGGTGAGAGGATTCGTCAACGACAGCAGCCTAGCCTGGATCGGGGCACTCTGCACTGGCAGAGCTGAAGCCCCCCGGTTTTGCAAAAATGCCCAGGTCTGAGGGCCGACAATGCCATCGGCGACTAGGCTACGGCTAGCCTGAAACTGGCGCACGGCGCGATCGGTGGCGGGGCCAAAGACGCCATCGGGCACCACTCCAAGACCGATCTCGGCCAGGGCCTGTTGGAGCGATCGCACATCGGCCCCTGAGGTCAGCGGATTGGTTAACCTTAGCAGTCGGCCTGGAGGCGTAGGAGCGGCTGGGGGCGGCGTAGGTGGCGCGGGGCTTTGCCGTAGCCTGGCCCAGGTCTGAGGGCCAACAATGCCGTCGGCGACTAGCCCCTGGCCTCGCTGAAACTGCGCCACCGCCTGCTGCGTGGCCGGACCAAATACTCCGTCAGAGGCCACAGGCACGCCCCATTTCGCTAGATCGGCCTGGAGCTGGCGCACGTCTGGGCCATTCAGCAAGGGCGTCGTTAGGGCGAGCAGCCGCGAGCCTGGGGTGGCTGTGCTGCCACTCCCCGAGCTGCTTCCCCCAGGGCCGCCCGCCGAAACCGTGGGGCGATTGGCCAGATAGGCCCGAGCCTCGACGCTAAGGTTTGAGTTGGGGATGGGGGTACGCCCGCCGGCCAGATATTTTTGCCCGGCGGCGCTGAGGGCCACCCCCGGTGTACCCGCCAAAAATACATTGGCCTCTGAGAGGCGGCGGCGCAGCAGCCCTTCTTCTACGTTAGTGCCGGGGTTGCGGTAGAGAACCAGGGCCGCTTCAATGTTGTGCCACTCCTGGTTGCGCAGCACCCGCGACAGGGTCTCAAACCCGTTGGCCCCATAAAACCTGGCTCCGAGATTGTAGGCAAAGCTCAGAATTGCTCCCCGCTGGTTGTCATTCATCGACGACCAGCCGGGGATCCGCTGCTGGGGGGGCAAATAGTCGTTGGCCACCTGCTGAATCAGCAGATCGTCGGCCTCTTGCCGGGTAATGCGATCGCCCAGCTTAAAGGGTCGACCATCTTTGTCGCGAGTAGACCCCCAACCAATGGTGATTGGCAACCCGCCGCTCTTAGGGTCAGGGTAGGCGGCCAAACTTAGCCCCTCAAAGGTTTTGATTAGGTCAATTCCTGGCATGGGCACCCCGGCCATGGCGATCACCTCTCGTTTTACGTCTTGCACCTTTGGCAAGCAACTACAAGGTTAGGCGATACTGCCTCGTTTGCGGGCCTCTTTGTAGGAGGTGCCCACATTCTTCAGCCCGGCGCGGATCATCTCTTGCTCTAAAAGGGCAAAAAAGCGGCTGCGATCGCCCCCCCGCACCACCGCCTGGTTGTGGGCCTCCGCCAAGGCCACCGGGTAGCCGTAGCCCTTTTGTACCTGGGTGAGCACCATTCGCAGGGCCATTTTGCACAGATCGGCATCGGCCATTACCCACTGGGGCACCTCCACCCGCGCCACCTCGGGGCCGACGTTGAGGTAGCAGAAATACACCCGGTGATCGCCGTAGAGGTCGATAATACCGGCGGCGCTGCGCCAAAAGGGGCTACGTTCCCCCACCGCCAGCTCAGTGGCCCAAAAGGTGGCGTCTCGCAGGGGCAAAAAATTGCCGCAGGGAGCGCGTTCGCCCCTCACTAGGGCACTAACCCCGGCCTCGTCTGCGGCTCCACAGTGGGTCTGGCAGTCAGGTTGAGGAAAGGGGCAGGCGGCAAACCGCAGGAAGTTCATCGCCTCGCCGCTGCGGCTGGCGCTGAGGTAGCCCACCAGGGGAACGCCCTGCCGCCGCAGCCGCTCCCAGGCATCGAGGATGGGGGGCAAAATGCGATCGCGAGCCTCCCCCGGCAGGGTCTCCAAAAACCAATAAATCAGCGATCCATCCACCAAGGCCAGCACCGGCACTGGCCCACCACCAAAACCCCTGCCAGAGTTACTTCTGCCAGAGTTATCTAACGCTAGAGACTCCTGAACTGCTTCGCCCAGCTCCGCCAGCACCACCGCCTCCGCCACCGTGCGGCGGTGGCCCATCCACTCTTCGGTGCTGATCCCCCACTGCCGCGAGATGTAGAGGTCTTCGGCACGGTAGACCACCTCTGGCAGGCTATCCAACAGGGGAAAGCGGCTCTGGCCATAGTGCAGCACGATGCGCCCGGTATTGATCAAGTAGCAGTAGGCAATCTCGTGGTGGCTGGGAGAAATCTGTGAGCCATCGGTGGCAATGACCGTGTGCGCCTCGGGGGCGGCAGCGACAGCAGTGCGGGTGCCCAGGGGCTCGGTAGGCTCGGCGGCGGTGAAGGGGGCGCGATCGCCCCAGGCTTGGGCCTGGGCAACGAGTTCGGCTTGGCCCGTAGATGCGATCGTCAACAGCCCCCGGGCCGCCGCCACTCGATCTTGGGCGGCAGCGGCCTCCAGACTCAGATGCTGGCTAATGCCCTGCATCTGCCGGGCCAGCTTCATTAGATCGAGCATAGGGCATAGAATTTGGTACGTCTATACTATCACTCCGGTCAAGAATTTTTCACCAGAACTCGCCCCCTACGGATGCCACTTGGCCAGCCATCGTTATACTGTCGTTTGGTTTACCTGTTGGTCGTTTGTTTTGGTCACGCCTATGGCGTCTAGATGGCTCACCCTAGGGTTGATACCGGGAGCGATCGCCCCGGTGGCGGCTCTGGTTATCGCTGCTCCAACTCGGGCGGCAACCCTGCAAAACTGGTGGTTTGACCCCCAGACTAATCAGCTCGTCTTCACCACTGACGGCGCTGTACAGCCCCGGGCGCAGCTGTTGCTCAACCCCACCCGCATCGTCATTGATCTGCCCAATACGCAGTTGGGCAGCAGCTCGGCACCCCAGGCCATTGGCGGCCCCATTCGCGAGGTGCGCGCCGGTCAGTTTGACCAGCAAACCGCCCGCCTAGTGATAGAGATCGCTCCCGGCTACAGCCTCAACCCTCAGGATGTGCAGGTGCAGGGTCTACGGGCCAACCAGTGGGCGGTACAGCTGCCTGCCCTAAGCCAATCTACCGCTCCCCCCACGGGCAATATTCCAGCCCCCAGCGCCTCGACTAACCAGGTACAGGGCAATACCGGCAGTGGTGCCGCCGCCACGATTGCTGGGGTGGTCACCACGGGCGATGGCTTCTTGATTCGCACCAGCGGCGAAGCGCCCACCCCGACGGTACAGTTCACCACCGACAGCGCCGACAATCGCTTCGCCGTTATCGACCTACCCAACACGGCTGTCGCCGCCGATCTGCGCCCTAATCAGTTGCCCAACTACCGCTACAGCATCATCGCCTGGGACATGGCCCAGCAGCCCACCAACCCGCCCTCAACTCGCATCACCCTCAGACTGTCGCCCGACAGCCCCGACTGGCGCGCCCTCCGCAATAGCAGCGGGGTGATTGTGCTCCCTCCCAGCGGCACTCCCATCAGCAGCATTCCCGACGAGCCGCCGCCCTTGGCGGTGGCCCCCAGCACGCCGCCAAGGGCCCAGCCGCCACGGGCGACCCCCACACCCACACCCACACCCACACCTGCGCCCCCGTCGACTCGATCCAATGAGCCGCTGCCTGCGGCTCCCAGCGGTCGAGTGGTGGTGGTGATTGACCCCGGCCATGGGGGCCGCGACCCCGGCGCCGTGGGCATCGGCGGCCTGCAAGAGAAACAGGTGATCTTTCCCATCTCTCAGCGGGTCACCCAGCTGCTCGAAGCCCAAGGGGTCATGGTGGTCATGACCCGCCGCGACGATGTAGCGGTCGATCTTCAGACCCGCGCCGACATTGCCAACCGCTCCCAGGCCAGCGCATTTGTCAGCATTCACGCCAACGCCATCAGCATGAGCCGCCCCGACGTCAACGGCGTTGAAACCTACTTTGCCTCGGAGAGTGGGCGACGGCTGGCCGCCACCATTCAGGCCAGTATGCTGGCGGCTACGGGAATGCGCGATCGCGGCGTCAAGCAAGCCCGGTTCCACGTGCTGCGGGCCACCACCATGCCCGCCGCCCTAGTGGAGGTAGGTTTTGTCACCGGGGCCGACGATGCTCGCCGCCTGGCCGACCCCGCCTGGCGCGAAACCGCCGCTCAGGCCATCGCCCGGGGCATTTTGCAATATCTCCAGCAGGGCGGCTCATAGCGAAGCGCTATAGACACTGACCTATGGCAGGAGTCGATCAGCCCTCCTGCACCAGATAGCCGCAGCGGTGTTCACCCTGCACCAGCCAGTGGGTGCGCTCTACCGAGCAGTCGCCCAGCGCTATCTGAAACATCTCTAGTTCATGGCCGCAAATACTCGGAAACGACTCCGCAATATGGGAAATCGCGCAGTTGTACTCAGTAATGACGTAGCCAGAGCCAGGCTGGCGAATATCCCCATCGTTGACCTTGTGCCACTCCGACATATAGCCCTCGGCCTTGCGGATCTGCACCAGTCGGGCCACCCGTTCTGCCAGGCTGCCCACACCCACCTGCTGGCGATACTCCAGGGCCTTGCGCTCCCACTGCCTACGCAGCAGAGTGCCCACCTGATCTTTACCCACCGTCTCCGATAGGGTGTCGAGCAGCGACAGGGCAAACTCGTCATACTTGGCCGGGAAGCGATCGCGCCCCTTAGCACTGACCTGGTATAGATGATTGGGTCGCCCCATACCTTCCTGCACCGCTCGGTGCTCGATCAGCGCTTCTGCTTCTAGGTCTTTGAGATGACGGCGAATGGCCTGGGCACTGACCTCAAAATGCTCAGCGAGGTCATGGGCCGTCGCCTCCCCTCGCTTGAGTAGATAGGTCAAAATGTCGTCTTTTGTAGAGGGTTGCTGCACAGAGGTCATGGCGTTGGCCCACCTAGCCGTCAGAGATTACGATGCTTAAAACTGCCTCATAGACCTAGCCTTTCTCAACTGCGGATATCCTCAGCCAGAGAGACAAAAATCTACTTTGACAACTTTCGTGTTGCTAAACTACCCTGAAGATAGTTAGACAACGTAAGTGTTGCTTAATTGTATAAAATTATTGGGCTGTGTAGCTATACCCCTCAATGACTGATACCCAAACCAACCAGGCCACCGACAAAAACCTAGAGCTAATGCGTAGCTTCGCCCAAAGCTATGCCAAGCGCACCGGCACCTACTTCTGCTCTGACCCAGGCGTAACGGCGGTGGTGCTAGAGGGTCTCGCCAAGCACAAAGACGATTTCGGCTCGCCCCTGTGCCCCTGTCGGCACTACGAAGACAAAGAGGCCGAGGTCAAAGCCATCTACTGGAACTGCCCCTGCATCCCCATGCAGGAACGCAAAGAATGCCACTGCATGCTCTTCCTCACCCCCGACAATCCCTTCGCCGGCCAAGAACAAGACATTTCCTTCGAGACCATTCGCGCCGAAACCGACAAGTTCTAGGGTTTCCCAGCCCCTGGCCAGAGACATCCTTCCGGTTCCCCATACCCCTTAGCCCGTTCTAGAGTCGCCTCATGAGTGCTTCTGTTCAAACCCTCGTCAGCCAGCCCTACAAGTACGGCTTCACCACCGATATCGAGGCCGACACCATTCCCCGCGGCCTCAGCGAAGACGTGGTGCGGATGATCTCGGCCAAAAAGAATGAGCCAGCCTTCATGCTGGAGTTTCGGCTGAAGGCCTACCGCAAGTGGCTGACGATGAAAGAGCCCACCTGGCCCAACGTTAAGTATCCGCCCATCGACTACCAAAACATCGTCTACTACTCGGCCCCCAAGACCCAGCCCAAAAAGCTCGGCAGCCTGGATGAGGTCGACCCAACGATGCTCGAAACCTTTGAGAAGCTGGGCATTCCCCTCTCGGAGCAAAAGCGGCTGGCCAATGTGGCGGTCGATGCGATTTTTGACAGCGTTTCGGTGGCCACCACCTTTAAAGAAAAGCTGGCCGAGTCGGGCGTCATCTTCTGCTCCATCTCCGAGGCGCTGCAAGAGCACCCCGACCTGGTAGAGAAATACCTGGGTACGGTGATTCCCATTGGCGACAACTACTTCGCGGCGCTAAACTCGGCGGTGTTTAGCGATGGGTCGTTTGTGTATATTCCCAAAGACACCCAGTGTCCGATGGATCTGTCCACTTACTTCCGCATCAACAACGGCGACTCGGGCCAGTTTGAGCGCACGCTGATTGTGGCGGAGTCGGGCAGCTCGGTGACCTATCTTGAGGGCTGTACCGCGCCGATGTATGACAGCAACCAGCTCCATGCGGCGATCGTCGAACTGGTGGCCATGGATGACGCCAGCATCAACTACTCCACCGTGCAAAACTGGTACGCGGGCGACGAAAACGGCAAAGGCGGCATCTATAACTTCGTCACCAAGCGCGGCCTCTGCGCCGGCAAAAACTCCAAAATCTCCTGGACTCAAGTAGAAACCGGCTCGGCCATCACCTGGAAGTACCCCAGCTGCGTGCTGGTGGGCGACAACTCCGTGGGCGAGTTCTATTCGGTGGCGCTGACCAACCATATGCAGCAGGCCGACACCGGCACCAAGATGGTGCATGTGGGCAAAAACACCCGCAGCACAATCATCTCTAAGGGTATCTCGGCGGCGAATTCTAAGAACAGCTATCGAGGGTTGGTGAAGATCGGGCCAAAAGCCACCGGGGCGCGCAACTACTCCCAGTGCGATTCGATGCTGATTGGCGATACCTCTAGCGCCAACACGTTCCCCTACATTCAGGTGCAGAACAGCACCGCCCAGGTGGAGCACGAGGCCTCGACCTCGAAGATTGGGGAAGACCAGCTGTTCTACTTTGCCCAGCGGGGAATTTCGCCGGAGGATGCGGTGTCGATGATCATCAGCGGGTTCTGCCGCGATGTGTTTAACAAGCTGCCCATGGAGTTTGCCGCCGAGGCGGACAAACTGCTGGCCCTGAAGCTCGAAAACACCGTGGGGTAGAGCCCCGTAGGGTGCATTCGCGCTAGCAATGCACCGCACAAGGATTGTGGCGGGGATGGTGCATTGCTTCGCGAATGCACCCTACAAACCCTCGGTTATAGATAGAACTTTATTCAACGAGCAGGAGCATGGTGGGCGGTGCTCACCCTACGGGAAAGGAACCATGATTAACGACAACAGCGAAATTATTCTCTCGGTGCGCGACCTCCGCGCTACCGTAGACGGCACCGAAATTCTCAAGGGCCTCAACCTGGAGGTGCGGGCGGGCGAAATTCACGCCATCATGGGCCTGAATGGGTCGGGCAAGAGCACCTTCTCGAAGGTGCTGGCGGGCCACCCCGACTACGAGGTGACTGCCGGGGAGATTCACTTCAAGGGGCAGGATGTTCTAGAGCTGGAACCCCACGATCGCGCCACATCCGGCATTTTCCTGGCCTTCCAGTACCCGCTGGAGATTCCTGGGGTGAGCAACCGCGACTTTTTGCGGGTGGCGTACAATGCCCACCGCAAAGCGCGCGGGGAGGACGAAATCGACGTATTCGACTTCGACGACCTGATCGAGGAAAAGCTCGATGTGGTGAAGATGGACGCGGCGTTTTTGGATCGCAGCGTCAACGAGGGCTTCTCGGGCGGCGAGAAAAAGCGCAACGAAATTTTGCAGATGGCCCTGCTGGAGCCTGTCCTGGCGATTTTGGATGAAACCGATTCTGGCCTGGATATTGACGCGCTGAAAACCGTGGCGGGCGGAGTCAACCAGCTCAGCACCCCTGACAACGCCGTGGTGTTAATTACCCATTACCAGCGGCTGCTCGACTACATCGTGCCCGACTTTGTGCATGTGATGGCCGATGGCCGCATTATCACCACGGGCGGCAAAGACTTGGCGAAGCAGCTAGAGTCGCGCGGCTACGAGTGGGTGCTGGAAGAATTTCGCACCGGGGTGACGGCATAATGGCGAACTCCGTATCTGAGGTGAGTGTGTTGGCCACGGCTGACCAGCGGGATGCCTACCTGAAGGGGCTGGTGCAGCGGGTGGCGGCGACGGTACCAGGAGATTTGGGGCTGGGGGAGATCCGCGATCGCGCCCGCTCCTTCCTCAATGAGCAAACCTTTCCCTCGACCCGCCAAGAAGACTGGCGCTTCACCGACCTATCGCCCATGCTGTCCGTAGATTTTGCGGCGGCGAGGGAGCCCAACGCCGCTGAAGCCAACGTTGCCGCCCTGCGCCTGCCGGAAACCGCTGGTGCCCAAATTGTGGTGGTCAACGGACGGGTCAGCGTCGAGTTGTCCAGTCTGGAGAGCTTGCCGGAGGGGGCCAAAGTGGGTTCTCTTCGCGCCCATCCCGAACTTCAGGCTCAGTTGGCAGATCGATTGGCCCAGGCCAGCGGCAGCCATGAGGTCTTCACCGCTCTTAACACTGTCGGCTTTCAGGATGTGGTGGTGGTCTGGCTGCCCCGCAACCTAGTGATTAAACTGCCGATTCAGGTGATCTATGTCGCTCAGGCCGGGGAAAATCCCCAAATGGCCCAGCCCCGTTGCCTGGTAGTGGCCGAGTCGGGCAGCGCCGTCACCCTGATTGAAGATTTCTGGGGCGAATCTACCGCCGACCAATTCACCAACGCCGTCTCCGAACTCTGGCTTGATACCAACGCCCAAATCACCCACAGCCGCATCCAGCGAGAGGGTGCAGGCACCTTTCACATTGGCAAAACCGTGGTCACCCAGGCCCGCGACAGCCAGTACATCGGCACCGCCGTAGATTTTGGTGCCAGGCTGGCCCGCCACCACTGGGAGATCTATCAAACCGGCGAACAAACCACCACTAAGCTCTATGGCTTGGCGGCCATCACAGCCACCCAGCACGCCGATACCCACAGCCTGGTGGCCCTCAGCCATCCCCACGGCACTGTCGAGCAGGAACACAAAGCCATTGTCGATGGCCGCTCCCACAGCGTGTTTAACGGGCGGGTGGCCGTGGCCCAAAAAGCCCAGCTCACTAACGCCAGCCAGCTCAACCGCAACCTACTGCTCTCTGACCAAGCGCGGGTAGACACCAAGCCCCAGCTCGAAATTGTCGCCGACAATGTCAAGTGCGCCCACGGGGCCACCGTCAGCCAGCTTCAGGCCGACGAGATTTTCTACCTGCAAAGTCGCGGCATCAGCGCCGCTGCCGCCCAACGGCTGCTGATCTATGGCTTTGCTATGGAGATTTTAGAGAGAATAGAGGTGGAGACGCTGCGATCGCGCCTTGCCCAAACCATTACCCAATGGACCTAGGCATCCAAATCCCCTCCTGGGAAGGGTAGGGGTGGGTTAGCCCAGCCCCCGAGACCCACCCCGCCCTCCGGGCACCCCTCCCAGGATGAGAAGAGGGTATCCCCCACCCATCCACCCCACCACCCACCACCCCGCCATGACCGTCGCCCAAGCCCTCACTCTCGCCGCCAAGGTTCGTGCCGACTTCCCGATCCTCCATCAGGAAATAAACGGTCACCCGTTGGTGTACCTCGACAACGCTGCCACGTCGCAAAAACCCCAGGCGGTGATTGACGCCCTGAGCCACTATTACCAGAGCGATAACGCCAATGTGCACCGGGGGGTACATGCCCTGAGTTCGCGCGCGACCGATGCCTACGAGGGGGCGCGCGACAAGGTTGCGGCTTTTGTGAAGGCCACCAGCCGCGACGAGATTGTCTTTACCCGCAACGCCAGCGAGGCAATCAACCTGGTGGCCTACGCCTGGGGCATGACCACCCTGAAGGCGGGCGACGAGATCATTCTCTCGGTGATGGAGCACCATAGCAATCTCGTGCCCTGGCAGCTGGTAGCCCAGCGCACTGGGGCGGTGCTCAAGTTTGTTGAGCTGAGCGCCAATCAAGCCTTTGACCTCGATCAATACCGCGAGCTGGTAAACGAGAAGACCCGGCTGGTGGCGGTGAACCACGTTTCCAACACCCTGGGCTGCGTCAACCCAGTTGCAGACATTATTGAAATTGCCCGCGCCCACGGGGCTAAAGTGCTGATCGACGGCTGCCAGAGTGCACCCCACATGGCGTTAGACCTGCCAGCAATGGGCTGTGACTGGTTTGTGGCCTCGGGGCACAAGATGTGTGCGCCCACGGGCATTGGCTTCCTCTACGGCAAGCTAGAGGTGCTGGAAGCGATGCCCCCGTTTTTGGGCGGCGGCGAGATGATTGCCGACGTGTTCTTAGATCATTCCACCTACGCAGAGCTGCCCCACAAGTTTGAGGCGGGGACGCCTGCCATTGCCGAGGCGATCGCCCTGGGGGCAGCGGTAGACTATCTTTCTGCCATTGGCATGGACACCATCGCCGCCTACGAGCACGAGCTGACCGCCTACCTCTACCAGCAAATACAGACCATTCCCGAAGTCACCCTCTACGGCCCTGCGCCCCAGGCCGACGGCGACGGACGGGCGGCCCTGGCGACTTTTACCGTCGAAGGCGTTCACCCCCAAGATCTTTCAACCCTTCTCGATCAGTCGGGGATTGCCATTCGGTCGGGGCACCACTGTACCCAGCCGCTGCACCGCATTTTAGGGGTTGACTCGACCGCGCGGGCCAGCCTGTACTTTTACAACACCAAGACTGAAATTGACCTGTTCATCGCTGCGCTTAAAGACACCATCGAGTTCTTTAAGGGTGTGTTTGAAGACGACGACTAGTGAGTCACGAGGGTAATCGCTAACCCAGCATTGGCCCCAAACTTTTCTGTATCGAAATTGGTAACCGACGCACCGGGCCCTAGCGATCGTGGCAGAGTGAATGGGTAATTCCATTCATACGGTGTGAGGCCCATGCAACTAAAACGCTATGCTCCTAGACGGTTTACAGCGGCGGCGCTGATGTCGGCAGCCCTGGCATCGGGGTTGAGCTTTGCCCCCGTGTGGATGCCCCCCGCGATCGCCCAGGAGGCTGTGATGAGAACTCTGACGGTAACGGGCCAAGGCCAGGAGTCTGTGCCCACCACTAAAACCCAGGTCGACCTGGGGGTCGATGTTCAGGGCACCGACCCTGCCGCCGTGCAGCGGGAGGTGGCCCAACGCACATCAGCAGTGGTTGAGCTGCTGCGATCGCGCCAGGTCGAAAAGCTCGAAACCACCGGCATTCAGCTCAGCCCCCGCTACAACTATGAGAACGGGCGGTCGGAAGTGATTGGCTACAGCGGCAGCAACACTGTTAGCTTTCGCATGCCCACTGAGAGCGTCGGCACCCTGCTCGATGACGCAGTCAATGCCGGGGCCAACCAAATTCGCGGCATTAGCTTTGTGGCTGACGATGCGGCCCTCGAAGCAGCCCGCCAGCGCGCCCTAGCCAAAGCCGTAGAAGACGCTCAGGCCCAGTCCAATGCGGTATTGGGTAGCCTCAATCTGCGATCGCAAGAGATCGTCAGCATTCAGATCAACGGGGCCGCGCCACCCACGCCGGTGCCCATGGCCCGCATGGCCGCCGACAGCATTGCCGAAGGCTACGCCGCCAATACCCCCGTGGTGGGGGGTGAGCAAACAGTGCAGGCCCAGGTGACCTTGCAAGTTCGCTACTAGAACACTTGGGGGCTAGAATTCTTGGCGATCGCCGTCGTCATGGTTGTCGCGGCGGTAGCGCGGGTCTCGCCAGGCCCCGCCCACGCCGCGCAAAATGCCTCGGCCAATCAGCCCAATGCCGCGCCCGATCACGTCGGTCAGCACGTAGACAAGGCCGCTGCCCACCAGCGATACGGCTGATCGAAACCGGGGGGCGATCGCGTCGCGGGCTTCTACCGTCAGCGTGACCACCCGCTGTAGGCCCGACAGTTGCTCTAGCTCCTCTCGACGAGGCGCATAGATCAGCTGCGATTGAATGCCCCGCTCAGTAAAGCCCAGCAGGCGGTACTGGCTTTCAAAAATGGCCTTGGGCTCGTTGATCAAGCCATCCCAACGGTAGCGCCAGGAGAGGTCGTTGCGAAAGCGCTCAATGTCGCGGCTGGTCATCATGCGGCGGTGGTAGAGGGTTTTCTTCAGCAGCTCCACATCGGCAAAGTTGTTGAGCACCGGCTGCACCACCGCATTGGCCAGCTGAATCAGCAGATGCTCTAGCAACTCCTGGCTGCGATCGATGGCCTCGGGCGCAGCGGCCTCGTAGATGCCGCCATCGACCACCACCGACTCGTTGTAGAGCAGATGCCCGAGCAGCATGGGCACCAGGGGAATGCGATCGAGCATGGCAGCCTGCACCACCGGAGCCTCGGCCAGCAGGGTGGGCACCACCGGCTGCTCAACGCTATTGACCTGGAGCGTGTAGTAGCGGCCAAAGAAATCGGTTACCACCGCTTCCCATAGGTCTCGCAGCACCAGGGGGCTTTTCTCCCCTAGCTGGCCGGGGGGTACCTCAGCCTGGCGCAGGCTATCCAGGGCGTCTTCAAACTTGCGCAGCGTGAGGTAGAACAGCTCTCGCTTTTTGTCGTTGCGCAGAATGTCGGTCTCTAGGGGCATGCCGCTGGTGTTGTCGAGCAACCCTTGGCATTTATTAAACACCTGCTCAAAGACCCGTGTGGCCAGGTCACTCTGGCCATAGGCCAGGCGGTCTGAGGTCGCCACCGTCAGCGCCTCTGGCACAACTCCCCGCAGGACGTTCCCATAAGCTGGGGGCGTGCGGTCTCCACCTCGCCCGGCCATCAACCGGTCTGGAGCCAACTCTTCTCCTCTGGCCCAGCGGCGATCGCCCGGCGGTGGAGCCATCGGCGGCACCCGGTCAGCCCGGTCTGGGGTGGCCAGCAGTTGGCGCACCAGCCAGCGAGCAGCTTTGAGTTCGCGGTAGCGCCCGGCCAACACCGCCTCTGAGAGCAGAGACCCCCGTCCCCGCCGCTGCTCGGCTTCGATCTGAGCCATCACCGCTTCGATCTGCTGCACCGCCGATAGCCGCATGCCCAGGCGCAGACGGGTTAGACCGCTGGGCCTAGGCTGCGAGGCCGTCGGCCTTTCCCTAAATACCGGTGGAGAGGAACGGCGATCGCCGGTGGCTGGGGCTACACCCGTTACTGGTTCTAGAGTGGAGACCCTCGGTCTGGCCAGCTGCTGAATCAGGCGATGGAGATCGCCCACGGCCATACTGCGAGAGCCAAAACCATCTGCCCCCAGCTGGCGGACGGCGGTGGCTAGCACGGGTTCGGTTTGGGCACTGAGCACGAGTATAGGCAGGGCAGGGTAGCGGGCTTTGAGGTCGGCGCAAAGGCGCAGTCCTGGCAGTTGGTCGGGCTGCCCGGCCCCCAGCCCCAGATCGAGGATGATCAGGTCGAGGGCCGGGGGCGGGACATCGGCTTGAGCCATCCAGGCGTCGGCCCAGGTGGGGGCGGGCTGCGGTGCCCAGGTCGAGTCTGAGCCGGGAGTCGCCGGGGTAAGGCTGGTTAAAATCGCCAGGGTATCTTCGGCGTCGCTGGCCTCGGCCACCACCTGGTAGCCGGCGGTTTGCTCTAGCCAAATCTTGAGACCCAGACGAAACACGGGGTCTTCATCCACCAGCATCAGTCGGAGGGGAGGCGCTGTCATTCTGCTGCTGGGTCTGAACTGGAGGAGCCGCCGGGGGTGGGGCGACCTTCGGCCTCCCAGATTGACCAGATATAGGCTCGCTCAGCCTTCCACAGGGCGATCGCCGTCTGAGCTTCCCCCGACAGCGCCCGCCCAGGGGCAATCTGGCTGGCCAGATTGATTGCCGCAGAGAGACTGCCAGCGTAGGCCAGGTTTTTCGCCTTGTCGAGGATGGGCTTATCTTCTTCGATTTGGATGGCCGCCGTCCAATCTTGCACCAGCCCCTGGGCACGGCTGTGGAGAGCTCGACTGGGCTCAATCTTTAAGGCTTCGGTGATCGCGGCGCGCAGATCGCCCTGCTCCGCCAGGGCCACCGCCGCATCGAGAATGGGTCGGTCTTCGATCACCTGAATCTCTTGCTGCCACTCGGCAACTAGGGTTTGGGCCTCCACCCGGAGGGAGCGCCCTAGCTCGATCTCACCCGCTTTGGCGATCGCCGCCTCTAGGGCGGCAATGGTGCCCGGTCGGGCCAGACTGCGGGCCTGGGCCAAGATCGGTCGGTCTTCGATGCGCTGAATGTTGGCCTGCCACTGGGCCACCAGGGTTTGGCCCTGGATGCGTCGAGGGCGGCCAATCTCAACCCGCTGGGCCTGATGCATGGCCCATTCGTAGGTGCGGCGCTGTCCTAGCCTGGCTACCATATCGCTAAATTTGAGCTGTCTCAGATCGCTGAGCTGCGCTTTCCACTCCTCCTGGGAGGATAGATCGGCGGCGGCGTAGGGACTGTTTGCTGGGAGCTGATTGAGGGCGCTGGTGGCGGCCATCAGGGCAAACATTTGATCGTAGCGGGGCGCTAGCCCATCGCCGACGGGCTCGGCCTGACGGGCCAGCTTTTGGGCGTGGCTGAGATGCAGCAACTCTTGAGCGGCCCCGGCCAGGTGCGGGCTGGGGGGCACGACGCTGGCTAACTCTAGGGCCCCATCGCGATCGCCCACCTGCCAGCGCTGGAGCGCCACATCCAAAATCGTTTTGCTCCAGTTGTCCACATCGGTTTCAGCCGCTGGCCACACCTGGCTGCGCAGATCGATCGACCGGGCCAGCACCACCGCCTGATAGAGATTGTCGATGGTGTTGGTCTTGGCCAGTTCACGGGCCTGCAAGAGCTGATCCCAGGCCTGGCGTTCGACCATAAACTGCTGCTGCCAGTAGGTATAGCGGGTCGACAGCCAGTAGTCGCTCTTGAGAGCTTTGAAGGCTTGCAAATGCTCCCTGGCCAAATCCCAGTCGCTGGCAGCCAGGGCAGTCTTCAGCTTTGCCTCGATCGCTCGGCCCTGTTCCCAGTCTTGCCGCCACTCAAAAATAACCGCCTGAGCTGGCTGGCGCAGGGGCGTATTGAGCGGAATCTCTCCCGCCAGCTTGACCGCATCTTCCAGCTTGCCCGCCTGAGCCCAGCGGTTGGCCAGCACCAAGATCTGCTCCGAGGCATCTTTTAAGATTTCCTGGGAGTCGTCGTAGTTGGCCTGGGTTTTGGGCCAGTTGGCGGTCAGCAGCACCGACTGCACCAGATTGTTGGGCTCGCCCGTACGCGCCTGGGCCTGGGCACAGTAGAGCAGATCGCTGGCGGAGTGAAAGGGGGTGATCTGGTCGCAGTCGGGCAGCGGTGGAATGCGGGTCAGCCACATCAGCGCCCAGCCGCAGAATATGCCCGACCCGGTCAGCAGCAGCACCCAAAGGGTGAGCCAAACCCATTCCCACGGTTTGACCTGGCGCACTGGGCCGGGCTGCTGCCGCCGAGACCGAAAGAATGACGATGCCGAAGAAGATGCCATGGGGTCAAACTGCCGAAAGCAAAGGGATAGACTGGGCGGAGGCCGGGCATCGATGCTGCCTCAAACCGGGGTCATCCTGGGGAGCAATGCGCTGCCACATTGTAGAAGCATTCCACCGACTTGAAAGGTCTAAACTGAGTTTTTTTTAGCCTGGCCCCAGACCGATTGCATGAATTGCCCCGCCGCTGGGCTAGAGTCTACATAGAGCAAGACTGATCACGATGGCCAATCGCAATCTCAGCCGGGAAAAACCGCCGCTGCCTCGCACCCTAGGGTCAGCCCTGAGGGCAGTTTTCTTGCGGGCAGGTGGTGCCATCGCTCTAATTAGCCTGGCCGGTCTGCCGGGCGGGGCCAACACCCTAGTCAGACAGCTTTTGATCAGCCATAGCTGCATTGCTTGCGACCTCAGCGGCGCAGTGCTGGTCGGAGCCAACCTAGACAACGCCAGCCTGACCGGGGCCAACCTGGACGGGGCTAACCTCAGCCAGGCCCGCCTCCCCCAGGCCCAGATGGCCGATGTCAATTTGAGCGGGGCCAATCTCAGTGAGGCGGTGCTCAACGGGGCCAACCTCAGCGGGGCCAATCTGAGCGAGGCCAACCTCAGCGGGGCGGTGCTCACGGGCAGTCAGTTGGTGGGGGTCAGCGCCGCCAACAGCAATCTCGAGCGGGTGGAGGCTCGCAACAGCAACTGGGTCAACAGCGATCTCAGCGGCAGCCGCCTCGACCAAGCGGTGTTTAACCAGGCCAGCCTATCGCGCAGCACCCTGACCAACACCACCCTGACCAATAGCCAGTTTTACCGAGCCGATCTGATTGGCACTGATCTCAGCGGGGCCGACTTCAGTGGGGCCGACCTGCGCCAGGCGCTCCTGCGCGATGCCACGGTCGCGCAGGCTGACTTTTCCAACGCCGATCTGCTGGGGGCTAACTTGGCCCGTACCGACTTCAGCACCGCCCGGTTTTGCAACACGCGCATGGCCGACGGCAGCATTAACAACCAGCACTGTGACGAGGGCGCTACCGGCGAATCAGAGCGCTAGAGGGGCAGATAGGCCGGTGTACCCCTCTAACGCTCGACTCGGGGGGCTGGGGATATTCAGCTGGGGCGGTCATAGGGCAGTTCGTGGAGCGACAGCAGCCGTTCTAGTTTAGGAATCGTCAGGGGCAGACTCAGGGTGTAGATCTCGCCATAGTCGCCCTGCCTACTCCTGCGCTCAAGCTCGTCTGCGAGGAAGCACGGGCCTCGGGCGTCATCCCAAAGAATGGCGACATTGATGGGCTGAGACAGGGTGGGGGGGGTGAGCTGTTGTAGCTGTAAGGGCAGGGTGGGGTTACGGGCTTCGCGATCGCCCACCACCAGCAAATCAGGCCGCAGATGGGCCGGGTGCTGCCGCAGCTGATTGTGCACCTCAGCCCAGCCCTGGTAGCTGTCGGCCTGCCAACCACAGGCTCTGACGTAGGCGATTAGCGGCTGATGCGGCCCGAGGTCACTATCGACCAGCAGCAGCCGCTGCTCCCTCCGGCTAGACCCCGTTGAGCGGGTTGGGCCAGGGCCAGACGGGCGAGCGAGCGCCTCGGGCAAAGGCAGGTAGAGAGAGAACCGACTGCCGCGATCGATCGCCGACTCCACCTGTAGGTAGCCGCCGTGGAGCTGGGCCAGCTGCCGCGTCAGAGCTAGCCCCAGCCCGGTGCCCTCGTACTGGCGGTTAAGGTCGCGATCGATCTGGGTAAAGGGCTGAAAAATTTGCTCCAGCTGATCTTGGGCAATGCCAATGCCGGTATCGTTAACCCGAAACTCAATCAGCCCATCGCGGCGCTCCACAGTCAGAGTAATCTGGCCCTGGGGAGTGAACTTGATGGCGTTGGATAGCAGGTTGAGCAGCATCTGACGTAGGCGGCGCTCATCGGCCCTGCAGGTGAGCAGGTCGGGGGCGATGTGGATGGTCAGGGCAATAGCCTTCTCGTCGGCGCGAGGCTGCACCATAGCCAGGCAGGAGTGACAGAGCTCCGGCAGCGACACCTCAGCCAGCCGGAGCTGCTCTTGGCCTGCTTCCACCTTGGAGAGGTCAAGAATATCGCTGATGATCGCCAGCAGATGCTCGCCGCTGCTGGCGATGTAGTTAAGGTATTCGGCCTGTTTGTCGTTGAGCGGGCCAACCACCTGGCGAGACAGCAGCGCTGACAGACCCAAAATTGAGTTGAGCGGGGTGCGCAGCTCATGGCTAATCATGGCCAAAAAGCGGCTTTTGGCCTGGCTGGCCGTCTCCGCTGCCCGGCGCTGGGCCTCTAGGGCATGAGCTTGCTGAGCCTGCCGAGCCACCTGGGTAAAACATTCTTGGCGCTGGGCCTCGCGCTCTGCCAGCACCTGCTTGAGCTGCTCAAAGGCAGCTTCATCGCGGCAAAAGGGCCGTAAATCGTCCAGATTTTGCAGGGTCATGGGCAGTTGCTTAGCCAGGTATCGGGCTTAGGGTTCCCGTTACATGCTGGTCAGCCATGGGTTGTAATAGACCGACACTAACCGACACTATATTTGGCCAACGCTAGGCAAAATGCTGAAAGCCCTGGCTAAAGGTAAGCACGGCGGGTCGGCTGCGATCGCCCCCCTTGAGTTCTACCGCTGACCCCTTGGTGGTTTCTCCCACGATCGCGCAACCGGCCCCAAGGCTTGCTTTCAGCGCCTCGGCGATCGCCCAGGGCAGGCACAGCACCAGCTCAAAGTCTTCGCCGCCGTAGAGGCCCCAGCTCATCGCCTGGCTCTCGCCCACCCAGGCGGTTAGGGCATCGTCGATGGGCAAGTGGGCTTGGTTCAGCGTGGCTCCAACACCGCTGGCCTGGCAGAGGTGCAGCACGGCGTTGGCCAACCCATCGCTAGAGTCCATGGCGGCGATCGCAGTCGACTCCCAGTCTGTCCCCAGAATCTCATCTAGAGCGGCGATCGCATCAAAGCGTGGGCGGGGCCGCTGGTGGGCCGCAATCCAGCGATCGCGATCGGCCTGGGCGACCCCTGCACCGGCCTCAGGGTGCAGCAGAAGCTCTAACCCCGCCCGCGATCGCCCGTGGTAGCCGGTGACTACAATCGCTTGCCCCGGCTGGGCTCCCCGCCGGTATAGCACCCGCTGGGGCACCACGCTGCCCAGGGCCGTAATCGCCACGCTGACGGTCTGGGCTCGGCAGAGGTCGCCCCCCAGCACCACCCCGCCCCAGGCGCTCAGGCAGTCGGCCATCCCCTGGTAGAGGCCCTCGACCCAAGCCATCGGCGTAGACCCTGGCAGGCTCAGCCCCACGGTAATGCCCTCTGGGCTGGCCCCCATGGCCGCTAGATCTGACAGGTTGGCGGCCACGGCCCGCCAGCCCACGTCGGCGGGGGCAGTGGTGCGATCGCTAAAATGCACCCCATCCACCAGCACATCGGTGGTGACCACCAGTTGGCGACCAGGGGGCAGGGTCACCACCGCCCCGTCATCGCCCACCACATCCCCTGGGCAGTAGCGAAACAGCCGCTGCAGCAGCCCTAGTTCTCCGAGGTCAGCAATGGTTTGCGGCTCTGTCACAGCGGGTCTAAATCTTCGCCAAAGGAGTAGAGAGAAGTTTTGAGTTTTGAAGGTTGAGTTCAAGACTTGCAGCCGGAATTCACCCCTAAAAACTCAACCTTCAAAACTGCTTAACCCGGCTGCACCAGGTTATCAGCGCCTGAAACCACCCGAATCGACTCAATGCGATCGCCCGCCGTCAGTTTCTCCAGCAGTTCTTTGTTCTCGACTACATAGCCAAACACGGCGTAGCGCCCGTCGAGCAAGTTGAGCCCCGCCGGGGTCATCTCTGGCTCAAACAAAAAGAAGAAAAACTGCGACGACCCGCCATTGGTGTCGGTGTTGGGTCGGGCCATGCCCAGGGTGCCAAAGGCCGAAAAGGGCAGCACTGGCGCATCGAGAAAACGACCAATCTCTTCGAGGGTGGTGCCGTAGACCGGCTCTTCGTCGCCCTTGACCAAAATCTCTAGGGGAATCGCCCGATATTCCTTAGTTTTGGGATCGATAAAGCCGTCGGCGGGGCCAGCGGGGTCACCGGTTTGCAGCACGTAGTTGTCTTCGGCGCGGGTAAACTCTAGGCCATCGTAGAAGCCCCGCTGTACTAGATCGATAAAGTTGCCGCCCGTGACCGGGGCGCTGTAGCCGTCGATCACAGCCTTTAGGCTGCCCTTGGCGGTAGTCATCTCTACCGTGGCGCGGCCCTTGAGCTGGGGCAGGTGGCTATACTCCTCTGGCACCTCAAAGGGGAAGCCCGATACCATCAGCTCTTCGATGCGGCTAACGTCGTCGAGCATGGCAGCGCGCTTGAGCCAGACGGTTTCGCGATCGCGCAGCTCTACCGCCTCTTTTAAAGGAATTAGCTGAGCCTGCATATCGTCGAGGTAGCTGATCGCCGCCGCCCGCTTGCCGTCGGGCACCGCCCCCAGCATGGCCTCGCGGCTGCGGGTCAAAGCCCGCTCTACCTTGGCCAGGTCTTTGCTAATTGGCCCCCAGCGCTTGCTGCGCAGCCACTCTGACAGTCCCTCTAGGGTCTGCTGCACAGCGCGAATGTCGGGGTTGTCGATGGGCAGCGAGTAGCGCAGCAGGGCGCGGCCCTCGGTGATGGCGTTGCCCGGCGGCAGGTAGGCCACCAGTGAGCCAGCCGGAAGCGCCAGGGCTGGGGCCAGGGTGGTCAGCCACAGACCCACGGCTACCATTACCCCACAGCCTAGCTGCAACCACCGCTCTGTCAGCGACGTCCAACCCATCGTCAGCCCTTTCTTCATCACAATTTTTCCTTGGCCATAGATCGACAGTCTTTAAATGATGTCCACAAGTCCCCGGTGTAATTATCTAGAGCAATGGGAAGCATCTCTACAATCTTGTCATACTCTGGAGCACCCCCAGCTTGGCTGAACGTTTGCAGGTGCTCCCCAGGAATAGCTCAACTAGGCTGGCCATAGCCCCATAAACCTCATCCCAACCGGGGAAAGTGTCATGGCCTACGGCGATCGCCCAGGGCAGATAGGCCATGTTCTAACCAGTCTGGCGATGGTTATAGGCTCATTCCCGGCGGGCTATAGCCATCGCTGTGGCCATAGCCCCCTGGGCTAAAAATCTCTAGAACCCGTTTTGCCAATGCCTGTGGTAAGTGGCCACTGGGGGGTAAAATGAGGTGCCAAACTTAGACTGCTTACCGTAGCCAGACCCATGATTTCCAGCAACGACTTTCGCACCGGTACTTCGATCGAGCTAGATGGTTCTGTCTGGCGCGTGGTGGAGTTTCTCCACGTCAAGCCGGGCAAAGGGTCTGCCTTTGTGCGCACCAAGCTCAAGAATGTCAAAACCGGCAACACCGTCGAAAAAACCTTCCGGGCTGGCGAGACTGTGCCCCAGGCGGTAATCGAAAAGGTCAACATGCAGCACACCTACCGCGACGGCGAAGACCTGGTGTTTATGGACATGGAAACCTACGAAGAAGCCCGCCTCACCCCCGATGAAATCGGCTCCCAGGTGAAATATTTGAAAGAAGGCATGGAAGTCAGCGTCGTCAGCTGGAATGGTCAGATTCTAGAAGTGGAGCTGCCCAACTCCATCGTGCTAGAGGTCACCCAGACCGACCCCGGCGTCAAGGGCGACACCGCTACCGGCGGCACCAAACCCGCTATTCTCGAAACCGGTGCCCAGGTGATGGTGCCCCTGTTTATTACCATCGGTGAAAAGATCAAGGTCGATACCCGCACCGACGCCTACCTGGGGCGCGAGTAAAGTACGCCAGTTTTATACCTTTTGTATGAGTCGCCAGGCTCAACCAACCAGCACTGACATCCCTGGGCCATTGCACCCTATGAGACCTTCGCCGTGGAACTAAGCGTCAACGATTTGAGAGAGCTAGTCGCCGCCCTAGGCCAGAGCGATATTGTCGAGCTCACCCTTAAGAGCGCTGACTTTGAGCTCACCCTGCGCAAGCCGGGGGGCATGGCGCAGGTATCTGCCCCTCCAGCGGTGGTTAAAGCCGAGCCGCTGGTGAACGTAGCCGACGTCGCCAGCCCGACCCCGGTAGCAGAGGTGCCGCCCGCGGCCCCGGCTCCGGCTACCCCGCCAGGCAAAGGTAGTGATTTGGTGGCCATTACCTCCCCCATGGTGGGTACGTTCTACCGATCGCCAGCCCCCGAAGAGCCCTCTTTTGTGGCCGTGGGCGATCGCATTAGCAGTGGTCAAACCGTCTGCATTATCGAAGCCATGAAGCTAATGAACGAGCTAGAGGCCGAAGTCAGCGGCGAAGTGGTCGAAATTTTGGTCGACAATGCCCAGCCGGTCGAGTTTGGTCAAACCTTGATCTTGGTGCGCCCAGTTTGACCCCTCACCCCGACTCTGCCATGACTGCTGCGGCCCAGAGCGTTTCCCCCAGCGTTGATCAGCGCATCATTGTGCCGCTTGACCTGCCCTCAGCCGCCGCCGCTCTGGCTCTGGTCGATGCCATGCCCGAGGTGAGCTTTTGGAAAGTGGGGTTAGAGCTCTTCGTCAGCTCTGGGCCAACGCTTTTACAAGAGCTCAAGGCACGACAAAAGCGGATTTTTCTCGACCTCAAGTTTCACGACATTCCCAACACCATGGCCGGGGCCTGCGGGGCAGCGGGGCGCTACGGGGTAGACCTACTGACTATTCATGCCGCAGCGGGGAAGATCGCGCTGGAGGCGGCAAACCAGGCGGCGATCGCCGCCGCGACCACCGCAGGAATGCAGCCACCGCTGGTGATTGCCGTTACTCTGCTCACCAGCATTTCGCCCCAGATGCTCACCTTTGAGCTCAAGGTGCCCCTAGAGGCGTCAGACTATGTCCTACAGATGGCCATGCTGGCCCGAGACAGTGGTCTAGGCGGTGCCGTCTGCTCACCCCAGGAGGTCAGCGATCTGCGGCGCTTTTTGCCTCCTGACTTTGTGCTGGTGTGCCCTGGGGTGCGCCCCACCTGGGCCGATAGCCAAGATCAGCGCCGCACCCTAACCCCGGCCCAGGCGCTGCTGGCCGGAGCCAACTACCTAGTGATCGGTCGCCCCATCACCGCCGTCGCCGACCCTGCCGCTGCGTTTCAACGCATCTGTGACGAATGCACCGCCGCCATCTCTTCTTAAGCAGCCGGTCTGCCCTCGCCCTAGGAAGTCTCATCCTAGGCTATCTAGCCTTAGGGGCGATGGGGGCGCTGCCCCTGGCCGCAGAGCCAGCGTCTCTGCATCGATCGGAGACCGCCGCTCCAGAGACATCGCCCCAGATCTGCCCCACGGACCTGCCAGTGCTGGCACCCCAGCTTTTGACTGACCTACCCAGCTATGCCAACCGGGTGGCCAGCCGCGCCTCTGCCCTAGAGCAGCTCTTGGCAGAGCCTAGAACTACTATCTTGGCAACTAGCCCAGCAGACCTAACCCCCATCGATTTGGCTGAGTTCGGGCCTGATGGTGGGGGCGCAGATAATTCGGGCCTACAGCAGCTATTTTTTACCACGCTAGAGCGGCAATTTTGGCCCGATCGCGTGGTGTCGTTGCAGCACCATCACTGGCTGTTTTTAGCCCAGTCTCCCGAGGGCTGGCGTTTGGCCCTGCTGTACTCCAGTGTAGATACCCTCCAGGGCACGGCCGATCGCGGCCCCACCCCACCCCAGGAGACCAGCGACGGCATTGTCGGTCAGGCGGTCAGGCTCTGGCTGCGCGACTGCCAGGCCGGGGCAGTTTTTCCTGCCCCCTCAGTCACCAGCTCACCAGCGGTGGGCACCGCACCGTAGAGGGTGTCGCGCTGCTGAGCGGGGCGGGTTAGGGAGGCGATCGCCTCCCGCAGCTCGGCCACCGTCAGGCCAGTGCCTCCCACAGCCCCGGCCATGGTGGTGATGTGCTCTTCCATTAGGGTGCCGCCGAGGTCATTGCAGCCCCAGGTCAGCGCCTCGGTAGCCCCGGCTAGCCCCAGTTTGACCCAGCTAGGCTGGTGGTTGGCGATCGCATTGCCCAGGTAGAGACGAGCCACCCCTGTCAGCAGCAGGGCATCGGCCAGCACCGGCTGGTCGCGCCCCACCCGCCGCCGCAGAGGCTTAGGAGCCTCCTGCCCAACAAAGGGCAGCACGATAAATTCGGTGATCGCTGCGTCATAGCCGGCCCCGAGAGAACACCGCTGGAGCTGGCGCAGGTGCTCTAGGTGGGCGATCTGCTGGGCCGGGGTCTCGATGTGCCCCGACAACATAGTGCTAGTGGTAGGCAGCCCAATGGCGTGGGCCAGCCCCACAATCTCTAGCCAGGTGGCAGTATTGATTTTTTCGGGACACAGCACTCGACGCACCTCATCTACCAGCACCTCAGCGGCGGTGCCGGGCAGCGACCCCACCCCCGCATCGCGCAGCGACAGCAGCACATCGCGGTAGCTCAGCCCATCCTGGCGGGCGATAAACTCCACCTCCTGGGGGGAGAAGGCGTGCAGGTGCAGGGCAGGAAAGCTGCTCTTAATGGTCTCGACCAGCTTCAGGTAGTAGCCCAGGGAGGTGCCGTTGACCTTGGCGTAGGGGTTGAGCCCGCCCTGCATACAGATTTCGGTTGCCCCCAGGGCGACGGCTTCGGTAGCCTTTTCGAGAATAGGGGCAAAGTCGAGCCAGTAGGCTCCGTCGCCATCGCGATCGCGGCGAAAAGCGCAGAAGCTACAGTGCTGCTCACAAATGTTGGTGTAGTTGATGTTGCGGTTGATCACGTAGGTGACCGTGTCACCCACCTGTTGCCGACGCAGGCTATCGGCGGCGCGGCGAATCGCCGCCCGAGACTCAACGTCGCGCTGCTGGAGCAAAGCTACGCCTTCTGCCGGAGTCAGGTCGTCCCCCGCCAGAGCCTTCGCCAAAATGCTATCTATTGTCATGGTTTCATTGAGCCCACCTCGGCCCCTGCGATAGTGTCATTGCTACATTGTGGCGGGTATTGCGGCGGCGGGTTTTCCTCTCCAGCTAGACTTGGTATACCCTAGGGCCAGTCTCCCCATAAAATGGCTCAATGAATCCTAAGGCGCTGGTTTTTCCTCGCTGGCTGCGAAATTCGCTGCTGCTGCCGCTGTTCTTTCTCAATGGCTGGGTTTTTACCCAGCTGATCGACTTTTTGCAGCCTCTGGTGACCATGGTGCTGATCGCCATCATGCTGGCCCTGGTGCTCGACTACCCGGTGCAGTTTTTGCAGCAGCGGGGTATATCTCGGGGGGTGAGCCTGGGCCTGGTGGTGGTGGTGGCGATCGCGGCCATTCTAGTCGGTGCTTTTCTGGTGCTGCCCGCCCTAGTCAGTCAGCTAGGCGATTTTCTCAACCAGCTGCCCCAGTGGGTGGCCTCGTCAGAGGGGGTGTTTGGCTGGCTCGATCGGCTGGCCATTACCGACGCCGTGGGGGTTAACTTTAGCGAGATACAGGCCCAGCTGGTGCGGCAGATGACTGGCGTGATGCGCACCCTGGGCACCACCCTGCTGGGTCTGCTGGCGGGCAGCGTCAGCGGCGGCTTTAAAGTGTTTTTTGTGATTGTGCTGACGGTGTTTATGCTGGTCAAGGGGGGCAGAGCCTGGGCCGGCATGATGAGCTGGCTATCGCCCTGGTGGCGCGATCGCCTAGAGACAAAGGTGCCCTACAAGTTCAAGCGATTTATCAGCGTCCAGGTGATGCTGGCCACTGGGTTTGGCCTCGTGCTAGCGCTGATTTTCACCCTGATTCGAGTACCCCTGGCGCTGATGTTTGCCATGCTGATCGGCATGGGCAGCCTGTTTCCGTTTATGGGAGCCTTTGCCCAAACCAGCGTTAGCCTGTTTGTCATGATTCACGATCTGGGTACCGGCATTCAGGTGTTTGTGATCGCTCTGGTGCTGGGTCAGATTTTAGACGAGATCATCTTGCCTAAGGTGATGGGCGATCTGATCGGCGTCAACCCCATCTGGCTGATTGTCTCGGTCTTTATTGGGGCCAGACTGGGCGGGGTGATGGGAATTTTGATCGCTGTCCCCATCGCCAGCGTGATTAAAGAAATTGTCTCTGACCTGATCGCCGAAGCCCGAGGCGAAGTGACTGCCCCACCCGAGTTACCCCAGGCGCTTGCTGCCGAGGTCACCCCCCAGGAGAATATCTAGTACTCGGCAAGGCCATTTCCACCAGAGCAAATTCCCGATTAACAAACCGTTCTATCGTAGGGGCAAACGGTTGTTTGCCCGATGCAGGAAGGTTCTTTCTGAGAAATAGCCTAAGCCCACTGTTCCTGAAACCTGACACCCAGTACCTGACACCATCCCCCAGGGGCGTCATAGTTCAGTCAGCAAGACTCCGTTACTTGCTACCCATCACCCGATGGCCAATGTCGCGGCGGTAGACCATGCCTTCAAAGCTGAGCTTGTCGACGGCGGCGTAGGCGTTGGCGATCGCCTCTTCAAAGCTATCTCCCAGCCCCGTCACCCCCAGCACTCGGCCCCCGTCGGCCACAATGCTGTCGCCCTTGCGGCGTGTCCCGGCGTGAAACACCAGCGCCCCGGTGGCAGCGGCGGCTTCAAAGCCAGCAATTTCCATACCTTTGGGGTAGCTACCGGGGTAGCCCTCGGCGGCGATCACCACGCAGGCGGCGGCACCGGGCTTCCACCGCAAATCTAGGGTCTCTAACCGACCCTCAATGCAAGCCAGCATCACCTCCTCTAGGGGGGTCTCTAGCAGGGGCACCACCGCCTGGGTCTCGGGGTCGCCAAAGCGGCAGTTAAACTCCACTACCTTGGGCACCCCCTCGGGGGTGATCATCAGCCCAGCGTAGAGAATGCCGCGATAGTCGATACCACGACGGCGCAGGGTGGCGATCGCCGGTTCCAGTACCTCCTGCTGCACCCGCTCTAGAATCTCAGGGGTAACCACGGGAGTAGGTGCGTAGGCTCCCATACCGCCAGTATTTGGCCCAGTGTCGCCCTCGCCGATGGCCTTGTGGTCTTGGGCCGGCACCAGGGGGCGAATGGTGGTGCCGTCGGTGACCGCCAGTACCGAGGCTTCTTGGCCGGTCATAAACTCTTCGATCACCACCTGGCTGCCCGCCGCACCAAATTTGCCGCTGAAGATGTCGGCGATCGCCTCGATGGCTTCCTCTAGGGTGTGGGCCACGGTGACCCCCTTGCCCGCCGCCAGCCCGTCGGCCTTGATCACAATGGGCGCACCTACCTGCTTGAGGTAGTCTAGGGCGGCGGCTTCGTCGGTAAACACCTCAGCCTTCGCCGTGGGGATGCCCGCCTCAACCATCAGCGCCTTGGCCCAGGCTTTGCTGGCCTCGATCTGCGCCCCCGCCTGGCAGGGGCCAAACACCTTGAGTCCCTGATTCTGCAAATAGTCGGTAATGCCTTCTGCCAGGGGCTGTTCGGGGCCAACCACCACCAGCTCTAGGTTGTTGACTAGGGCAAAGCGGGCGATGCCCTCAAAGTCGCTGGGGTTCATCGCTAGGTTGCGGCAGTGGGGCAAGGTGGCGGTGCCGCCGTTGCCAGGCACGCAAAACACTTCGGTAATTTTGGGTAAGGCCCCCTGAGGGGCGGTCTCCGACCTACGCAGCAGCGCCCAGGCCAGGGTATGTTCACGACCACCGCTGCCAACCACAAGAGCTTTCACAGAATCTTTCCCCGAGTGTTACGGACTGAATTTGGCGGTTTCTATTCTCCCATGTTGCTCCGGCTAGTGAGTACTGGATTGCCAAAGCTCACTGGCGCTGTGCTCCTAGGATTCGAGATCAATGCCGCGATGGTCAAAGACCGACCCAGAGGGTCATCGCGCAATTTGCCCTTCAGGGCGGCCAGCCTGGCCTCGGCTTCGTCGGCCCGCTGCTGCGCTTGTTCTGCTCGTTGACGCGCTTGTTCTGCTCGCTGTTCCGCCTGCTGGCGGGCCAGCGCCTCGCGCCGCAGGGCCTCTGCCAGCTCTCTAGGAATTAAAAGACGCTCCCCAGTATCGTCGCGGTAGAAGCCGATTAAAGCCCCTTCTACCGCCAGTCGTAGCCCCAATGCCGCGCTGCGACCATCGGTAATCGGCTGGTAGTAATTCTGCTCTAGACGGTAGCCCTCAAGCTGGTGGGGCAGCCATTCGCCCTTGGGGTCAAACAGCCAATATTCTTGCACCCCCATCTGCTCGTAGAGGGTTTTCTTAAAAACCTGGTCGTGGTCTTGGGTGCTCTGGGAGAGCATTTCAAAGATCACCGCTGGCACCTGACTCTCTTCCCAGATCTTGTAGCTGTCGCGCCCACCGGGTTCGACATCGAAAATTACCATTACGTCGGGGGCGCAGCGCAGCCGGGGCATGCCTTCGGAGTAATACAAAAACTGGTTGGCCAACACCGTCGCCCGTCGCCCCTCCAGATACTGGCGCAGCACCTCCAGCGTCACCAGCAGGGCATAGAGATGCACAAAGGTTGCGGCCACGGGTTCACCATCCAAGGTGGGGTATTGGAGGGCGATTTTATCTAGGGCAACGGTCACAGGGCCAAGGCGATCGCAACAACATTCCCATCGTAGCAAGTCCAAGACGACCAACGACCGAGCGGCAGGGATCCTTGGCCCATTGTCTGTCCATCCAGCCGTTGACCTAACCGATTCGCCGAGGCAGCGTCACGGTAAATACAGTCCCCTGACCCAGCTCACTCTTAACCGCAACGGTGCCGCCCATAATTGACACTAGAGAATGCACGATCGCCAGCCCCAAACCCGTACCAGAGCGCTGGCGGCGAATCGTTTGATCGACCTGGCGAAAGGCTTCAAAGATGTGGGGCAGATGATCGGCAGCAATGCCAATGCCGGTATCGGCAACTGTTAAAACAACCTGGTCGGGCAATGATTCACTCAGGGTGATCTGCACCTGACCGCGATCGGTAAACTTCACCGCGTTTGACACCAAGTTGGTCAGCACCTGCCGCAGCCGATGCTCGTCGTTATGAATGATCGGATCCTGTAGGAGCAGAGTCAGCTCTAGGGACAACGCTTTAGCGTCGGCCAGCGACTGTAGGTCAAACAGCGTGGCCTGCACCAGCCGAGGCAGATCCACAGCGGTGGAGGTCAGGGTCAGTCGCTGGGCCTCTAGCTTTGACAGATCGAGAATATCGTTGACCAGGTTGAGCAAATTTTTGCCGTTGGTAAAAATGCGCTTGACCATTTCGGCCTGGTGGTCGGTCAGCGGCCCCTTCGACTGGCTATCGAGAATTTGAGAAAATCCCAGAATGGCATTGAGGGGAGTGCGCAGCTCGTGGGACATGGTGGCCAAAAACTCCGACTTTACCCGGTAGGCCGACAGCAGCTTGAGGTTTTGGTCTTCAATATAGCGACGCTGACGCCCTAGCTCTTCATTTTGCCGGGTCAGCAGGGCGTTGGTCTGTTGCAGCTGGGCCAGGGCATTGGCCTCCCGCTGTTCGGCCTTGTGCACCCGCATGGCATTGCGCAAGAGCAGCGCCAGGCGATCGGGAGACACCCGAGTTTTTACCAGGTAGTCACTGGCCCCCGCCTTCATTAAATCTACCGCGATCTGCTCATCTCCCTGCCCGGTGAGCACCACAAGGGGAATGGTCACCCCCTCGGCCCGCCACTGACGAATCAAAGACAGGCCATCTTGCTCAGGGAGGCGATAGTCGAGAAACACGCAGTCACAGGGACGAGTACTGAGATGGACGATCGCCTCTTCAGCATTGATCACCTCGGTTACCTGTATCGACAGATCGGCCTTAGCCAAGGCCCGGCAGATCGCCATACGATCGACCGCGTCGTCATCGACCAAGAGCAGTTCTATGGCCATACCCATTCAGACGTTATCGCTGCCCTGAGGTTGCACATTTTCACATGTTTGGGTCAAGACTAAATCAGACCGGCTTGTCCAATGTCTGCCATCAACTCAACCTGGGTCAAGCCAACAATAGAGTTTTGCCTACAGTCTAAGGGATTTCACACAGCGCCCAGTACTGATTAAGCGCCGCCATCACATTGGCAAAGGTGGCAAAGGTGACCGGCTTGAGAATGTAGCCCGCCACATTGAGGCGGTAGGCCTCTAGGCGATCGCGGTCAGCATCGGAGGTGGTTAGCACCACCACCGGGGTAGACTTCAACACCTCATCCTGCCGTAGCGCCTGCAAAAATTCGAGGCCGTTCATCTTCGGCATGTTGATGTCGAGCAGCACCAAGCGGCGGTGTCCGGGCACCGTCGGCGGCGCTGCATCACTACCCCGCAGCATCGACAACGCTTCTAGCCCGTTATTGGCGACATACAGCGGGTTTTTAATTTGATTGCGCTTAAAGGCTCGCCGGACGTTCATCACGTCCACTGCGTCATCCTCCACTAGCAAAACGTTAACCGTGCGCTCTTTCATAACCTGTTCCTGTGACAGCAGCGAAGGTCAGGCCTACAACAGCTGCGGCCCCTCGCCCAGCCGTTTAGGCCATGGCAAGACCCATAGCAACAACAAAACCATTCCCTAGGCCTAGCATTGCTGGGAAATATCGGCAGCGGTGCTTGCCTAGCAGCTTTTCACCTGTAGGCAACGGCAGAAAGACAACCCTACTAGTGATGACCAAGCTGACCTTCTCCAGACTCAATTGTAGAAATGTAAATCACAGTTTTTATCTGCCCGAGGGGAGAACCTCAACCCCAGCCGCTACGCAAAGTCTCGCTCAGAATTTGTAATTTTTCCCCAGGGAGAACTCCGTTTCTCGCTTTGGATAGGGTCTATTTTCTTTAGGTGGGGCACATGGGCAGTCAGCGCCTGGGGATGCACCCCTGCTCGGTGAGCGACCAGCAGGCCGATCGCCTCCAGATACGACGCCACTCGCACCACGGGTACACCGAGGCTTTCTGGGCTGACAGATAGAGCAGTGGAGTTGGCTTCAACGGCGATCGCTAAGGCCCGTGGCCCCAAACTCAGCAGGGCGCTGCCACCGCCGGCACTGGCGGGCACTACGATCGCATCTACCTGGTCAGCCCACAGCGATCCAGCACCGGAAGACGGCCCCGCCACAAACTGGGGGGCCCGGCTCAGCCCCGCCAGCACACAGGGCAAAAAGGTATGGCCCAGCTCCTCCGCCGCCGACTTGGGCGAGATAGAAGGATCGAGGGGCAGCGGTCCCAGGGCTGGGGCGTGGGCACAGGGCACTCGCAGGGTACGCACCACCAGGTGGCTAATCACCGCCTCGGCCCCCGCCAGGGGGTCAACCCCCTGGCCCTGGCGATAGTCTTGCAGGGCCTCGCTCTCAATGTCGTCAGGGAAGCGAGCAACTACGGCGATCGCATTGGCTCCAGCGGCGATCGCCCGCTCCGCCGCCCGCAGCAAACTGTCAGGCCGCCCAATCGTGCCCCAGGTCGCCCCCGACGCCGCCGATCGCAGCTCTACTCCTAGGGGCGCATCGGTGACCACGTAGTCAGTCAAGTGCAGTCCAAGGGTGGCCCGGGCCGCATCCGCCGCCTGGAGATGCCGCCAGCGCAGGTCGTCTTCGATCGCGACATCTAGCACCAGCCCAATGCGGTTGCTATGCACTGGCCGCAGGCCCCACCGCCCCGCCGCAAACTGGTCAAGGCCGTAGCCCTCGACGTAGAGCGCGTTGGGCAGCGGCCAGTAGAGCTGCGCCCCATTCATCACATTGGGATGGGTAATCAGCGTATCCACCACCGAGGCCATGGCCCGCGCCACCGGCAGAGCGTCTCCCGCATAGCCGCCCACCGCCGCACCAATTCCCGTCGGCACCACCAGCACCGCAGTATAGGGACGACGACCAGGGACAGGGGAGAGCATAATTCAGAGAAAATCAGGGCTCAGTCGTTACCACAGCCTCTACGGTGGCAACTTGGGTTGCGCTATTGACCTGGGTAATGGCCCAGCGCAGCGGCTCCCCCTGTTCGGCTAGAGCCGCTTCGATCGCACTGACCAAATCGCCCCTGGCATCTCCCAAAGGAAAATTTAGCGTAATGAAGTGAGTAGCTAAGGCCATGGCGTTGATGTCTACCCCTGGCCAAACTGCTTCTGATAGACAATGTCTTCTTTCTCAGTTTCTAGCTTGATATCAGAACGGGGATAGGCCACACACAGCAGCGCGTAGCCCTCCGCCTGTAGCTCATTGCTAACCCCCATGCCGTCAGATTGATCGACCTCACCCTCTAGCACCAGCGCGGCACAGGTGGTGCAGACCCCCGCGCCGCAAGAGGTCGGTAGGTCGAGCCCCACCGCATGGGCCGCCGCCAAAATAGTCTGGTCTTCGGGCACGGTAATGGTGTGGGTCGAGCCCCGGTGGTGAATCTCAACGGTGTAGCTGGTGGCCATAGCAGATCAAAGGAAATGGGGTTAAGGGTGAAAATAGCGGGGCAAATTTAGCCCAAATCCCAACCTATCATCCCACCGGAAAGGTGCGGTCAAATTCTTCTAGCAGATCGTCCATTTCTTCGATCGCCTGGTTGACATCGATCCGCAGCGTGCCCAAATCTGGCTGCTCCAGCAGGCGAATCAGCGCCTCTCGCTTGCTGCGAATGGCCGTAATGCGATCGCGAATCCCTTGCAGTTCCATAGCATCTCCCCAGATGAAGTGTCCTCAGATAGGATAAACAACTTTGCCAACCGCCGCATGGGATTTGCCACAAGTTAAGCACCGCAGAGTCGAGCACCGCAGTGGCCTATCGCCCGCTGTCACTCTCCCTCAAGCCCCGCCTAGGCGAAGACCTACGTCTCAGTCAACACCGTCTTAAAATTCGTCTTAAAATTCGGAGTCAGCTTCGCACAGTCTATCCACCCAGTGACGAAGATTGACGCCAAGATCTACAAAATCTCTGCTGTGTTGCGACCTTGGGCCTACCCCCGCCAGATAGTTGCCCGGCCTCATCACCAGGCAAGCTCAGCCTGCACTAGTCAAGAAAGTTGCGATCGTCATCGAGACAGGCGTCCCAGCTGGCAGAGAGGGCATCAGCAACCATGGCTTCTAGGGTAGCGGTGTTGACTGACCGGGTAATTTGCTCATGCATGGGGTCAGAGAGCGGAACTAAGCGCAGCCTGCGACCGTCTTGCACCAGATCAAAGTGACTGCCGTCTGTATCAGTTTTACCTATTTCTAGGAAATCAAAGCTGTAAACGTTGATATATAGGGTATGATTAGCCACCAACGTAGCCTGTTGGCTATCGGCAAACACTTCCATTACCAAGCCTTGGCCTTCGGAAATGGGAACGCTGTCTTGAAAATGACGGTACCGGACTTGACCGAGGTCTTGCAATAGCCTGAGCATGTCGGTTTTGTTGACAACTACCCCGTTATCGATTAAACAAGGAGCGGGGAGGCTCAAGTTAGTAGCACGTTCGTGATTCATGAATTTTTAACCACGCTACGTTGGCTTTGGAGCAAGGCCTGTGGCGATCGCTCCTGTCAATCTATATCCAAGATACTCGATATTGCTGGGAATGATCTGCTCTGCAATGTCTTGGTTCCATGGAAATTTTTGGCTGAAGCCCGTCAAAAGCCCAGCCTTTGAGCCTTTTACCGAAATGCTACAGTTTCCGCAATCCGGCGGAATGTTTTTTAGCCTCCCTGAAGGTGGATCCGTGACACCGTTGCTTCCAGTGCAGCCTGACCACCCTACTCCTCGTCCTGGTTGGTTTGCTCGTCTGGGCGGGTCTATTTTGTTTTACACCAAGCTGCCGCTCCCCCCCGGTTGGCAGCCACGTTTTGAGGGCATTGCCCCCCTCGCTCCAGTGGTGGGCCTGGGGCTAGGCCTAGGATTGGTGGCGGTAGATTGGGCCTTAGGGCACATGGGCATGCCGCCCCTAACCCGCAGTGCCCTAATAGTTGGCCTAGCGGTGTGGCTGACCGGCGGGTTACACCTAGATGGTGCCATGGACACCGCAGATGGTCTGGCCGTAATGCAACCGGAGCGGCGGCTGGCAGTAATGGCCGATAGCCATAGCGGGGCCTTTGGGGTGATGGCAGCGATCGCCATTCTCGGCCTTAAAACCTTGGCTCTGGCAGACCTGGTCAGCGGGCGAGGCTGGGTGCTGATTGCGGCCATGATCTGGAGTCGCTGGGGCCAGGTGGTGGCGATCGCCCGCTACCCCTACCTGCGGGCCGAGGGCAAAGGAGCCTTGCATCGGGAGCATCGGCGATCGCCCCAAGATTGGCTGCTGGGTCTGGGGTTGGCGCTGGCGCTCCACAGCCTCTGGGCCTGGGCCAGCCCCGCTCAAATGGTGCTCAATGGCCTGACCCTACTCGGTGGCTTAGGCGGCTCTCTAGCTATAGGAGCCTACCTGAACCACCGTCTCAGGGGCACCACGGGCGACACCTACGGAGCCATCGTGGAGTGGACTGAGGCAATACTACTCTGCCTGTCTACCCTAGGGTAGGTCGAATCTGATGGTGCTATTGCCCTGGCGGCGGGGTACTAGACTGCGATCGGGGACTTTTTGGGCACGCCTGCTGTGTAGGGGTTCTAGTTAATAAGAAATCAAAGACTACACTTTTGGTGTCCTGGGTTTATCGAATGGCCCCCAGGGTGTTCTTCCAGCTCAGCTCCTTACCGAGTACCATCAGCGCTCGCTGATCAGCTCCGGTAAACAACTCGCTCTCCACCAGTTCAGCCAGCACCTGCTGGGCGAGCTGGGCGGCAAACATGCCCCCCGACCTGAGCAAGTGACTGTAGTAGCTAAACTGGGTTTGCCCATCAACATTGCAGTGAAAGCGGTGTACCGATGCCGGGGTCATGCCATAGACCGGAGTATTAGCGGGCACCACCACCCGAGGAATGCCGTGTTGGCCATAGGTCTGACCATTCTCACTGACCAGGGTGCCGACCAGCACCACCCCCAAAAGGGTGCGCGTCTCTTGCACCAAGTCGGGGGTAAACAGGGGGTCGGGCTCACTCGACAGGCGCGGCCCGGTATTGAGAAACAGCGGATTAAATAGCTGAGAGTTGTACACCAGCCCCACCGCCCAGTGACGGCTATCGTTGTCAAAGCTGACAAACTGACCAAAGCCACAGGCTTCTGGCGAGGGCGGCGAACAGACATCCTGGGCGTCGTCAACCTGCACCACATAGTCGCAGTGGGAGTTAGATTTAACCACTTTGCCCAGGCGGCAACGGGCAGGGGCCGTAGTAAACAAATCCATAGAATGCTCTAGTGGAACATGGGTACTTATTGTAAGGGGTTTTAGCCCAGGGCTCAATGCATTGAGCCCTGGGCTAAGATCTCTGAAAATACGTCAGGGGTGCTAAAGCTCAAAGCCAGCGTCAAAGTCGCTGCGGGTCATGGGCTGGCTGACCTCTAGCCCTTCGCCACCGAGCAGGGTGAGCGGTTTGCCCTCCACCAAGATCCACACTGGGGCAGTGGGGTCAAAGGCGGTGGCGGTGTAGATTACCTGGCCCAGGCGACCCATCATAGACGCACTGCCGCCGCCAGCCTCAAACTCGCCGGATAGATCGATATGAATGCCGTCGGCTTCGACCGAAGCGTTGAGTAGCCGAGTCTGCTCTGGAATAGTAGTAAATGCCCCCTGACTAGGGTCACCAGCCTTAGACAGTAGGCTAGAAAAAACGGCAGTGACGCGATCAGAGGGGGCGGCATCAGCCGCCACCGAAATCGGCTGGGCCACCAGCTTAAAGCCGGTACCTTCGTCCTTGAGCCAAAAAATTTGTCCTGCGGCCTCGGCTGGGGCAGTCTGGGCAATGGGTTCTTTGGCGGGAGAGGTCTCTGCCTGGAGGGGGTCGGCAGGGGGAGCCACTTCGGGCTGCGCCAGCATGGGCTCGGTCTCGATTTCTAAATTGGGAAACTCAGCCACCGGCGGCCTTGGGTTGAGCGCACGCCAGGTAAACCAGGCCACAGAGCCACCCGAGGCTAGCACCAGGGTGGCCAATCCGGCCAAAATACCGAGGGGAACTTGCCGCAGCTTATTTCTGTAGTCCATGGTGGTTACCGAAGGAGTTTAATTTTAGCCTAGGTCACCCCGGGCCACCCTAGGGCCCGGAGGGGACAGCTTCTACAGCTGGCTGCCGGGTTAAAAGGGAAGAGGTCGGCTCTATTTTGGCAAAGATCGCCATATCTAGCTCATTGTCACGCACTTTAAAGTTGAGAATGCGGGCGATCAAGCCCAGACTTTCTAAACGCCGCAGGGTGAGCTGATCTTGAGCCCCCTCGACAAATGACTCCAACAGCTGGGGTGGAGCTTCTTCGCCATCGACGGTAATGGTAGGGTCGATCAGCGCAAAGCGATGGCCGTTGACGGTGGCTAAGCCCAGGTCGATGACGATCGCAATATCCTCCTGGTCAATGCGATCTTCAAGATCGACCACAATACGAAAGCGATCGCCCTCTAAAAACGTCAGCGATGGATTGGCCAGGCCGTAGCGGTTTTGCTCACGCTCACCCACTGCCCCTGGCAGGCTAAATTGCAGGGTGTCGAGCCAGCTTTGCACCAGAGGCGACTGCAAAAAGGCGTTGATATCGCTGTCTTTTAGGCGCAGGCGCAGGGCCGCCTGGACGGGCTGATCGAGCACCAGCTCACCCTGCTGTAGGCGGGCTATATCCACATCTACGGCATCGGTCTCTAGGTCGATAGAGTCAATGCGCAACCCTGGCAGTTGCCGAGTTTCTAGGCCACGGGCGGCAATCCGAGCGTGGTCGATACGACCGTTGATCAGCTGGTAGTTGGGCACATTGTCAATGCGCACCTGCAGCAGCTCGGCCCCAGCGATCTGGTCGCGCAGGGCGGTCGCCGCCAGCGTGTCAACCACAACGCCCCCGCTACCGGCGACGCCCATCAGCGCTGAGAGAATGATCGTGATCAGTTCCATGGTCTGTGGTCGGTGCGGGCGCTACCGGCTAGAGAGCAACTCTTCATCGATCCAACCTTTGACCACGGGCACTACCGAGGCTAGAGGCACCTCCTGCACAATGCCGGTGGCCCGCTCGACCACTTCGACCTTGCCATCTCTTAGGGCACGTCCGGTAACGATACGGTAGGGAATGCCAATTAGGTCGGCGTCTTTGAACTTGACCCCGGCCCGCTCATCGCGATCGTCGAGCAGGGCATCGACCCCCGCCGCCAGCAGCTCAGTGTAGATGGTCTTGGCAGCCTCGACCTGCAAGTCATCGCCCATGTTGGGGATGACGACAATGGCCTGGTAGGGGGCGATCGCCACCGGCCAGACAATGCCATTTTTGTCGTAAGACTGCTCTACCGCCGCCTGAGCCAGGCGCGAGACACCCACGCCGTAGCAGCCCATCACCAGCGGCAGCTCGGCCCCGGTTTCATCGGTGAAGGTGGCCCCGAGAGCCTGGGAGTACTTAGTCCCCAGCTGGAAGATGTGGCCGATCTCGATGCCTCGGGCCGTTTGTAGGGTTTGGCTGGGGTCGTGGAGGGCGCGATCGCCCGTCGCCGCCTTCCGCACATTCACCACTGTTTTGGGCAGAGTGAATTCTTTCCCCCAGTTGGCCCCCACCACGTGATAGCCAGCCTCGTTTGAGCCGGTGACAAAGTTTTTTAGACCGACAGCAGTCTCATCCACCAGGCGCAGAAATTTTGGCTCGATGTCTTTGCCGCCTTGAATATAGTCGTCACTCAGATCGGGAGCCATGTAGCCCAGGGGTAAGGGTTTAGCCGCCCACTGGCGCTGGGCATCGGCGTCAGGCACCCCCAGCGCCAGTACCGTAGTGCCGCCGTAGTCTGGCGCCAACTTAGTCAACTCGTTGGTGAGCTTCACCTCATTCACATCCTGATCGCCCCGCAGGCTGACGATGGCCAAAACCACCCGGCCATTGTCAAACACCGCTTGATACAGCACATTCTTGACAATCTGGGTGGCAGAACACTTCAAAAAGGTGGCCAGGGAGTCGATAGTGGGGGTGTTGGGCGTATCTAGCTTTTCAAATTTGCTAAAGGCCGAAGGCACCGCGTCCGGCGGCACAGAGACCGCTTTTTCAACGTTGGCAGCGTACTGGCCATCCTCGGTGTAGAGCACCTCATCTTCACCCGCGTCGGCCAGCACCATAAACTCGGTAGAGCCCGACCCGCCGATCGCCCCCGAATCTGCATCCACCGCCCGAAACTCCAGCCCGCAGCGGCGCAGCATATTGCTGTAGGCGGTGTACATTTCCTGGTAGGTTTCTTTCAGACTGCTCTCGTTGGCGTGGAACGAATAGCCGTCTTTCATAATGAATTCGCGCCCGCGCATCAGGCCAAACCGAGGGCGAATTTCATCGCGAAACTTAGTCTGGATCTGGTACAGATGCAGCGGCAGCTGACGGTAGGATCGGATCATATCCCGCGCCACGGCGGTGATTACCTCCTCGTGGGTGGGGCCAAGGCTGACCTCCTGCTGGCGGCGATCGGTCAACGAGAACATAATGCCCTCGGCCTTAGTGTAGGTGTCCCACCGGCCCGACTCGCGCCAGAGATCGGCGGGCTGGAGCTGAGGCAGCAGACATTCTTGAGCACCCGTGGCGTTCATTTCATCGCGCACGATGTCAGAGATTTTGTTGAGCACCCGCAGCAGCAGGGGTAGGTAGGCATAGACACCACTGGCAATGCGTCGCATGTAACCCGCCCGCAGCAGCAGCTTGTGGCTGGGGATTTCGGCCTCTGCCGGATCTTCCCGCAGGGTGACAAACAGCATTTGGGAAAGACGCATGGAGGGCTCCAGAAGTGACAGTAAATGCTTGGGAGAAACAACCCATAGGCCATAGTAAACGAGGAAGGGCAGCCCTGACCGCAGCCCAGGGGCTGAACTCACTACAGAATCCGCTACAGTGTCTAAACAGCCATTCTAGAACTGGGGTCGAGGCCTCGCCTCTGGGCCATACAGAATTGTTGTACTCCAGTCGCACTCCACGGAAATGGCACCTAACCCCCATTTCTAAAAATAGCCCCCGGTAAAGGACAGTCGCTGCCTCGACAAACCGATGTAGCACCCTCTGGTCAGCCTCTCTGGTCAACCGTCCTTGGGGCTGGTTCACTGTCCTACTCATACTGATTCATGAAAAAAGTCTTCGTCCTCGACACCAACGTATTGCTGCACGACCCCCTGGCAATGTTTAGGTTTGAGGACAATGACGTGGTGTTGCCCATCACCATCATCGAAGAACTCGATCGCTTCAAAAAAGGCACCGCCGACACCGGCCGCAACGCCCGCTACGTCTCCCGCACCCTAGATGAGCTGCGCCAGCAGGGGTCGCTGGTGCAGGGCATTCCGTTGCAGAAGGGGGGCACCCTCAAGGTGGCCCTGTGCCACCGCGACACCCTGCGCCAGCTGCCCCCCGAGCTAGAGGGCGACCTGGGCGACAACGCCATTCTCGCGGTGGCTATGGAGTACCAGCGGCACCACGACATGCCGGTGGTGCTGGTGAGCAAAGACACCAATCTGCGCATCAAAGCCGACGCCGTGGGGCTAGTGGCCGAAGACTATGAAACCGACAAGGTCGACTACGACGACCTCTACACCGGCACCCTGGAGGTGCTAACCAGCGCCGAGGCGATCAGCCAGCTGTTTGGCGACGGCCACCTCAAGCTCGAGATTTCCCTCTACCCCAACCAGCTGGTGACCCTAGTCGATGAGACCAATCCCAACCACACCGCCCTTGCTCTAGCACAGGGCACCAGCAGCAAACTGGTGCCTCTGAGCAAGCTGCCCCATGCCGGCATATCGCGGGTACAGCCCCGCAACCGCGAGCAGCGTTTTGCCTTTGAGCTGCTGCTGCAAGACTCGATCTCGATGGTGACCCTGGTGGGCAAGGCGGGTACCGGCAAAACTCTGCTGGCGATCGCCGCTGGGGTGCAAAAAGTGGCCGACGAACGCCTCTACTCGCGACTGCTGATTGCTCGCCCGATCGTGCCCCTGGGCCGAGACATTGGCTACCTGCCCGGCGACATGCGCGAAAAACTCAACCCCTGGATGCAGCCCCTTTACGACAACTTTGATTTGATCTTTGGCACCCAGGATATGCGCGGCAAGCCCGAGCACTGGCGGCGCGGCCACGATGAAATGATTGACCAAGGGCTGTTGCAGATTGAGCCGCTGACCTACATTCGCGGGCGATCGATTCCCAAGCAGTTTCTCATCGTTGACGAGGCGCAAAATCTCACCCCTCACGAGGTCAAGACCATTCTCACCCGGGCTGGCGAGGGCACCAAAATCATTCTCACTGGCGACCCCGAGCAGATCGACAACCCCTACGTCGATGCCTCAAGCAACGGCCTCACCTACGTGGTTGAGCGATTTCGGGGCGAGGCCCTGGCTGGTCACATTACCCTCACCAAGGGTGAGCGATCGAGCCTGGCGGAGCGGGCGGCCCTGCTGCTGTAGTCACTCCCCGACCCAAGTCCTTTAAACTGCCCGTTGACCTATGGCGCATTTCAGAGAAAAGGGCTTGCCTTCAAACGTCAGCGCCCTAACTGGCTGACCGAAGACAAACCCTTTTCAACATCAAGGCTACACAGGCCCAGCGATAACTACTCGGCAGTCACGCGCAGATTGACGGTGGCAGTCACCTCGGGGTGCAGTTTGACCTCAGCCTGGTACTCACCCAGCTTGTTGATGTCGGGCACCGAGATATCGCGGCGGTCAACCTCTTTACCAGAGAGTGACTTGATCACCTCAGCCACATCGGCTGCGGTTACAGTGCCAAAGATCGCATCATTTTCACCCACCGGTTTTTGAATGGTGAACATGCCAATGGTAGTCAGAGCTGTTTTAGTAGCCTCAGCCTCTTGCTTGATTTCGAGCAGGCGTTGTTTTTGGGCCTCACGTCGCCGCTCAACCTGCTTCAGTACGCCAGGGGTAGTGCGCACTGCCTTCCCGTTGGGGATAAGATAATTACGTGCATAGCCGGGGGCAACCTCAACCAGATCGCCGTTATAGCCCAGCTTGCGAATGTCTTCTGTGAGAACTACCTGTACCCGTTTTGCCATGATTTCTCTCATATAGCCCAGTTGACTATACTACCTAAAGCGATCAACTCTTGGCAACTCTTTTTTGGGCACCCCCCCTTATGCACACTTTTCTACAGCGCTGTACCCATGGTTAGACTTGCTTTTGCCCTCGTGCCAGCGGTGTGGGTAGTGGCGATCGCCATTATTGCCGTACAAAACGCCACTCCCGTTTCAGTGCGTTTGCTCAATCTACAGTCGGTCGAGATACCCTTTGGGGTGCTGCTCGCTTTCTGCACCGCCGCTGGCATGCTCGCCGCCGCCTTGGTTTTACTAGTGTTTGGGGGCAATCCTCTGCGGGCGTCTCGACGCCAGCGGTAGAAGGCAGACAGGAACCGACATCGTCCTAATCCCGATGGGATTCTCTTGCATAGGGGTAACTACAAAAACCATCAAGGGGAGCGTTTTGTCTGTGGCAAAACGCTCCCCTTGATGACTTAGATTCAACCTTAGTTGGCCGGGGCTGAGGTCACGTTGTTGCTGCCCCGCGCCTCCTGGATTTCTGAACCCAGCACCCGCAATGCTTCGGCATACTGAGGATCGGCGGCGGTGCCAATGGCCTCGCGATCGGTCGCTAGCTGCTCCCGCTGCTCCTCAGTCAGCTCGACCGCAATGTCTGGGTCAATACCATGTTTATTGATATCTGTGCCGTTGGGGGTGAGATATTTGGCCACGGTAATGGCCAGACCTGACCCATCGCCGAGGCTGCGCACTGACTGCACTAGACCTTTGCCAAAGGTGCGAGTGCCGACCAAAACTGCCCGGTCGTTATCTTTTAGGGCACCCGACAAAATTTCGCTGGCGCTGGCAGAGCCGCCGTCCACCAAAACGACCAGCGGTTTGGTGGTCAACGCCCGATTGTTGGCGGTCTCTTCATCGACGACGCCCTGACGATTTACCGTCGACACGATGGTGCCATCGTTGAGCCACATGCGGGCAATATCGATGCTGGAGTAAAGCAAACCACCGGGGTTAGACCGTAGGTCAAGAATGTAGCCCGTCACCTCCTGGGTTTCTAGGTCTTTAATCGCATTGCTCATCTCAGTAGCCGCATTGGCGCTGAACTGATTGAGGCGAATGTAGCCCACTTGACCCTCTGGGCCAGTCTGAGTGGTGTAGCGCACCGGATGAATCTCGATCCGAGCCCGCACAATGGGTACCTCCAGGTCTTGCCCGTCGCGACGAATGGTCAAGGTCACCGATGAGCCCACCTGGCCGCGAATTCTGCTGACCGCATCGTTGAGTTCCATGCCCTCGGTGGGTTCGCCATCGATGGCCAAGATGACATCTTTGGGGCGAATACCGGCATCAAAGGCGGGAGTGTCTTCGATGGGAGCGACGACCACAATCTCTTTGGTCTCTTCGTCCTGGGAGATCTGAATGCCCACCCCGGTGAGTTCGCCAGAGGTGTCAATCTGCATATTGCTAAACTCTTCTGGATCCATGAAGCGAGTATAGGGATCCTCCAGCTTCTCCAGCATTTCGCGGACGGCGACGTAGGCTTCTTCCTGGTTGGTATAGTTTCGTTCTAGGTACTCGGTACGAACCGCTTCCCAGTCGACCTGGTTAAAGGTGGCGTCGACAAAGTTGCGATCGATGAGCTGCCAGACCTCATCAATGAGCTCTTTGGGGCTCTCTTGGAAGAAGGCTTTGCTCTGGGATAGGTGGAGACCGGCACCGGTTACAGTTACGGTAGCCACGGCTAGGGCAGTTGCACCTAGGATCAGTCCCCGCTTTGCAAGTGTCATGTGTGTAGGTTCTAGCAGCAAATTACGCCCAATCTAACACACCCAACTGAGAACCTAGGGGAAGACTTTATGAGGGTTTTAGCTCTTGTCACTATCGGTAACAATGAGCACCCAAAGCCTCCAGCAGTGGCCTCTCACTATCTCGCTAAGAGCGATCGCAATCCAGCTGCTGCTGAATGGTCTCGTCGGCTTGGGCGATCGCATTTTGCAGATGTCGCTGGGTGTTTTTGGCCACCGACTCAACCATGCGGTGGGCAATTTCAGGGGTGGCCCCAAGCTGCTCTAGCCGAGCGTTGAGAGCCCTGTTAAACGCCTTGGCCAGGGCCGATTGGGAAAATGACAATGCCGAGAGGCGGGCCTCGTCATCGGTCAGCTCAAAGAGCCCGAGAGCCTTCATCTCCAGGGTGATGGTTTTAGCCTGGGGGGTGTTGTCTTTGGCCAGCAGCCATTGCTCTACCTTGGGGTGGCGTTTGACAAATGCTCGAAAACTCTCTAAGTAGGCGGCCTGGCTCACCAGGGCAACGGTCTGGGCTAGGGTTGGCTCTTTTTGCGTCGCCTGACGATAAAACGTCAGCAGATCATTGCCCAGAGAGGCAAACGATGGGGCCTCTCGCACTAGCTTGCCCAGGGGGGCGTTAAGGGCGTCGAGCAGTGAATCGAGCTGATCGATCAGTCCGACCAGGGTCGGGCCGTCGGGCACGGCCACCGCCAGCGCTACGGTCAGCCCCAGCACTACATCAGCGGCATCGGCGGCGCTAGGAGCGGTGCCAGGGGAGGTTTTGGTGGGCACCCGGTCTTGTAGGTCGGTGGTGAGAAAGTTCCAAAGGCGGACGGCCATGGCAGCAGGGTCTCTAGCGGGTAGGCTGTAGTGCGGTGCAGTTCACCGGGGGGTGAGCCTGGCGAAAGCTTTCTACAGCGTACCGGACGGCATCCAGGAGTGCTTCGATCAGACGTCTAGGGTTGCTTCGTTGCCGTACCGCGATAAAAATATCCGGCAAATTTTGGCACCTTCTTGGCGTAGGCAGCGTTTAGCTCCACCTGGTCAAACTGTCGTTCGATCAGCTCGCCCATGCTGCGGTTGAAGTGGCATCCCCCCGCAATGCGCTTTTGCATGGGGGTGAGGCGGTTTTGCCAGGTTTGGACGGCGGGGTCATCGCTGAGGCCATGTTCGACAAAAAAGAACTGCCCGCCTGGTTTGAGTACGCGGTAAATTTCGGCCAGGGCCTGCTCAATGTTGGGCACACTGCATAGAGTAAACGTACTCACCACGCTGTCGAAGCTTTGGTCAGGCATGGGCAGCGCCTCGCCGCTAATCATGTAATGATCTACGGTGATGGAGGAGGCCGCAATGCGCTTTTGGGCCAGACGATGCACCCCAGGGCTGGGGTCTACGGTGGTAATTTGACCAATGCTATGGGGGTAGTAGGGCAGGTTGAGTCCGGTACCAAAACCGATTTCGAGCACGGCACCGGTGACCTGAGCCAGCGTTTCACGGCGGTAGTCACCCAAGAGGCGATCGGCCATGGAAAGATCGATCAGGTAGGGCAAAATTCGCTCGTTGTAGACGCCCATGTTGGCTCAGGCTCCGCACATTCAACATGATCCATGCTAAAGGGTTATAGCAACTGCCACTCAACTGCCAGCTATGTCGTCAAAATTGGTCACCGAGCCCGCCATTGCGGTCAAGATTCGTAAGATGCAGCAGCGGGTGCGGTGGCAGCATCCGCTGGTGGTCGAAAACGGCATTGACCAAACCCGTCTGGTGATCGATGACGGTCATGGAGAGGATGAGACGTTTTCGTTTTTGGTGGTGGGCGACAGCGGCACGGGTCGGCACCGCAGCAGCAGCCCCCAGCGACAGGTAGCCGAGCAGTTGTTGCCGTACCTCGACTCGGCCCGTTTTACCCTGCACACTGGGGATGTGGTGTATCTGGTGGGCTCGCGGGAGCAGTACCCGTCAAACTTTATTAAGCCCTACCAAGAGTGGCTGGTAGGGGGCGATCGCTACCGGCACATCAAATACGATCGCATGACCCTCAAGCACCCAATTTTGCCGGTACTGGGCAACCACGACTATTACGACCTGCCCCTGGTGATTGGGTTGGCCTCGGGTATGACTGCACCGCTGCGCTACGCTCTGCGCTCCTACCTTGACCTAGATGTGAGCTGGCACGGTTCTTACCAGGGCGACGCCTTTGCCAGAGCGTTTTTAGACTACCTCTGTGGGGTGCCCGAGGCGCGGCTGCTTCAACACCTCGATGCCCACTACACCAGCGCGGTGGGCAATGCTCGCGCCCTCACCTACAAGCCAGGCGAGTTTACCCGACTGCCCAACCGTTACTATACGTTTCGCTACGGCGGCATCGACTTTTTTGCGCTTGACTCCAACACCTTTAACCAGCCCTTGCCGATGGCCCATGGCCAGGCCGGTCGCCAAGCCTTACAGCAGCAGCGCCAGCAGCTCGAAACCCAAAAAACTGACCTGCTTCGTCAGGCCAGTCTAGGAGTCTTTAGCCCCGCCGATGAAGACCAGCAGGAAGACCTCACCGAGCGCATTGAAGCCATCGACGAAGAGCTAAACGACATTGGCAAACAGCTCAACAGCTCCCGCCTGACCACGGTGGATACTGAGCAGTTGCAGTGGCTGCGCGATCGCCTGATTGCCTCCTGGCAAGACCCTACCGCGCGCGGGCGCATTCTATTTTTTCACCACCCCCCCTACGTCACCGAAGCCACCAAATGGAGCCAAGGGCAAACCCTGGCAGTGCGCCACCACCTGCGCCAGGTGCTCAACGACGTCGCCGCCGCCGTGGGAGCCGCCACCCCCGATCGCCCCCTGGTCAACCTGGTGCTCAACGGTCACGCCCACTGCCTCGACTACCTGCGTACGGGCGACACCGGCCACGGCGATGCGCACATTCCCTGGGTGATCTGTGGCGGCAGCGGCTACAGCCTGCGCCGCCAGCGCCAAGATGGCCCCGAGCTGACTGAAGGTCTTGACGGGGCTACCCACTCCGTGGCCAAGTCGCACCTATACCTGGGCCGCACCGGCGATGGCAGCGACCTCAAACGCCCCTACTCAGGCCTACGGGTCGATGTGGGGCCAGGCAACCCACCGCAGCTAACGGTGACTCCTCTGGTGGCGGAGAAGTTTGACGGCGATTGGACAGGTTATGAGATGGAGGGGTTTGAGGTGTAAGGGGAGGGAAGCTTTGAGTGCTTAGTTTTGAATTTTGAGTTGGCTGCCCGGCTTGAATTCAAGACCCAACCGTCAGCCCGCCCGATCAATGCCCTCGCCCAGCGCCTTCACATTGACTGCGTAGCCTGCCACGACCAGATACACCGCATCAGCGACGGTGCCGACCTGGCGGGTGAGGGTGCCGAGGCGATCGCGAAACAAGCGCCCCACTGGGTAGGCGGGCACCACGCCCCAGCCGGTTTCTTCGGAGACCACAATCACGGTGGCGAGGGTTTGTCGCATGCTCTCAACCAGGGCATCTACGGTGGTCTTCCAGGTGTCGTCGTCCTGGTCGAGCAGATTGGCCAGCCAGGTACCGAGGGAGTCAATTAATAGACAGTCCTCAGCGGTGGCGGAGCAGATAGTCTCGGGTAAGGCAATGGGGACTTCTTTGAGCTGCCAGTGGGAGGGGCGGCGATCGCGGTGCCGCTCTACCCGTTTTTGCCATTCGAGATCTGTGGGGTCAAGGGTAGAGGTAGCAATATAGATGACCGACTGATCAGAGGCCTCGGCCAGGGCTTCGGCCCACTCGCTTTTGCCCGATCGCGCCGGGCCAGTGACTAAACAGATACGGCGATTGACTGGCAAAGTAGACCTATGTTTTCAATCTCATTCTACTGCCGTTAGGGGTGTACGAACCCGGTACTGCCCGGCACTGCCCGATGCCTGCCAGCCGAGCGATAGTCTCGATCGGGCGGCTGTTCTGGGTGTCAGGTCGGCAGTGTTGCCTTTGACCCAAGCCAAAATGAGCCGCTTAGGACAGGGATTTGGGCTTTTGCCAAAGTTCAGGGAATAATCCCAACGTTTTGACTTCTCTGAGATGCCAAGGGCCACTAGACTAGTTGCAGTTGTATCGCCGGGGCGAACGCTTGACCGAAGCGCAGGACACACCGACTGCCCTCACGGTAGACCGTAGGGAGCTGCAAGAGCTGGTGCGATCGCAGCTTCAGGTTCTGCTTGAGCAGGGCAACTTGCCAGGGGCCAAGGCGCTGCTGGTGCCGGTGCAGCCTGCCGATATTGCCGAAGCCATTGAAGACCTACCCGAGGCCATGCAGGCGATCGCCTTTCGGCTGCTGGGCAAGGGCGAGGCGATCGAGGTCTACGAAAACCTTGACACCAGCGTGCAACAGGCGCTGATCGAAGACTTTAAGCGACAGGACGTGATCGACATTGTCGATAAAATGTCGCCCGACGATCGCGCCCGCCTGTTTGACGAACTGCCCGCCAAGTTTGTCCGCAGCCTGCTGACTCAGCTCAGCCCCCAAGAGCGCGAGGCCACCGCCCTGCTGCTGGGCTATGCCCCTGGCACTGCCGGGCGCATCATGACCCCCGAGTACGTCGCGCTCAAAGAAAACTGGACGATTTTGCGCGCCCTCGACTACATTCGCAGCCGCGCCTTTGTCAGCGAAACCATCTATTACCTGTTTGTCACCGATGCCGCCCGCCGCATGACTGGCATTATCTCCCTGCGGCACCTGGTCACCGGCCAGCCCGAGCAGACCATCGGCGATCTGATGACCCGCGAGGTAATCTCGGTGCGCACCGACACCGATCAAGAAGATGTGGCCCGCCTTGTGCAGCGCTACGACTTTTTGGCGGTACCCGTAGTCGACACCGAAGACCGTCTGGTAGGCATTATCACTGTCGATGACCTGATCGACGTGATCGAAGCTGAAACCACCGAAGACATCTACGCTCTAGGCGGTGTGCAGAGCGGCGGCGACAGCTACTTTCAGTCAAACCTGTTTGATGTGGCCCGCAAGCGGGTGGTGTGGTTGTCGATTTTGCTGATCACCAACACCGTCACTACCGCCGTTATTCGCAGCCAGGAAGATATCTTGCAGCAGGTGGTGACTCTCGCCGCTTTCATTCCGCTGCTGATTGGCAGCGGCGGCAATGTGGGGGCACAGTCGTCTACGGTGGTGATTCGCGGCCTCAATACCGAAGAGATCAGCTCGAAGCAGGCTCTGTCAGTCATTCGACGCGAGGCGATCGCCGGTACAGTGCTGGGCTTGATGCTGGGGGCTGTCGTCACGGTCTGGGCCTACCTGCTCCAGGGCAATCTGGCGGTGGCTGGCACCGTGGGCATCAGCCTGGTGGCCATTTCAATTTTGGCCTCCACCGCCGGAGGAGGGTTGCCAATTTTGTTTGACAAACTGGGCTTTGACCCAGCTTTGATGTCGGCCCCCTTCATTACCACCATTGTCGATGTGCTGGGGGTACTGCTCTACCTCAGCCTGGCCCGTTACATGCTCGGACTGACCTAGGCAAGGCGTAAGGCCTTGGGCTGCAACGGGCTATCTGTCTGGTTTTGTTAACCACGCTACCTGTTTGCCTTAGGATAGGAGGGAGAAAGCAAACATGCCACCTTTAAGCTGTACATTTTCACCGCTTCCTCATACAAATGTTTACAATAATGTCCAGACCTGTTGCTTAGGTCGTTCCACTGTTTGACGCTGGCTTCTACCGCTCAGCCTTCCACCGTCAAACCTTGCTCGATAAGACTAAATAAAAATCGAAGCGGCGATCGCTATTTGCTCTCATTGCCCTAGCTATCCCTAGCCAATACTTCGGGATTATGGACTTAAACGGTTCGCCTACCCTCAACTCCTCAACTCTGCCAGGCCCAGAGCATCCCAAGCTGCCTCTGCTGCAAAAGATCAAGCAAGACCTCAAAAATGATCTGATCGCCGGTCTTCTGGTGATTATTCCCCTAGCCACCACCATCTGGCTGACGATCACCATTTCGGCTTGGGTAGTGCGGCTGCTGACTCGGTTTCCCAAGCAGTTGACTCCCTTTGAAGGACTCAACCCGGTACTGGTCAACCTGATCAATCTGACGATTGGCCTATCGGTGCCGCTGCTGGCTATTTTGATCATTGGTCTAATGGCCCGCAACATTGCCGGGCGCTGGCTGCTGGATGTGGGCGAAAAAGTCGTGCAGTCGATTCCCCTAGCCGGGTCGGTGTACAAGACACTACAGCAGCTGCTGCAGACTGTTTTTCAAGATTCCAGTACGCGCTTTCGCAAAGTAGTGCTGGTCGAGTATCCGCGCAAGGGCACTTGGGCGATCGCCTTTGTCACCGGAGCCATGACGGCAGCGACAACGGCGACGGGCACCCCCAAAATGCTCAGCGTCTTTGTGCCCACCACTCCCAACCCCACCAGCGGCTGGTACGCGATCGTGCCTGAGACCGACGTCGTCAACCTCTCAATCTCCATTGAAGATGCCTTTAAGGTGTTGCTCTCCGGCGGCATCGTTGGCCCCAACCTGGCTTCGGCGGTGCCCTCCGATCGGGTGGTTTCCGTCGATAGCGCCCAGTCCGCCATGGCCTTAGATGCCCTCGGCCAAAACGAGCTCGAGGGTTCAAACGATATCACCGAATATCCTCAGCAACTTTCCGTCTTGCCCGTAGACGAAGATTGCTAGAATGTGAGTTCAATTTAAGGCCAGTTCGGGAATTTAGTCTGGTAGAGGTCTAGATTCCCTGTTTTTCAGTGTTCCTAGACCGGAGATATCGACTATGCAAGCTCGCCGTATGGCCCGCGAGTTGGCCCTGCTGGGCCTCAGCCAGCTTTCTGATAAGCCCGGTAGACTGGCACCCCAATCCCTGGGAACACAAGACTTTGAAAAGCTCTTGTTGGCGGCCATTCAAACGCTCACCGCCGAGGCCAAAGACGCCCTCGAAACGGCTTCCGACGAGCTCAAGCGGGGCAACCAGCACCTGGTAGACAGCGGTACTCGCGCCAGCGATGTAGAAAAGGGCCGGGCCATGGTCGAAGATGCGATCGCCCTCACCCAGACCGCCATCAATCGTCTCGCCCACGCCGTCGAGCTACCCGAGTTTATTCGCCTCAGCAATCAGTCTGAGATTGAGGCCTTTGCCCTAGAGCTGCTCAGCCACGCCGTTAAATACCAAACCCAGGTCGATGCCATTCTCGACGAAGCCATGGTCGCCTGGAACCTCAAGCGTTTGCCTCGCATCGATCGCGATATTTTGCGCCTGGCCGTAGTCGAAATGAACTACCTGGGTACCCCCGACCGAGTGGCCATCAACGAAGCGGTAGAACTGGCCAAACGCTACAGCGATGACGACGGCTTTCGGTTTATCAACGGCGTGCTGCGCCGGGTCGTCAACCGCGAGGGCGAGGGCGAATCACCCGAGGGCAGCGAGGCCGCGATCGACAGTCCTGTAGCTTGACCCTGCGCCCAATCGCTATGGGTGCCCGGAGGGAGGAGTGAGTTGCCGAGTCTAGCCCAGCTCACCCCTGCCCATCCCAGGCGGGGATAAAGCCTTACTATTAACAACAGCAAGAATGTCCGCAAGGTAGTTTGATATGGCTGGGTTTAACTGGTTTCAGCGCAGTTTCGACAAGTCTGACAGCGCCGATGCCGAAGCTAAAAAGGCTGAGGCCAAGGCCCCCGAGACGCCCCCGGCCACACCACAGCTTTCCTCAGAGGACTACCTGAAGTGGGCCAAGGCTGCCTACCAAAATATTCAGAAACAGCAGGCTGACGCTAAACCGGAGGCGATCGAAGAACCTGTCGTTGCACCCGAGTCTCCTGAGCCACAGAGCCCTGACTTAGACAGTCCTGAGGTAGCAATTGCCGAATCGGTAGAGAACGCTCTGACCGGTTTGGAAGAAGCACGGGTAGCTGAACCGGCAGAACCCTCAGTGGCCGAGGTCGAAGCGCCGACTATCGATTCAGTGACGCTGGCTGAAACCGAAGCAGAGCCCGTAGATACAGCCGAGCTAGCTGAAGCCCAAGCAACCGTAGACTCAGACACCGCACCCCAAACGGCTGAGCCAAAACTCGCTGAACTCGAACCGGTCGAGCCAGAACCCGTTGTACCCGCACCCGTTACACCCGAACCGGCTACTCCCCGCCCCTTCTGGGCTCAATCCGAAGCAGAGCGCCAGCAGCGCCTGGCCCAGCTCGAAGCTAATGCCATTGTGGAGCCAGAGCCAGAACCCCTCACCGCCGTTGCCGCTCCACCAGAACCGTTCTTACTCGACATTGACCTCGACGAGGCCTTTCTGTGGTCAGCGGAAGTGCTGGCCGCCCAGGGCCGTCGACCCGACGACATCTCTGCCGAAGAGATCACCTGGCTCAACAAGCTGCGCCAGGGGCTAAACAAAACCCGTCTCAGCCTGGTCAACCAGCTCAAGGCGATCGTTGGCCAGGGGCCACTCAACGATGACGCGGTGATGGAAATTGAGTCGCTGCTGCTCCAGGCCGACGTGGGTGTAGCCGCCACCGAAAAGGTAATTGAAGCACTGCAAGCCCGCATGCGTGAGGAAGTGCTGCCCCCCGATCAGGCGATCGCCTACCTCAAAACCATTTTGCGCGATATGCTCGATGCCCCCCTGGGCGACGCCCACAATCTCACCTTTACCCCAGAGAAGGGCGGCTTTAGCATTTGGCTAATGACCGGGGTGAATGGCGCGGGTAAGACCACCACCATCGGCAAGCTGGCCCACATCGCCAAAAAGTCGGGCTACAACACGCTGATCGCCGCCGCCGATACCTTCCGCGCCGCCGCCGTCGAGCAGGTCAAAACCTGGGGTGCCCGCAGCAATGTGGAGGTGATCGCCAACCCAGGTCAAAATACCGACCCGGCAGCGGTGGTCTATGACGCGATCGCCGCCGCCAAATCGCGCCATATCGAGCTGCTGCTCGTCGATACCGCTGGCCGCCTGCAAAACAAAAAAAACCTGATGGACGAGCTGGCCAAAATTCGCCGCATCGTCGACAAAAAAGCCCCCGACGCCCAGGTCGAAGCCCTGCTGGTGCTCGACGCCACTCTGGGTCAAAATGGCCTGCGCCAGGCTGAGGTCTTTGCCCAAGCTGCCAACCTCAGCGGCGTGGTGCTGACTAAACTCGACGGCACGGCCAAGGGTGGCGTGGCTCTGGCGGTGGTAGAGCAACTCGGCCTGCCGATTCGCTTTATCGGCGCGGGCGAGGGCATCGAAGATCTGCGCCCCTTCTCTAGCTATGAGTTTGTCGAAGCTCTGCTGAGCGGTTGATCGGTTCGACGTGTACTAGCCCCTACCCCTTGAGAAGGGGGCAGCTTTGTCTGCAACTCATCTCTGGTTTGCCAGATTGGGAGACTGGTTCATGGGCAATATGAATACAGTCAACTAACTATTGCTCTAAACAAGCTGATGGATCCTGAACAACGATTGGACTATCTCTACAAAGAGTACGTGCGGCTTAGCCAGCAGGCCGAAGACTACATCCAAAGTGCTTTTGCAGATCTCAAGCTGATGGGAGTGATTGGAGCCACCATCGCCCTTTGGAAGCCCGTCGTCGATTTTATCGTGTTGGCAAAACCTGAGTTTGATGCCAGTGGGCTATTGTTTGTAGGCTTTCTTAGCCTGCTGTTGATCATTGCGATCATCGGATTTTGGAATCTGATCAAGCAATCGTTCATTATCTTTTTTGCCGACAACCTCCAGAGCTACGAAGAAGAAATCAGAAAAGAGCTGAGCGTGGTGGAGGGGTCAGGGGTTTTTGGTCTCAATCTTGACAAAGAAACAAAACTCCTCCAGAGCTACAGATCTACTTTCGCCGCCTTCCTGTTGGTTTTTGCTCTGACGACAACGTTCATACCAGTTTTGATTCTGGTCTCTCTCAGCGCTACCTATGCTCTGATTTATTTGGTGTTGTCACTGACGCTATTTGGAACCTATTTTCGAGTGCTTAAAAAGTCAACCCGACAATTTCTCAAACGTTAAGCTTCTCTCAGCAATATCAATTAGTAGGCCAATTCAAAGACGCGATATTCAACGATGCTGATTTCTAGTTAGCTCGGCGGGTAGACAAAATACGATTCAGCCTTGGGTGCTGCCGATCGCCCCCCATGGACCAATCCGACCACCCTCAGCCTGGCTGAATGCGCTCCTTTTCGTTAATGTGAAGGAGTATTAAGCAATTCTGAGTATTTCTAGAGACCTCGCTATGACCACCGCCCTGGCTGCCCCTACAACCCAAACCTGGTCATGGCAGGGGTTCTCCATTCGCTATCAGCACCTTGGTACTACCGGCACTCCGGTGCTCTGCATCCACGGCTTTGGTGCCTCCAGCGATCACTGGCGTCAGAATCTGCCTGCCTTTGGCCAACAGCATCAGGCCTATGCGATCGACCTGATCGGCTTTGGTCTGTCTGACAAACCAACCCCCAATCAGCCTTTGCCCTACACCTTTGAGACCTGGGGGCAGCAAATTCTCGACTTTTGCCGCGAGGTGATTGGTCAACCCGCTTATCTCGTCGCCAACTCCATCGGCTGCATAGCGGCGATGCAGGCCGCTGTAGACGGGCCTGATTGGGTCAAGGGTGTGGTCATGCTCAACTGCTCCATTCGTCTGCTGCACGAGCGTCGCCGGGCCGACATTCCCTGGCACCAGCGGCTCAGCACCCCCATCGTGCAAAGTGTCTTGGGCTACGCGCCAGTGGGGCGGTTTTTCTTCTCGCAGATTGCCCAGCGCAAGGTGATTCGCAACCTGCTAGGCCAGGCCTACCGCCGTCCTGAAGCGATTACCGACGAGCTAGTAGAGGCGATTCTCGCCCCGGCCCTCACCCCTGGCGCTGCCGACGTGTTTTTGGCCTTTGTGCGCTACTCCCAGGGGCCGCTGCCCGAAGACTTGCTGCCCCACCTCCAATGCCCGGTATGGATTATCTGGGGCCAAGACGACCCCTGGGAGCCGGTCAACCTGGGTCGCAACCTGGCGAATTATCCGGCAGTTAAGGCGATGGAAGAGCTGCCCGGTGTGGGCCACTGCCCCCAGGACGAAGCTCCTGAACTAGTGAATCCGCTGGTGCTGCGATGGCTAGACGAGGCTGAAGCCTGAACGGGGCTTAAGTGCCATGGTTCAACGCTGGCTTAACCTAGGGGCAGGGCCATTGGTGATACAGTAGTGAACCTTAACCAACAGGAAGGCTGTTTGGGTCATGGATTTTCAGGCGATCGCGCAATCTCTAGTAGAGGCGGGCCAGTTTTTGGCAGCCCAGGGCTGGGCACCCGCCACCAGCGGCAACTACTCAGCTCGGCTAGCCGATGGCACCGTGGCAATCACCATGTCGGGGCGCGATAAAGGCCGACTCACCCTGGCCGACATTATGGTGGTCGATGGCGATGGGCAGCCCCTTACCCCCGGTCAACGATCTTCCGCCGAAACCCTGCTGCACACCAGTCTGTACCAGGCCTACCCCGAGGTGGGAGCGGTGCTGCACACCCACTCCATCGACAGCGTCACCCTGTCGCGCTGGCTACTGGGGCGCGGCCAAACCACCCTGGTGTTAACCAACTATGAATTGCTGAAGGCATTGCCGGGCATTACCACCCATGATGTAGAAGTGGCAATCCCAATCGTGGCCAACAGTCAAGATATGGTGGCCCTAGGCAACGAAGTGCTGACCCGACTCCGATCAATGCCGGTCTCAGTCGGCTATCTGATTGCCGGTCACGGGCTATATAGCTGGGGAGCGACAATTCCTCAGGCGCGCATGGCCACTGAAGCCCTGGAAGTCTTGGTGAGCTGCGCCCTACAAGAGGCTCGTCTGAGCCCACCATCGCGTTAGACCTAGCATTTGCCTGTTGTATACCCCGCAGATTTTTCTGACTGCCATGTTTTTGTTTGAAGACCGACCCCTGGGGGCGATCGTACTAGATATCGAAGGCACCACTACCGACATTGCCTTCGTCAAAAATACCCTGTTCCCCTACGCCGAAGCTCGGCTAAAAGCGTTCATGGCAGAGTTTGCCCCTACAGCCGAGGGGCAGGCCATTTTGGCCCAGGTGCGCGACGAGGTGGGTGACCCAGCCCTCTCTCAATCGAGCTGTATTGACCATCTGCTGGCCTGGGCCAGGGCCGACACAAAGGTAACGCCGCTCAAAGCTGTGCAGGGGTTGATTTGGGAGGAGGGCTACCGCACCAAGGCTTACACCAGCCACCTCTACGCCGACGCTGCCGAGCATATTCAGGCCTGGCACCGTCAGGGGTTACCGCTCTATATCTATTCGTCAGGGTCAATTGCGGCGCAAAAGCTGCTCTTTGCCCACACCGTCGCAGGCGATCTAACCCCCTGTTTTCAGGACTATTTTGACACCACCACCGGGCCAAAGGTAGCCGCTACCTCCTACGAAAAAATTGCCGCTACTCTGGCTATTCCCCCCGATCAACTCCTGTTTTTGTCAGATCACCCCGATGAACTGGCGGCAGCTAGGCTGGCAGGCTGGCAGGTGTGCGCGGTGCAGCGACCGGGTACATCAGACTTTGAGTCAGGCCTGCGGGTGGTGCGCGATTTTGGCGAATTGCCCTTGACGGTGCGATCGCCCTCAGCCCATTGAGAGGGCACCAATATTCTATTGACTTCAAATTATCTTGAATTGTCGTGGCTCTGTCTTTGGTAAGAGATTTTCACGCTGCTGATTTCTCTATCATTGAGTAGACCCCGATGCTGTTGGCAGGCTTTACCCTGAAACCAGCAACAGGTGCTAATGGGATAGGCAATGGGTCAGCTAATACTATTGATTCGGTGACACCTGATCGGTAGGGTTTTACTGATTTATCACTAGACACCTAAAAGATCTGTCGAAACAGCCCTATGGTCGAAACAGCCCTATGGCATAGGAATTTGCTTTGCCCAACCATCCACTGCTTCACGCCTTAATTATCGGCAGTCTGTCCTACCTGGCGCTAATTCTCTTTCTGCGACTATCGGGCAAACGCACTCTTTCTAAATGGAATGCTTTTGACTTTGTCGTCACGGTGGCGTTTGGCTCGATTTTGGCAACGATGTTGCTCTCGCCCGATGTGTCCCTAACCCAGGGTGTGCTGGCGCTAGGATTATTGATTGCCTGGCAGTTTTTGTGGACTTGGCTTTCGGTGCGATCGCTCTTTGTGCAACGGTGGATTAAAGGCCATCCTACTCTATTGCTATGGCAGGGAGAATTCAAGTCCAGTGCCATGCTTAGAGAACGGGTAACCGAGGGTGAAATTCGAGCCGCAGTTCGTTCTAGCGGCGGGGCCAATCTTGAAAAAGTCGCTGCTGTTGTCTTGGAAACCGACGGCACCTTCAGCGTCATCATGCAGACTAGCGAGGGCGACGACTATTCTGCCCTTGCCGATGTCCATGGTCTCTGATGTTGTTAGTTTAGCCGGAGCTCTGTAGGGCAGACAAAGCCCTGAGCGCTACAACGCAGGATGGAACGACTTCAAATTTAGGTAGACGCAGCCTGCTGCCCACCATTGACCACCAAACTTTAAAGGGCTAGAGCAGCGCAATGCAGCTCTGGGCGATCGCCCATTCCTCCTGGGTGTGAATCACCAAAGCCTGTATCGTAGAGTCCGCTGCCGCAATAGTCTGATCCTTCTTAGATCGGCCTAGATCATCCCTCAGCTTTAGCCCCAAAAAGGCAAAGGCCTCACAGGCCCGCTGCCATACCAAAGGGCTATTTTCGCCAATGCCAGCGGTAAACACCACCACATCCACCCCGCCCAGGCTGGCGATCATGCCCCCCATTTCGCGCCGTAGCCGGTGGATAAACACATCGATCGCCAGCTTCGCCTGGAGATTGCCTTGCTCCATCGCCTCGACCACTAGGCGCATATCGTTGGCCAGGCCAGAGAGCCCCTTCAGGCCAGATTCTTTATTCAGCAATGTATCGAGCTGGTCAGCGCTATAGCCCTGGCGCAATAGATAAATCAAAATGCCGGGGTCAACGCTGCCCGAGCGGCTGCCCATCATCAGCCCGTCCAAAGGCGTAAAGCCCATGGTGGTATCAATGCTAATTCCTCCTTTGACCGCCGCCAGCGAGCAGCCGTTGCCCAAATGGCAGGTGAGCAGCTTTAGGTCTTTGAAATCTCGCCCCACCATCTGCGCCGCCCGCCGGGCCACGTACTGGTGGCTAATGCCGTGGAAGCCATAGCGGCGAATGCCCTGATCAACCCAGGCGTGGGGGCCGGGGTACGTCGCCACCGCCTGGGGCATATGGGCGTGAAAGGCCGTGTCAAATACCGCCACCTGGGGCACATCGTCCAGAATGCCCTCTAGGGCCTCAATGCCCTGCAAGTTGGCCGGGTTGTGCGCCGGGGCCAGGGGAATGAGGTCTCGAATAGCATCTTTTACCGCTGTGCTGATCCGCACGCTATTGATGTAGTCGCAGCCGCCGTGGACAACCCGATGGCCCACGGCATCGATGTCTGACAGCTCTTCTAAGACCTGGGTGCGCCCTTCGACCAGGGTTTTGAGCATGGCGGCAATGCCCTCGGCCTTATCGGTAATGGGCAGACTGGCCCTGTACTCACCACCAGCTTGGCTCTCCGCCGTGAGCTCAACTAGGCCTGCGGCGTGGGTCCAATCGAGAGCGGCTCGCCACAGCGGAGTAGCAGCGCCGTCGTGAGATGGCTGACTGAGATCAAACAGACAGCTCTTGTGGCTGCTCGACCCGGCATTGAGCACGAGTATCTTCATTGACTATCTCGAAACTCGGCAATCATCTCTGGGGTATGGAACATCGTATCGGCGATCGGCACAGCATTATTTAGCACGTGGTAAAACTCGATTTTACGGCTCAGCTCTTGCTGTTCTTTATGGATACGAATTTCGTCACCCCCTTCTGCCGCCTCTAGCTGACCCAACAGATCGCCCCGAGAAATTTGGTAGTACGACTGCCTGTCTCGGCAGAACGAGTGCAGCTCAGTGACGGTGTTGACCGGGTTATAGCTGTGGATGCCAAAGACAGGTTTTTTGTTATCCATGATTAATTGCTAACCGAAACAAATTCAGTTGCCCTGATTTTAAGGGCAAACCCTAGAATCTGGGTAAAGAGGCCAAGGGCGCGATCGCCCCCCAAGCTCAAGAGCACCCGTTCGCACCCAGCTGTATCTACCTTCTACTTCTGCACCATGGCCACCCGTCTTTGGCAATTTCTCACCACCGACCTGCGCGATCTGGTTGCTCTCGACACCGCCGATCGCGCTGTCGATGCCGCTGATGCGGTGCTGGGTCTAGCAGAGGTGCTGGCGGAGGAAGGCCCCAACGTGCAAACGTTGGCCCCCCTGGTCAACCAGCTCGACTCGCTGTTGGATGCCCTGAACTCGCCCCTAGGCAAACTGGTGGGGGCCACCTTGCCCTTTGTCCCGATCGGCACCGGGCTGCTGAAGTTTTATCTGGAGACCACGAAAAAGGAGCCGACTCTGGCCGAATCTGTAGCGCTGATCAGCCAGGCGGCCTATCTGGAGAGCTTCCGAGACTTTGTTAAACAGCGTCCTAAAGTGGAGCAGTGGCTGAACGCCAAGGACGGCAGCCCCCAGGCCAAGGCCATCACCCCCGCCGTCAAAGCCCTGGGACTGTTTGAGCTGACCGATGCAGAGGCCCGTTTGGCCACCCTGCACTTTCATCAGTCGGCCCTGGCCAAGGCGTTTAACGATGCACTAAGCGCGAGGTTAGTGCATATAGGGGCCACCCCTGAGCAGGCCAACCAGATTTCTGAAGCCGTGGCCAAGGGCACCAATCGGCATATGCGAAGCGCGATCGCCGATGCCGCCCCTGCTATTCAGCGCATTGCGGAGTGGTACCGCACGAGCGGCGACCAGGTGTTTGAGAAATACCTCAGCATTGATAGCTATCTGGAGGAGGCGATCGCCCCCGGCCCCCACCAGCCAGTTTTTGCTGAAGCATTCACCTTTAACGACATCTATGTACCCCTCAAGGCCCAGGCCCTGACCTCAGCGGGGGACGCGGACAAGGAACCCTTTGTGCTGGAAGACTGGGCCAAGTGGTGTCTCAACGATCCGACCAAGGCCGATCGCGTCACGTTTGTGCAGGGCGGCCCAGGGCGCGGCAAGAGCGTGTTTTGCCGCCTATTTGCCGACTGGGTGCGCCGCAACGAGCACCCTCGCTGGACGCCGATTCTCATCCGCCTGCGGGATGTGGCGGTGCTGTCGAACGATTTTGAAGAAACCCTGGCCAAGGCGATCGATCGCGACTTTGCCAAAACCGACTCTGGCTGGCTCACAGACCGCAACGTCAATTTTCTCTTTATCCTCGATGGCTTTGACGAGCTGCTGATGGAAGGCCGCACCAGCGGCGGGCTGGATAAATTTCTCGACCAAGTGGGCCGCTTCCAAGAGCAGTGCGCCCGCAACTCCGAAAAGAACCACCGGGTGCTGATTACAGGTCGCACCCTGTCGCTGCATGCGATCGAGCGCAGCCTGCCCAACAACCTGGAGCGGGTCGAAATTTTGCCTATGGACGACGACCTGCAAACCCAGTGGTTCACCAAATGGGGTCGGCTCATGGGCCAAAACCCCAACTATCTCAAAGGCATTCTCAAAGACCCGCGCCTGCCCGATCGCCTGCAAGAGCTGGCCCGCGAACCGCTGCTGCTGTACCTACTGGGGGCCATGCACCGCGACGGTGCCCTGCACCTGAGGATGTTTAACAATGCCGATGGCGCTAAAGCCAAGGTAATGATCTACGAAACTGCGCTGGATTGGGTGCTCACAAAGCAACGCCCCGAGCGACTGAACTTCAACATTGCCGAACTCGACACCGAGAGCCTGCGCCGCATTTTGATGGAGGCGGGGTTGTGTGTGGTGCAGTCGGGTATGGAGTTTGCGCGAATTGGTGCGATCGAGCAGCGCCTTCAGCAAGACAGCGCCGCCAAACAGTTCCTTGAAGCAGCCCAGAAAAAACTTGCCACCGACGACACCCCGTTGCGAAATGCCCTCGCCGCTTTTTACATGCAGTCAGGCCGCCAGGGCGAAGGCTCTATCGAGTTTGTCCACAAAAGCTTTGGCGAATTTCTCTGCGCCGAACGCATCGTCAAAAGCCTAATCGACTGGTGCCAACCCGGCCGCAACCGCGAATACGACATCCAAGACGCTGAGTTTTGCTGGGGTATCTATGACCTGATGGGTTGCCATGTGCTGACCCCAGAAATTGTGGAATACGTGACAGCATTACTGACTAAGCACGAAGACGCTCACCTCGATCTGCTGCACAAACGCCTCTACGACTTCTACTGGCGCTGGGGCGACGGCGAATTTATTGATGGCCCACCGGAAAACTTGCCTCAACAAAAAATGCGTTTTTTGCGTGAGCAAATACCCGACAGAGATAAGAGGCTTGGTCAACGTCAGGTAGATATCTATACTGGCCTCAATGTAATGATCCTATTGCTAGAGTTGCATCGCTACGGATTATCTTGGGCGGGAAAGCCAATAGAGAAAAGTGTTAAAACCCTGGAAAGCTTATATCCTTTTCATCCCTGTGCTCGCCTTAGTCCTCATGAATTTGACAGAGAGCGCCTATTAAAATTAGTAGGTATCAGCTATTGCATTAGCTGCTCTGCCTTTAAGGATTTAGTGGGAAATTTTCTCTACAGCTCCGACCTAAGACGCACTGATCTTCATCATATTGATTTGAGTCTTGTGAATCTCAGCAGCGCTGACCTAAGTGGCGCTCATCTTTATGGTGCATATCTATTAAAGACAAATCTCTGCGCAGCCAACCTTGAGGGCGCTAATCTAATTTATGTTGAGCTTCATGCCGCAAATCTTAACAACGCCAATCTTAGCAGTACATGCCTTTATGATTCGGATTGTAGTAGTGCCGATTTTAGGTGCGCTAACCTTCATAAAGCCGAGCTGAGTGGTGCTAATTTTGATGCTTCTGATTTTAGTGGTGCTGATTTTAGTGATGCAGAATTTTCAACGCTTAAAAATACTGTGAAATGGGATAGCCGTACACAATGGAAAGGAGTGATTGGCCTGGACAAAGCTATTGGCGTACCCAATGAACTAAAGCGCCAGCTTGGCCTCGATCGCCCATAGGGTGCTTTCAGTTGGCCAACATGCTTGACAAAGCTACAACATTCCCAGCCCAGCCAATACACCAAAACTCATTCATCCAAACATTTACTGCTGCCAGCAACCGGGTTTCTTCTTTGCCTTGCCAAGGGTTATTGTCACAGCCCCAGAAACCCGGTTTCTAAACTTGCCTTACCAAGTGCTTCCAAACCTCCCCTGATGTGCCCCCTCTCGTCGCTAGACGCTAAAATAATGTCTATGACGACTCTGATTCCCCCAGCATTCACTAGCTTGCCCAGTTCCCTGCTGGTTGAGGGATCCATCAGCCTGGCTGTGGAAGACGGCATCCCCACCTTTCGCGCTTCTCAAGGGGTGCAAGACCGAATCGAGGTGCTGTTGCAAAAACAGACCAATGCTGAACTGACCCCCGACGAAATTGCTGAGTTTGACCGATACGCAGAAATTGACGACTACCTCAGCTTTGTGAACCGCACCATTCGCAATCTGTATCTCAAGTCAGCGTCCGCTGGTTCTCTCTAATGCCTGGGCGCAAATTTTCTGGCGAGGTTCAAGCCCAGGTGCGGCAAAGAGCCAACAGCCTCTGCGAGTATTGCCACACGAACGAGAAATGGCAGTACGTTCAATTCACCATCGATCATGTTGTGCCCCTCAAGCAGGGCGGCTTCAACAGCTTAGACAACTTGGCACTGGCCTGTTTTCACTGCAACCGCTACAAGTCTGGTTGTCAGACAGCCCCTGACCCCCAAACTCAGCAACCAGCGCCCCTCTTCAACCCCAGAACTCAGGACTGGAGTGCGCACTTCATCTGGTCGGCAGACACGCTAACCGTTCTTGGGTTAAGCCCAATCGGTAGAGCGACAGTGGAACTACTGCGGCTCAATCGAGATCGCATCCAGGTTATTCGCGGCGCGGATCGCGATATAGGCCGCCATCCTCCCGCAGAGGATCCGGTACAGTCTTAAAGATCTAGTGATTAGGCAAGGGCTAAATCGACTGCTGCTTCGACCTAAAGGCGGGTGGTGGGAAACATTTACTGGGGGGCACAGGGGCTGACAACAACAACTTCAGCTTGATGCCTCTCCTAGACTTGAACGGCGGCAAAGCTCACTCGTCCCGCTCGGGCTTGAGTAGCGGGAAGGCGATCACATCGCGGATGCTGGGGCTGTCGGTAAGCAGCATCACCAGGCGATCGATGCCGATGCCCTCGCCGCAGGTGGGGGGCATGCCGTGCTCCAGGGCCGTGAGAAAGTCTTCGTCCACTCCGGTGGCCTCCAGATCTCCCGCCGCTTTGCGGGCTGCCTGAAGCTCAAACCGTTCTCGCTGGTCGATGGGGTCGGTCAGCTCCGAGAAGCCGTTGGCGGTCTCGCGCCCCGCAACAAACAGCTCAAACCGCTCCACCACCCCCGGCTTGCTGCGGTGGGGCTTTGACAGGGGTGAAATCTCCACCGGGTGGTCGATCAAAAAGGTGGGTTGAATCAGCGTCGCCTCGATTTTTTCTTCAAACACCTCATTCAGCAGCTTGCCGACCGAGTCACAGTTGTCGATGCCCGGCAGCTTCAGGTCTTTGACCGCCGCCTTGGCTTCGTCAAGGGTAGCGAACTGGTGAAAATCAATGCCTGTATGCTCCTTCACCAGGTCATGCATGGTGACCCGTTTCCAGGGCGGGGTGAGGTCAATGTCGGTGCCCTGGTAGATGATCTGGGTGGTGCCGAGAATGTCGTTGCAGAGGGTAGCCACCAGGTCTTCAGTGAGATCCATAAAGTCGTGGTAATCGGCGTAGGCCTGGTAAAACTCTACGCTGGTAAACTCGGGGTTGTGGCGGGTCGAGACCCCCTCATTACGAAAGATACGGCCAATTTCAAACACCCGCTCAAAGCCGCCCACAACCAGCCGCTTGAGGTGTAGCTCGGTGGCGATGCGCAGGTAGAGATCCATCTCCAGGGTGTTGTGGTAAGTGGTGAAAGGCCGCGCCTCGGCCCCCCCGGCCTCGCTTTGGAGCACCGGCGTCTCAATTTCTAAAAAGCCTCGGTCTTCTAGATAGCGGCGAATGCCGGAGGTGATCAGCGCCCGTTTGCGAAAGGTGTCGCGCACAGCGGGGTTGACGATCAAATCGACGTAGCGCTGGCGATAGCGTTTGGCCACATCGGTCAGGCCGTGCCATTTGTCGGGCAGGGGCAGCAGCGCCTTGGTCAGCAGGTTGTACTCGGTCACCTTGACGGAGAGCTCGCCCTTTTCGGTGCGCTTGATGGTGCCGCGCACCCCCAGAATGTCGCCCACATCGGTGAGCTGTTTGAGGTGATCAAAGGCCTGGGGGTCGGCCTCGCCCATGTGGGTCTGAATGGTGGCTTTTTCTAAGTAGAGTTGAATAACGCCGCTCTCGTCTTGCAAGGTAAAGAAGGCCAGTTTGCCAAATACCCGCCGCGCCAGGATGCGCCCGGCCAAAGATACCTCTGCCTCGACCTCTTCTCCAGCGGCCAGGTCGGCGTACTTGACCTGCAAATCAGCGGTGCAAGCAGTCACCGCCCACCGGTAGGCAAAGGGATTTTGGCCCAGCTGTTTGAGATCCTCAACTTTTTGCAGCCGCGCGGCGCGAATATCTTCGAGGCTAGAGGCGCTTTGGCTGGGGCGGTTTGAGTCGGAGGACATAGGGGAATGGCAGAACGTCACAAACGCCCATTATAGGGAACACTGGCTTCTGCTCAACGCTCCGGTTTAGCAGGGCTGGCTGTACCCCATGCTAGACCCAGCTCTAATAGCGATTCATACTGGCTCGGATGATTGAACTCGCGCTTTTTGCCAGGAAATGAATCGTAGAGCTCGCGATGCCTGCCAAGCCCGTATTCATCGGTGCGGGTGTCGTAAGACCGAACCCACGCAATCAAATTGGCAAGATTTTCGTCCTGTTCTTGACTGGAGCTAAACTTCTCAGGCTCCCAGGGCCTTGATCGGCAGTGGGCAACGCAGGCCTCAACACCGGGATTGAGAAAGATAAGTTCTTCACAATGCGGCAATACCGGGTCAATGATATCGGCATAGCAGCCCTCGATAACCCAGTGGTTATTGCTGGCGATGAAACGCTTTACATCGGCAATGCTGTCTTGCAGGGCACGTCTTTCCGTACCGCTTTGAAAGGCTACTTCATCCAGCGATAGGCGCGGGGCGGGTTGCTTGGCGATGAGTTTTTTGGCCAGAGTACTTTTTCCTGCTCCGGCGTTGCCTAAAAGAATGACTTTCATGACGATCTTGTCGGTAGAACAAGGGGGCTCTATGGAGGCGTTGACCTGTGAGCGGCGATTTGTGGATTCATAAAAGTAAGCCTGGCTGCCAACTTCTCCTTTAGAAGGAAAGCTTAGCAGCCAGGCACACAATATTATGACAACCCTATGGCAGCGAGTCAGCCTAGAAGTAGGCGTAGCTGGAGGCAGTGGCGGCGGCGATCGCAACCAAACCCTGACGCAAAAACGACAGCAGCAAAAACGCCAAAATCGGCGATAGGTCAATACCACCCAGGGGGGGAATGATGGAGCGGAATAGATTGAGGTAGGGGTCGGTCAGCTGGCTGAGCACCGAGAAGGGAGGGCTAAACCAATCCACATTGGGAAACCAGCTCAACAGAATGCGCACGATCAGCAGGATCGTGTAAATCGATAAAAAGGTAGTGAGGGTTTGTACCAATATGTCCATTTGAGAACCTCGGGCGGTAGTCGTTACCAACAATACACGGAACGGTTTTGTCTGTCAGCTAGTGTAACGGTTTGCTGAGCGGGCAGCGGCGGCAAACCCGGTAGAGATCGTTAAGAGTCGAGACGCGATGGGCTTTCCCACGATCGCTCGGAGTGGCCATTAATGCCGCCGAGCTGCTGGCGCACATCGTCGATCGCCTCGTTGAGCTGGGCGATTTTGTCTTCGAGGCCGAGACGAGCCGCCTCGATGCTGTCTTCGTCAGCATCGTCAAATTCACCAAAGGCCAGCTCGCGCTCGACCTTGGGCAGAGAAGACCTTTTGGGCTTGCCCGCCTGCTGCCTGCGCGAGGCCGCTAGGGCACCGACAACACCCCCCAGAGCACCGCCCACCAGGGTGCCGAGCAAAAAACCGCCGACAAAGTTGTCTTGCTGACTCATAGGACGCCATCCATCTGTCTTAGTTAGCAACAGGCTCAGCCAGAGAACCGACGCCTAGCATACTCCATTGTGACAAAGCCCCGTACTTTACGCCAAGAGGCGCAGCACAAAAGGATGTTACTCATTCATGCCCCTGGCCAGCTAGCGAGTTAGGTACCAAAGGTGCGATCGCCCGCATCTCCCAGCCCCGGCACAATAAAGCCCTGGGCATTGACCTCTTCATCGATCATGGCGGTGTAGATGGTCACGGTGGGGTAGGCCACCGCCAGTTTTTGTAGGGCTGGAGGGGCCGCCACGATAGAAATAATCCGCACCACTGCCGGATCAATGCCTCGCTGGGTGAGTTCGGCCATCATCGCCATGATGGTGCCGCCCGTAGCCAGCATGGGCTCGCTGATGATGACGCGGGTGGCCGGGTCAAGCTGGGCGGGGAGCTTATTGAGGTAGCAGCTGGCCTCTAGGGTTTCTTCGTTGCGCACAAAGCCTACGTGATACACCGACGCCAGGGGCAGCAACGCCTGAATGCCCGGCATCAGCGCCAGCCCCGCCCGTAAAATTGGCACAACCATGGTCGGCACCGATGGGTCGATAAAGGTAGCTGGGGCGGCGCCGAGGGGCGTGTCCACCGTCGTCTCCACCGTGGGTATCCAGTCGCGAATGGCCTCATAGGTGAGCCAGCGGCCCAGTTCTTCCATGGCGGTACGAAACAGCGGCCCCGGTGTCTCGGCATCGCGGGCTACCCCCAGCCAGTGCTTCACCAGGGGATGGGGCGGAACATAGATACGCAGTTGAAATGAAGACATCGCTCGACTACCACCAAAATCTGCCACATCATACCCCGGACGCTCTCAGTGGCGCGATCGGGCCTAGGGTGGCTGGCAAGATTCAGGGTATGGGTGTCCTAGGGCCATCGCCAAAATCCCCCGGCCCCTTTTCTCAGAGGCCGGGGGGGGCTAGGACTGGGCAGCAATACACCCGTTGCATGCGCCATTACGACAGATGCGACGGAACTGCCTTAGCTATTGCCGAGCGTTTTGGGCTGTCAGGGCATCTTGGTAGGTGCGCAGCCGACTGTGGTTGTCTTGGTCGCTGAGGCCATAGAAGCCAGTTTCGCGATCGTAGATGCTGGAGCCATCGAGCGGCCCCATCCGGCGCAGGTCGCCCGCTGGGCTCACCTCACCCCGCTGGGCTGGGCTGCCCAAGGGGGGCATGCGGCGTAGATCTCCTGCGCCTGCGCCTACAGGGGCAGCACTGCTAGATGGGGCATAGTTATTGCCTAAAAACTGGCGGTTAGAGCGCCCCTGGGCAATGGGTTGGTAGATAGTTCTGACGTTCTCTTCGTAGCGATCGTCCACTACGATGTCGCTATTGTACTCAGGCATGTTTTCTACCTGGGACTTGGTCAGACCATCGACATAAACGCGGCTATCGTCATAGTCAAACCGGGCCAGGCCGATGGGCAGCAGCACATTTTTGCCAAAAATCCATGGGCCAGTATCGACCACCAGATAGCGAAAGCGACCAGAGTCATCGACTAACAAGTCTTTGGTACTGCCGACTTTGTCATCCCCCTGGGTGTAGACCGAGTAGCGGGTAATTTTATCCATCTGCCCGTCTGCGAGGGTCTCCCGGTAGTTGGGATAGTAATCTTTGAGCCGATGTAAAGGCATGGGCCGCCTCCTAAAATTCAACTGGTTAAAGTCTATGGAGTAGGGATTGCTGCTCCATCGCTCAACCGGGGGGCAGCTCGATATCTAAAGACAGACATTAGACAGACATTTGCGGCGGGGGTAGGCCATGATGCAGGTACAGCCAGAAATTGCGACCGATGTGTTACTGGTAGGCGGGGGCCACACCCACGCCCTGGTGCTGCGGCGGTGGGCCATGGCCCCTATTGCCGGCGTGCGGCTGACGCTAGTCACCGACCTGGTGGATACGCCCTACTCGGGCATGCTGCCCAGCTATGTGGCCGGACGCTACAGTTTTGACGAAGCCCACATCGACCTGCGACCCCTGACCCGCTGGGCCCAGTGCCGACTGATAGTCGATCGCGCCACGGGCATCGATCCGGCGGCGCAGCAGGTGCACTGTGCCAACCATCCGCCCATTGCCTACGATGTGCTGTCGATCGACACGGGCAGCACCCCGGCCACAGCGACGGTACCAGGGGCAATAGACTATGCGATCGCCGCCAAACCCGTACCCACCCTGCTACAAGCCTGGGATGCCTTTCTGGCGGAGGTGGAAGAAAATCCTGAGCGAGCGATCGCCCTGGCGGTGGTAGGCGGCGGCGTGGGTGGCGTCGAACTGACCGTTGGCCTACACGAGCGGTTGCAGCAGCTCTTCAAAGAGTCGGCACAACCCCGGTCGAATGTCACCCTGCATCTGTTTCACCGGGGTGTCGAGCTGGCCCCAGAGCGCAACCGCTGGACTAGGCAACGGCTGGCAGCGGTGCTCAAGGCGCGGGGCATTCAGCTCCATTTGAACGAAGCGGTGGCGGCGATCGCTATGGATCAGGCCTCGGGGAGGCGCATCGTGAAGGGATTGTCGGGGCTGAAGGTGGCGTGCGATCGCGTCTTTTGGGTCACCAGCGCCAGCGCCCCCGCCTGGCTAAAGGATTCTGGTCTCTCCTTAGACGCCCAGGGCTTTATTGCGGTGGGCGACACCCTACAAACGCTCTCTCACCCCAACGTGTTTGCCGCTGGCGATGTGGCGACTATGGTGAATCACCCCCGGCCTAAGGCCGGGGTGTTTGCCGTGCGCCAGGGGCCACCCCTGACTGAGAATCTGCGCCGCTATGTGCTGGGCCAGCCGCTCCAGCCCTTTCGCCCCCAGCGCCAGTTCCTCACCCTGATCGAAACTGGGAATGGGAGAGCGATCGCCGCCCGTGGCCCCTTTGCCCTAGAGACGCCCCTGGCCCACCGCTGGAAAGACTACATCGATCGCACATTTATGGCCCGCTTCCGCGATCTGCCCGTAAGCCAAATGTCTCCTGCCCCCGCTCCCCCCCGCCCCCGTGCCCCCAGTTCCCTACCCTGTTCCGGCTGCGGCTCCAAGGTGGGCAGCGATGCCCTAGCTACAGCCCTCAGTCGCGTCCGTCACGATTTTCCCCAAGTCACAAAAGACGAAGTTCTAATTGGGCTCGATGCGCCGGACGACGCCGCCGTGGTCATCCCCCCCCCTGGCATGGCCACAGTACACACCGTCGACTATTTCACCGCCCTGGTAGACGACCCGTTTATCTTTGCCCAGATCTGTCTGAAGCACTGCCTCAGCGACCTCTACGCCATGGGTGCGCGGCCCCACACGGTGCTGGCTACGGTGCAGGTGCCCTATGCCACTCCCGCCAAGCAGGCAGAAATGCTGTACCAAATTTTGGCGGGTACCTGCAAGGGGCTATTGGCCAACGATACGGCCCTCATCGGCGGCCACAGCACCGTTGGCCCTAACCTCGCTCTGGGCTTTGCCTGCAATGGCCTGGCTCAGCCCGACCGGCTGCTGCGCAAAGGGGGCATGCAGCCGGGGGATGCGCTGATTCTCACCCAGCCCCTGGGGACAGGCACCTTGTTTGCCGCTGACATGCAGGGTAAAGCCAAGGGCCGGTGGATCGAGGCGGCGATCGCCGCCATGCTCACCTCCAACCAGGCTGCCGCCAATATCTTCTGTGCCCACGGGGCCGCGGCCTGCACCGATGTCACTGGCTTTGGGTTAGCCGGTCATCTGCTCGAAATGGTGCGCGCCTCTGGGGTAACCGCCACCCTAGATTTAGCAGCCCTACCCATTTTAGCCGGAGCCACCGACACCCTGGCCGCAGGACTGGTCAGTACCCTACAGCCACAAAATCTTCAGGTAGCTGGGGCGATCGTCCCCAATCACCGCGATCATCCCTACTATGGGCTGTTGTTTGACCCTCAAACCGCTGGTGGATTGTTGGCGACGGTACCTGCCGCAGTCGCGTCAACCTGCCTGAGCGCCCTGCACAGCCATGGCTACGCCGCTGCCGCTATCATCGGCGAGGTAGGTAGTAGTCTGGGAGATAACTATCCCCTAACTCTGAAAGTCGAGAGTAGCCAGTGCAGCATCAAGACTAAAAACTAGAGTTCCTGTAGGTTGGGTGAAACGCAGTAGAACCCAACAGCAGTGAGCCTGGTTGGGTTCTGCTGGCGCGCCACCCAACCTACAAATCTAGGCTTGACAGGCCACTAGGAGATTTTCAGCCAAGAAATACCCCACGAACAAGTCGTTCTACCGGCATTGGGCAAACGGTTGTTTGCCCAATGCCGGTACTCAACAGACCTGCTCTACTTCGCTTTGACAAGAAATTTTTCGGGAATCTGGGTGTACTGGCTGACAATCTGGCGAAACTCTTCACCGTCAACGGTTTCGCGTTCTAGCAGCACGTCCACCAGGTGATCCATCAAGGTGCGGTGTTCGCGCAGCAGGGTGCGGGCTCGATTGAGGCAAGACAGCGCAATACCCCGCACCTGGGCATCAATCTTGCTGGCCATTTCCTCAGAGACCTCGTTGCGGGGCATCAGGTTACGGCCCAAAAACACTTGGTTATCCATGCTTTCGAGGGCGACGGGGCCTAGCTCAGACATGCCGTAGAGGGTAACCATCTGGCGGGCCAGATTGCTCACCTGCTGAATGTCGCCGCTGGCCCCAGTGGAGGTTTCTTCGTCGCCAAACACCTCAGCCTCGGCGGCATAGCCCCCCAGGGCCACGGTGATGCGATCGATCAGCCAGTTGCGGGTGTAGAGGCCACTGTCGATGATGTCTTCGTTGGGCAACGACTGGGTAAACCCTTCAATGCCGCCAGATCGAGGAATGATCGTTACCTTGTTGAGCTCGTCAGAATGAGTCAGCAGAGTAGTGATCAGCGCATGGCCTACTTCATGGTAGGCGGTCATGCGCTTGCGGCTGCTGTCGAGCAGGGGAGTGAGGCTGAGGCCAATGGTAATGCGATCGATCGCATCTTCAATTTCAACCATGCCCATAGATTCTTTGCGGCGACGGGCGGTGAGAATGGCCGCCTCGTTGAGCAGGTTGGCCAGCTCTGCCCCCGAAAAGCCTGGGGTACGGCGGGCCACCGCCTCTAGAGAGACATCAGGCTCAATTTTTTTGTTGCGGGCGTGCACTTCTAAAATCGACAGCCGTCCCTTGTAGGTGGGCAGGTCGACCACCACCTGGCGGTCAAAGCGCCCCGGACGCAGCAGCGCTAGGTCAAGCACATCTACCCGGTTGGTGGCGGCAATCACAATGACGCCGCTGTTGCCCTCAAAGCCATCCATCTCAGTGAGCAGCTGGTTGAGAGTTTGTTCGCGCTCGTCGTTGCCGCCGCCGATACCCGCGCCCCGCTGACGACCTACCGCATCGATTTCGTCGATGAAGATAATACAGGGAGCGCTTTCTTTGGCCTTGCGAAACAGATCGCGCACCCGCGACGCACCCACGCCCACAAACATCTCGACAAACTCAGAACCCGAAATACTAAAGAAAGGTACGCCTGCTTCTCCGGCGATCGCCTTCGCCAGCAGGGTTTTACCCGTACCGGGCTGGCCGATCAGCAGCACCCCCTTAGGAATGCGCGCCCCAATGGCGGTGAATTTTTCTGGGCTCTTGAGAAAGGTGACCACCTCTTGCAGCTCTTCCTTGGCCTCTTCGATGCCGGCCACATCGTCAAACACGACGCCGGTTTTGGCTTCCATCTGAAAACGGGCCTTTGACTTGCCAAAGCTCATGGCATTGCCCGCACCCGCCGCCGATCGCCGCAGCAACATCAGCAGACCAAAAATCAAAATCAGAGCCAGGAGCGAGTTAGTAGCCAACCAGGCCAGAGCGCCACTGCTGGAAGAATCGCGAATTTCTACATCAACATCGTTGGCCCGCAGGCGGCGAATCAGCTCGGCATTGCTTTCTCCGGCAAACAGCACCACCTGATCGGGGGGAGCATCTTCGGCCGCGCCCTCTAGGGTGACGTAGGCAATACCTCGGACTTCGTCGAGTTCTACCTGTTCTACCTGACCCTGCTCAATCTTTTGCAAAAACTGGCCGTAGCTCAGCCCCTCAGGCTCGGTGTCGGCCAAGGCCGCAGGCAAGGGCATAAGGCTTTGCAACAAAAACCAGCCGATGGTCATCAGCCCCGTGGCGGTAGTGCCACCCCGACGAGGGCTCAAGGACAGTTGCTTAGCAGAAAAACGTGATGTCATGGAGGGCTTAACTCAGCGAGACTGTACCCGAGGCGGGTATCCCCAGATACCGGATGGGCTGTTGTCTAGTCTAACTCTCTAGCTCTGAAATGACTGCCCTATCGAGAGCTCCTATGCATATACAAATTTGTTTCGAGAGACTAAAAACGCCCTGGCCAGAATCTGGCCAGGGCGTCTTACCGTCTGGGGTAGGAGCACAGCATGCTGTGCCCCTACTGCGCTTATTTGACAGCTTATTTGGCGGCGGCAGCCTGGCGCTCCTTGGCTTCCTTGATCACGTCCTCGGCCACGTTGCTGGGACAGGGGGCGTAGTGAGAAAACTCCATGGAGAACTGCCCCCGACCCGAGGTCATGGTGCGCAGGTCGCCGATGTAGCCAAACATTTCGCTCAGTGGCACATCGGCCTTGACGCGAACGCCGGTAGCGGCGGGATCTTGGGACTTGATCATGCCGCGACGACGGTTGAGGTCACCGATCACGTCGCCCATGTAGTCGTCGGGGGTGAACACGTCGACCTTCATGATCGGCTCTAGCAGCTGGGGGCCAGCCTTGGGTAGCGACTGGCGATAGGCAGCTTTAGCGGCAATCTCAAAGGCGATCGCCGACGAGTCAACCGCGTGGAAGCCGCCGTCGGTGAGGGTAACCTTGAGGTCAACCACCGGGTAACCGGCCAGTGGGCCGCGGTCAATGCTGGTGGCAAAGCCCTTTTGCACGGCGGGCCAAAATTCGCGGGGCACGTTACCACCGGTCACCGCCGACTCAAACTGGAAGTTGGTGCCAACTTCGCCCGGCTCGATGACGTAGTCGATCTTGGCGTATTGACCCGAACCACCCGACTGCTTCTTGTGGGTGTAGCTGTCGGCCAGGCGCTTGGTGATCGCCTCGCGGTAGGCCACCTGGGGCTTGCCCACTTCGACTTCGACGCCGTGGGTGCGCTTGAGAATGTCGACTTTGATGTCGAGGTGCAGTTCGCCCATGCCCTTGAGGATGACTTCGCCGCTCTCTTCGTCGGTTTCCACCTGGAAGGAGGGGTCTTCGGCCACCATCTTGCTGATCGCCATACCCATTTTCTCGTTGTCGCCCTTTTTCTTGGGGTACACCGCGATGGAGATCACCGGGTCAGGGAAGACCATGGGCTCTAGGGTGGCGGGGTCTTTAGGATCGCAGAGGGTGTGGCCGGTCTGCACGTTCTTCATGCCGATCAGCGCTACGATGTCACCGGCCTGGGCCGACTCCACTTCTTCGCGATCGTTGGCGTGCATTTCGACCAGGCGGCTGATGCGCTCGGTCTTGCCGGTGGCGGTGTCGAGAATGGTGTCGCCCTTCTTGAGCTGACCCGAATAGATGCGGGTGAAGGTGAGGGCACCAAAGCGATCGTCCATGATCTTGAAGGCCAGCGCCCGCAGAGGCTTGTCGGCATCGGCGTGGGCCAGCTTGCCGGTGGGGTTGCCCTCTAGGTCGACTTCGGGTTGGGCGGGCACTTCGAGGGGGTTGGGCAGGTAGTCGACTACCGCATCTAGCACTAGCTGTACGCCTTTATTTTTAAAGGAGGAACCGCAGTAGGTGGGGAAGAAGGCTAGCTCGCGGGTGCCCTTGCGAATGCAGGCTTTAATCTCATCGATGGAGACCTCTTCACCTTCGAGATACTTGCTGAGAATGTCGTCGTCCTGCTCGACGGCCAGCTCGACTAGCGCCTCGCGGTACTCTTCAACCTGATCTTTCATGTCTTCGGGGACATCTTTGATCTCGTAGTTCTCGGGTTTGCCCGATTCATCCCATACCCAGGCCTTGCGGGTGAGCAGGTCGACCACGCCCACAAACTCAGTCTCGGTGCCGATGGGCAGCACCATCACCAGGGGCTTGGCCGCCAGAATGGTGTCAACCTGCTTAATCACCCGGAAGAAGTCGGCCCCGGTGCGATCGAGCTTGTTGACGTAGATGACCCGCGCCACCTTGGAGTCGTTAGCATAGCGCCAGTTGGTCTCAGACTGAGGCTCTACCCCGCCGGAGCCGCAAAACACGCCGATGCCGCCGTCAAGCACCTTAAGGGAGCGATAGACCTCAATGGTGAAATCAACGTGGCCCGGAGTGTCGATGATGTTGAGCTGGTGCTCTTTCCAGAAGCAGGTGGTGGCTGCCGACTGAATCGTAATCCCCCGTTCTTGCTCTTGCTCCATGAAGTCGGTGGTGGCGGCACCATCGTGTACCTCACCGATCTTGTGGATGCGGCCGGTAAGGGCGAGGATGCGCTCGGTGGTGGTAGTCTTGCCCGCGTCTACGTGGGCGAAGATGCCAATATTGCGATAACGGGTGATGTCTTTAGCCATAACTGCTTCTCCGGGTTCTGGGCGATGGGCCGCTGGTGACCATCTTCATGGGTTACTCAGACGGGGTCTGGTGGTCGTTCTAGTAGCCTTGACAACAGAAAACTCTATCACGAGACCATGACGGGGAGTCTGAGCTGGGGCCGAGGCAACAACACCTAATTTATGAACTATTGTAAAACCCCCTGACACATCCGTGAAAGGGGGAAACGGTATTACTGAGTTCTTTATCCAAGGATAGCCGTCCTGGGGGCTGCCATGGGTGATGAAAACCCATCATTTGCCGACAGCAATTCCCGCTGGGCTAGTCGTTTCGAGTCGGTTTCTGTTTCTACAATGCCGCAAGCTTGACGCTCCGCGAATCGCATCCTTAAATTTGCAGTCGCCTCTACAATGGTGGCCGTGCCGGTTTGGTGCCAAGTTTTAGAGCTAAGGAAGTCAGCTATGGGTAGCGTTGTCGGGGCAGAGGGCCATACCGCTAGGGGCTATGTGGGAGCTGCCATTGTGGGCAGCAGCATTACGCTCTCGTTTAGAGATGTGACGATCGAAGATGTGGCGATCGCCGCTACCGAGTCCCTAGAGGTCTTTCTCACAATCAACGGCAACATGGCCAAGCGCCCCATTGCCCTGGGGTCGCTGCCCAAAGGGGAAGGAGCGTTTGACCTGGCCGTACCCGATGGCACCGACATCAGCCTGTTTAATACCCTAGTTATTCGACCGGAGGGCGCTGAAACTGCGATCGCAAAGGCGTCAATACCCTAACCGCAGGACTGGCGTCTGGTGGGTCTAGGCCTCTGTATCAACAGCAGTACCAACAGCATTTTGATGGATTTGATACTGGATGGTTGAAGGCACGTCTCTATAATTGAGGAAGGTTAGGCGGGGCTAAGGGTAGCGACCCCGATCCTCTCACCGGGCGCCTCTAGAGATTGGGAAATGACCAGCCCAAGCGAGCGATCCCCTAAATTTCCCCTACCCTGCGGGAATCTGCAAGCGTCTATGAAAAGGGAGCCACATTCGCCAGGTTATCGCGTTGGCTCTAGCGCTTAAATTAACCAAATCTCCACCTAGGGTTTGCCGTGTCTGCATCTGTGCCTACTGCCTATCTGTTGGTCTCCCACGGGAGTCGCGACCCACGCCCTGGCCAGGGTATGGAGCGTCTGACCCAGTTTGTGCGATCGCAGGAGGCCGGGCTAGGTCTTCCTAGCCTCAGTACCGACCAGCGGCCCCACCTCTCCCGAGATCGCGCAGACGCCCGATTGCCGCTGTCAGCGCTAGACTGGCGCAGCCCAAGTAGGAGTGCTCTGCCCGCAGAATTTAATCGGGGTCGCAGTCGGATCTCACTGCCAGCCGGGCTGAGCGAACCCCTGGTGGGCACCGCCTGTCTAGAGACCGAGGCCCTGCCTCTACACCGCCAGATGATTGACTTTAGCCGCCGAGCCCAGGCGGCGGGGGTGCAGCGGCTAAAGATCATTCCGCTGTTTTTGCTGGCGGGTGTCCACGTCATGGAAGATATACCAGCGGAGGTGGATCTGGCGCGGCAGGCGCTCGACGGTATCAGTCTGGAGGTAGCCCCTCACCTAGGGAGCCATCCAGGGTTGAGGGATCTGCTACAGGCTAAGCTCAGGGCAGCCTCTAGCGAGGCCCTGATTTTACTGGCCCACGGCAGTCGTAGGCCTCGGGGCACCGATGGAATCGCTACTCTGGCCCGGTCGCTGGGGGGAACAGCGGCGTTTTGGGCGGTGCCCCCGAGCTTAGAGGCCCAGGTGATTCACCACATTCAGTCGGGAGCGCAGCGGCTGTCGATATTGCCCTACTTTTTGTTTGCAGGCACCATTACCGACGCTGTGACTCACCTTACAGAAGAGCTGGCTGAGCGGTTTTCTAGCGTTAACTTCCACCTGTTACCACCCCTGGGGCCATCGCCCGATCTGGCGGGTTTAGTGATTGACCTAGCCTTAGATCGATTGCCCCCCAAGGGCCAGCAGGTGGCTATGCCCATGCAGCGGGTCGCCTTTCGCCATACCATTCGCTCGTCATCGATGGTGTCTTAACCCAATTGTCCTAACCAATGGAGCAGGGCAGTTAGAGAAGGCATCGCCTCAGCCAAGCTCTTCGCTGCCCGAGGGCTAGCCATTCCTGCTATCGTCTGAGATTGCCCAAGACTTTGATCCAAAGCCCTTTGCCTATGACAACACCAGTCTCTCAGCCCGATCCCGGCTCCGGCAAGGTTTACCTGGTGGGAGCTGGCCCTGGCGACCCAGGCCTGTTTACCCTGCGGGGCAAGATGCTGCTGGAATGCGCCGATGTGGTGATCCACGACGCCCTGGTCAGCGCGCCGATCTTGGCCATGGTTAACCCCCAGGCTAAAGTGATCAACGCGGGCAAGCGCCGGGGTCGTCACTCCCTAGCTCAGGAGGAGACCAACCAGCTGATTGTCGAGCAGGCTAGAGAACACGCTGTCGTGGTGAGGCTGAAGGGGGGCGACCCCTTTGTATTTGGTCGCGGCGGCGAAGAGATGGCTGCCCTAGTGGCGGCGGGCATTGCCGTCGAAGTAGTGCCGGGCATTACCGCCGGGGTGGCGGTGCCGGCCTACGCAGGCATTCCTATCACCCACCGCAGCCAGAGCTCGTCAGTGACCTTTGTGACCGGCCACGAGTCAGCAGGCAAGTATCGGCCTGGGGTCAACTGGCGTGCCCTGGCCCAGGGGTCAGAAACCATTGTGGTGTACATGGGTATCCACAATCTGGGGCCGATTACCACTGAGTTGCTGGCCGCTGACCTTGACCCCACTACTCCTGTAGCGCTGATTCGCTGGGGCACCTACCCCCACCAAGAAACCCTGATTGGCACCCTAGCTACGATTGTGGAACAGGTGACAGAAGCAGGATTTGAAGCGCCTGCGATCGCAGTGATTGGCCACGTGGTGGACTGGCATCAGGTGTTTAGCCACTGCCAACCGACTGCCACCATTTGGCCATAGCGATCGGCAGTTCGTCCCTACCAGAGCTTCTGTTTAGGCCAATTCTGACCCTAAAACCCTCACCCTAGACCTCTTCCCTTGGGCTATTATGTATACGTAAATTCTGAGACCCTTGCTATTCGGGCTTTTCCCCTCATCACCCATCCCCTGTCCCCAAGATGAGAGCAGAGATTGGAAAAGCATGGATCATCCAATTTTGCTTCAGCGGTAATATACAACTGACCAATTAGTTTCCTTGTTTGTGCCCATAGCCATCGCAGGATTACCCACCGATTGATCGGCTCCCTTTAGTCGCTCAATGGTCTCAAATAGCGCATTGCGCTGCTCATTGGCTTTAGTGCCAGCGTTTTCACCACTTTACATTTGCGAAAATGGTGTTTTTCTAGCAACTGATCTACTACCGATACGCTCACCGTGATGCCCTCGTCCCAAAGCAAGTCGGCAATCTCGTGACGCTTGAGGTTCGTCTACCTTAGGGTTTCATCCATGGGCGACCCCGCCATATGGCGTTTCAGCACAAGCAAAAAACGTCTATGTTAACAATGGTGGGCAAGGCTGATTTCCGTCCCCCGCCGGGTTGTCAAATCCGCTCCTTGTTGAGGGCGATCGCGTCGCTCAGTTCCGCCCCGCGACGCTCGCCGCGCCACCCGTCAATCCCAACTTGCCGACGGGGCAGCCCTGCTAAGTAGTGATCCTTACGCCAGGAAGTTGACAGGTCGCCTAGGCCGCGTTCTTTAGAAAAAATGGTTTACGATAGACTACATGGAGCAGAAGTTACTGCCGAGCAAGCGTGACGTTGTCTATAGGTTGGACTAAACCACGAGTGGGATTGATATATTGTTAGCAGATATTGTCTATTCATAAAGTTTATTCAGAATTGTTAAAATCTGAAAAGGTTTATCCCGGGGTAGTCTGGTTCAGTCGTTTATCAGTTTAGCTGTGAAACCCAAGCTGAGATCTACAGGCACATAACAATGGTGGGTATAGTTCGACTGTGCCAGCACTCAGAAACAGTGAGAGCTGTAGTAAGCTTGCCTCAGACTGTTCCAGTTTGGAGGTTTAGCCGCAACTAAAACAGAATCCAATCAATTCAGCATAATGTCAGTGATTAGGGTAATATGGCGGTTTGAGCTAGCTGATTAACACAGCCTGAGCTTCTTGAAACTAAAGGCAACATGCTTGATTTGCGTACATACGCTACTCACCGAGAGCCCTAGGGGTGCTACTTTGAAAGCTTGAACTCTCTAAAGGTGTTTTTTCCGCTATTATTTGTGTTCTTGGCAGGCCATTTTAGCCCGTCCTACACTCAAAGCTAGTATTTATAACTTATCTAAAGTAAGCCATGACAATAAGTCTTTCACATATTTTCTTGCAGTCTCAGTTAATAGCTTGAGATTATTTTGTCGATTTCTTTTGGGATAAATATTTTTCTCGGGTACGCTAAAAAGCGTCTTATCTATCATTTAGAGCACTTTGTTAGAAAACGCTATTGCTTCTGTCTTAGACATTTAGCGTCGGCAATTTTCCTGTAATTACTCAACTTATTTCAAATTGTATGTCTAATAAATATGGCCTAAAGCGCCTATCCATTTTTGTGGATGGCAACAATATGTTTTATGCCCAGCAGAAAAACGGCTGGTTTTTTGATCCCAAACGAGTGCTTGAGTACTTTTTAGGTCTCGACGGCGGTTCTACACTAGTCAATGCATTCTGGTATACCGGTCTCAAGGATCCTCAAGATCAGAGGGGTTTTCGGGACGCGCTAATCAGTCTTGGCTACACAGTTCGAACCAAAATTCTCAAAGAATATTATGACGACACCTCAGGTCGATATTCTCAGAAAGCGAACCTGGACATTGAAATTGCCATTGATATGTTCAACACAGTCGATCAGTATGACGAGGTTGTCTTGTTCAGTGGCGATGGCGATTTTGAACGAGCGATTGAGCTCTTAAGATCTAAAAACACCCATATCACGGTTGTTTCTACTGAAGGAATGATCGCTCGCGAACTGCGTAATGCTACTGATCGATATATAGATCTAAATAGCGTTCGAAAGTACATCGAGAAAGATTAAACAAACCTCAGTCCAAAAGCCAGAACCATTTCATTCTAAAGGGAAATGGAAGATAGTAATGAGAAGATGCTTTGCACATCCGCATGCATCAGTTACCGCAAATCTTCGCCGTTGCGCGTAACTTTGCGCTGAATCTCTATAGCTCTAACCAGTTCTCTAACATGGCTCAAGTTGAACGGCTCTGCAAAATGGCCTAGATACGCTCAAGACATTTTCCAGAGTAAAATATAGCGATCCTGCGTGAATCGTGAAAATCCTGCCTATGCAGGCGTCTCGCCTACATAGGCAGAATGCTCGTGCTAACCCATATGAATCAATTCGGATTGCCATAGGCCTGGAGGGTCCAAATAAGCATCTAAGCCTTATAAAAACAGGCCTCTGCAAAAGGTTTTGATAAAGTTCCTGTGAGCATTTCGTTATAGGGCCATTAAAGTTAGCTAAAATTACATGGCCTTCAAATTGTGGTGCGCAGACATGCGAAAAATGTTGCTTCTATGCTCTAACAAAGATACCATCTCGGCTGCACAAATGGAGCCATTCTACTACTACCACCAAGAGCTAAAAGACATTGCCGGAATTGATGTAAAAATCCAAAGTGTGGAAGAGTTATCCGATGGAATCGACGCCTGTAAGCCGGGTAATTTCGATATCTACTTTTTGATGCCATTCTGGCGTGAGTCGGCAGAAGATGTTGTGAGGGTTGTCAATGAGATTCGACAGCTTAACCCCAGCAAAGTAATTGTGTTTGTCGACCCATTTGCACAGGCTACTTCTTATTACTTTGGCGTTCTGCCTAATGTTGACTACTTGGTGAAGCGTCAGTGCTACGCTGATCTTGAAAATTACAAGAAAACTATGGTAGGGGGTTCTTTATTCACTGATTACCTGGTCAACCGTCAAGGCTATGACCTCGCCGGGTGGGACGTCAGCTCTCAGGTGTTTGAAGGGTATGAAAATCGTATCCTTCCCGGATGGAACTTAGGTACTGCAAAGCGATTTAAGGACTTATTACAGCGCCCTAAGTGGTTGTTTCGAGAGGGGCCTAAGAAAGTCGATATATTTTGTCGGCTGTCTTCAGGTTCTCAGCATGATTGGTACCGCAAATATCGAACATCAGCATTGCAAGCGCTTGAGCCTCTATCTCAAGACTATGACGTCAAATATAACGGTACTGCTTCAGGCGGGAAGTTGGTGTCAAAAAGACAGTACAACAGGGAATTGAGGAGAAGTCGTATTGTCTTCAGCCCATTTGGATGGGGAGAGACCTGTTGGCGAGACTTTGAGGCAGTTTGTTTAGGTGGGCTCTTGGTAAAGCCTGCGATGGATCATCTCGACACAGAGCCAAATATTTTTATTCCACATAAAACCTACGTTCCTATTGCTTGGGATTTTTCTGATTTGCATGATGTCTGCTGTTATTACTTGAATCATCCAGAAGAAGCAAATCAGATCATTCTCAACGCTCAAGAAACCTATAAAGCCTACTTCAAGAATCACGACTTTGTTCAAAAGATTAAGCAATTAGCCACCAGTCATACCCATTCTTTGGTTGTCTAGTGCCCCAGAACTATTTTCTTCTGAAAATTGTCTTGAGGGTATCTAGGCCATTTTGCAGAGTCGTTCAACTTGAGCCATGTTAGAGAACTGGTTAGAGCCATAGAGATTCAGCGCAAAGTTACGCGCAACGGCGAAGATCTCCGGCAACTGATGCATGCGGATGCGCAAAGCATCTTCTCCCTGGGTCACATCCCGAACGTGGTGCAACGCTCCAACAGCCCCGAATGCGCTGAGCAAAGGATGATTCTAAAAGCGACATAAGTAGCGAGTCTCAGTTTCGAGGCGAAGTTGTCCGCCTTTCTTCAATTGGCGCTCACTCTCTACGCGAATCAGGTTTATCCATGACTACAAGCGTCGAGTCAGAGAGAAGCTGGCACAAAAGGAAGAGCTTATCTTTTCCTCGATAAAGGACTGTGTTAAGAGTAAAGGTAACGCTACCAAGCCATAGTTTTTTGCCACGCTGGTGCTACAGCAATCTGGTGTGAATCGTGAAAACATGTAGGATAAACATCTTGCCTGCCTGGGCAAGATGTTTATCCTGCTTTCATGAATCAATTCAGACTGCTGCAATACACTTCGCAAGTAGTTAAGCTCGTCTACTTGCTTATTTCAAAAGCCATAAGATTGTGCCGACCAAGGGAAATCTTATGGCTTTCATTTCAGAATGATTAGGATATAACAACTAGTAGTCTATCGATCCCAAAGCTTCAGCTTTGTCGATTCACTAGCGACGAGCAAAGCGTTGCTTGACCAGCAGCAATAGAAAAGGAAAGTCATCTAGTAGATAGCGTTTCCATAGACGATTGGGCTCTGTACTCAGACGATAGAGCCATTCTAGCCCTAGCTTGCTGAGCAACTCTGGCGCTCGGGGCTTGTTGCCAGCCTCAAAATCAATCGCGGCACCCACAGCCAGAAAAATATCGATCGAGGGCAGCTGATCTCGATATTTTGCAATCCACTTTTCTTGCTTCGGTGCTCCAACACCAACAACTAAAACATTGGCGGGAGACTGACGAACCATCTCTAAAATTCGTTCGCACTCAGCTTCATCTTTTTCAAAACCAAAAGAAGGAGAGTGGGCTGTCACAATAATCTTACGCCCAATGCGTGCGTTGATACGCTCCATTGCCCTCGCGGCAACCCCTTCTGCACCCCCCATGAGAAAAATTTTGATCGCGTCGTTATGACGATGATACTCACAAAACATGGGGAATAGATCTGAGCCTGATATTTTAGCTTTAATTGGAGTGCCCAGGAATTTGGCGGCGAACATTAGTACATGACTATCGCAAACTCGAAAGTCGGCTTTGCTGTAAGCTTCAACAAAATCTTGATCTTGTTGAAGTTTCATCAGATGATCGACATTTGGGGTGAAAACTACCCCCTGCTTAAGCCGGGCCAAGAAATCTTGTACTGAAATATTGTCAATGGGTATGTCGAGGATCTTGACCTGACTCTGAAGCCGCTCATACTGCTGCTTACGCAGTTCTCGGGCTGTAGACTCTAGGGTAGCTCTACGAAATTTTTGGTAAAGGTCTTTGACTTCCTGCGACGACACTCCCTGCGATGGAAGTGAGTCTGTTGGAGACAATGTTTCTAGCTGATGAGAGGTTTGAGCTAGCTCTTCTGCAGAGGGAAGCTGAGTAGACTGATGCTCCATGTTTTTACCAAAGACTTAGTGCGATGCAGGCAGTAGGGCTAACGGAGAGTCATGAATTTTGAGTGCACTAACATGGGGTAATGACGTGCTAAGAATATTTAAATTTGACTTGGTTTAAATGCAGTCTGATGCTTCATCAGCTGTTTGGCCAACAAAAAGGGCTTTCGATGATGTAGGCATAGATGGCACAAGGTACCCCCGGTAACGCCTCTCTAAAATCCAAACCTAGTGGAATCTTAGATTATCGGCTGGTGTCCCATAGTTGTTTATACCGAGAGTTTATTAAAGTTGAACACAAAGATGAAGCAAGTTCACTGGCTCTTGTGGTTGCCTGGGCCGAGTAGAGATTTTTATGCTGGGTCGTTGCCTTATGTCGCATCCGAATTCCATACCCCCGGTTCCCAAACGGCAAACCTGTAGGGGCGAACTGCCGTTTGTCCTGCTGAATCGGGAGCAGGCAAGCAGGATTTGGTGTTGTGCCGAATCCCCATCACAGGTTCCTAGATTCTCCCAGGACCAGACCGTCAATGCGTGGGCATCGCCAAGCCAGAGACTCTAAGGCATTCGCCCGTCCGAAGATGGGGAGCAGAAGCTGTTACTCATAGAGAAGAGAGGGTTATGATGCCAGGGTGCCTAACTCCTGCTCTTCGCAAGACATAGGCACCCTGGCATAAGCCCCATCACGTTAGGGGGCAGGGCAGGTTTTATACTAATCGTCCTTGGCTACCCCCGATTCAGCAGGGCAAACAACCGTTTACCCTGCTGAATCGGCCTCTTGGGAATCGGGGTTATGTGACTCGGATTTGCTCTAAAAATAGATTTTTATCCCTGGGGGTGCCGCGCCAGCGGCATGGACAATTGGTATTAACAGTTCTGGTGATGGCTATAGGTACCAAAGTCTAGGGCTTCAGCTATCCGGTGTTTTTCTATCTGCTCTTCAATTTTCGTCATTCAGTTGTTGTTCTGAGCGTTCTTGGCGCAGTTTCCACAGAGCACTGGAGACTAGGTTTGTTACCGTATGGGCGACGATAGGCACCAGCAGGTTGCCGGTCAATACTGCTGCGATCGCCAGCACCAGACCAATAGCCGTCGCCCAAACTACGTAGGTCCACTGCTGGAGGTTGCTGAGATGCAGCACGCCAAAACTTGCTGCCGACACCACAATACCGAGACTGTTCATGCCAATAGCAGGCAGCATGACGCCACGAAACAGCAGTTCTTCACTCAGGCCAGGCAAGAGACCGAGCCAGATCAAGTCGGGCCAATGCAGGGGCTGTAGCACCATTGCCAGGTAGGCGTCGGCACTCTTTTGGTAGGCGGGCCAAAGACGATAGACCACTCCGCTGGCCAGGGTAATGGCCAAGCCCAAGCCCAAGCCTAACAGCCCATCAACCCACGATAGTCGCAGGGGTAAGAGCCCTGCCGGGTCGAAGTGTAGCCAGGCTTTGGCGATTAGCAGCAGCACTACCGCCGTTACCCCCATGGCCACCAGCAACTGTACCCGCGTCAGGGGCTCAAGCTGGGGGTCAGAATGTTGCGGGGGCTGGGGCGTACCAAGAAAAGACAAGATAGTTAATGGTAAAACAGGGCTGGGCTATGTCATCTTAACGGGTTTGCCCGTTGCCTCGGCAAATACGTAAAGGGATGAGATATTACGCGATCGCCACCCTAGCCAAATACTTTTTTGAGAATACCGCGTTTCTGGCGCTGACCGAGCACCAATTGCTGCACCATCTGCCCCTGCCAGAGGGGTAGGGCGTCGCCTACCTCCAGCGCTCGATCGTGGATCTGCGCTACCTGGGCCAGCTCCGACGCGGCGGTTTCACCGGATGCCACTAGCCAGCGGGCAATGGGATGATCCCACCCCTGAAGAAACTCATCGAGCATGACCCGGTGGGTGTCGTCGATGGGAAAGGGCGCGGCACCGGCCTCAGCGCTGGTGTTGCACAGCAGGCCTTTGGTGGCTTTTTTGGCCGCGCTTAGGGATCGCGGAGAGAGGATTTTCCAGGTTTCGCTGAGTAGCGGTGGCAGCACCGCCAGACTCGACGCCTGGGTCAGCGCTTGGGCCAGGACGATCAGGTCGCGATCGCCGGTTTGATCGCCGTAGTCGGCAAAGTCTGTGAGTAGTGGCTGCAATAGCTCCCGCTCTAGGGTGGCGGTTAGCTTGGCCACGGCAGTAGCGGGGGCAGGGGCGTTGGTTAGATAGGCGCTGGCCAAACCCAGATCGGTCTGGCTGGCGGAGCTGAGGCAAAACCACGCCTGGTCGGTAATGGCCTGACGCACCTGCTGCTTGGCCTGGTCAAGATCGGCCTTGGAAGGCGGGACTGTTGGAGTCGGCGCAGGGGTGGACTGAAGTGCTGGAGCTGCCGACGCCACGGGCGGGGGCTGCGTTTGGGTAGCCCCTGCGGCGGGAGAACCCTGCGCCACGGAGACTACAGCCGATGCCTTTGCCCCTGGGGATATCTGCGAATCTAGAGGAGCGATCGCTACCGGGGTCTTTGCCCCTAGAGATGGGACAGAAGTGGCGGAATCAGCGGTGGATAGGGGAACGGTCTGGGGCGCGGGACCCCAGGTTCTATGGGCCAGCAAGTCGGCATTTTCGGCCCGCAGGGTTGTAATCAGAGTCTCTTGCTCGGCTAGCAGTGTCTTTTGGGCAGCCACCTCGGCTTCTGCTGTCGCCAGCCGCTGGGCCATCTGCTGAAGCTCAATGGCTGTGGCACCGGCTCGCACCAGATTGCCGTAGTGAGGTTCGCTCAAATCAACCGGTTTGGCCGCTTCACCAGGTAGGTAGAGCCACCCCTGCTGCTCACCCCGATTCACCACCAGTCGCTGGTTCTCAGGATTGCTAATAGTCAGGGTGGTGGTACCGGAGAGGGTCAGCGTGGCCGCAGAGTAGCGCCGGTTGCTGTAGGTGAAGTCGGCAGCAGAGTCAGAGGTAGTCGCTGAGGATAGATTGGGTGCCGGGGTAGGGGCAACCTGCGGTAATGGGGTAGTCGCCTCACTACCAGTAACGCTCTCAGTCTCGGCAACGCGGACAGGGGTAATTGGCATTGGTGCCGGTGCCAGTGATGCCGGTACCATCACTGGTGATGCCGAGACTGAGATCAGGTTTGGCAACGATGGCCCCGATCGCGCAGGCGGCAGGGAGTCGGCAGCACGACCTTTGGCGGTAGCTTTTACAGATCTCGATTGCCCGGCAGCGCTGGACTCCACAGGTCTCACCCCCACCAGCTCTAGCTCGACGGTGGTAGTGCCCTGCCACTCATTTTGCTTGAGTTTGTAGGCCACATCGAGGCGATCGGGCAGGGGGTAATATTCGCCCCAGCGCCAGGCGATCGCCTTGATTGTGTCACTGCTACCGTCTTCTGCCAGCACCAGCTTGAGGTGGTCGCGGTTGCGACCCACAGTCTGCTGCTCAACCACCCGCAGGTTGGGTGTCCAAAAGACCGGGTCGGGGTTCTCAATGCCGCAGGGGTGCAGGTGGTCAATCTGGTCAAACAGGGCCTGGCTGATATCGACCAAGCTGGCCTGGCCATCGATTTTGACCAGGGGCCTGAGCAGATCGACCGAGAGGGTCTCACAGGCGTAGTGAGACAGCCGCGCCATCACCTGGCGCAGCCGATTGGCCAAAAACGAAAAGCCCCCCGCCGCCCGGTGACCGCCAAATTTTGTCATCAGGTCGTGGCAGGCTTGCAGCGCTTCAAACACGTCAAACTCAGGAATGCCTCGGGCCGAGCCGCGAATGACCTTGTGACCGCCGTCGCCGTCATCTTCGTAGGTGCCGATAAAGACAGGCACACCGTAGCGCTCCACTAACCGCGAGGCCACAATGCCAATGACGCCATGGTGCCAGCCAGGCTGGACAACCACCAGGACGCGATCGCGCTCCAAATCTACCGTGCCCAGGGCGCGCTGCTGCTCACACCAGGCGATCGCCTCCTGCTCAATGGTCTGGCAGAGATCTTGGCGGGTGCCGTTGATCTGCTCACACTGCATAGCTCGCTCTAGGGCCACCCCAACGTCATCGGTGGTCAGCAGATCGATCACAATCTGGGGATCGCTGATGCGGCCCACGGCGTTAATGCGCGGCCCCAGCCGAAAGCCAATGTGCTCGGGCTTGAGCGGTTTGTTCTGATCGGCCAGCCCCGCCACCTGGATCAGAGCCTGAATGCCAAAGAGGCGCGACCGGGGCAGCAGCCCCAACCCCCGCCTCACCCAGCGTCGGTTGACCCCCGTCAGCGGGGCCAGGTCAGCAATGGTACCCAGGGTAAACAGCTCCAGCAGTGGCCCAGTTAGATCTTGGGTGCGCCCCAGGGTCTGGGCCAGGCACACCGCCAGAATGTAGGCCACCCCCACCCCCGCCACCCCCCGGTAGGGTGAGGTCTCAGGCAGCAGCTTGGGGTTCAAAATCGCGTTGGCTGGGGGAATCTGGGGCGGAATGTCGTGGTGGTCAGTGACGATCACCGCTAAGCCCAGCTCTCGTGCTCGGGCGATTGGGGCCACCGCCGCAATGCCGTTGTCTACCGTGAGAATTAGGCTCACCCCTTCGGCATAGCAGTCTTCGACAATGCGGTTGTTGATGCCGTAGCCCTCGGCCATGCGGCTGGGAATGGTATAGCTCACCTGGGCCCCGAGGGCTCGCAGGGCTCGCAGCAAGAGCGCCGTGCTGGTCATGCCGTCGGCGTCGTAGTCGCCGCAGATAGCGATCGCCTGCTGGGTGTCGATCGCCGTTACCAACAGCTCTAGACTGGCGGCCAGATCGGGAAATTCGGCTAGGGGCGAGGGCAGCTGCTGCCGCTCAGGGTCAAGAAAGTCTGCGGCCTCAGCCGGAGTCGCAATACCCCGATTGATCAATACCTGGGTCAGCAGCGGCGACAGCCCTGTCGCCTGGGCCAACGTGGCCGCTAGAGGCGCATTGGCCGACGCCACCTGCCACCGCTGGCGAGGTAGGGTCGCGGTAGAGCCACTTGTTGCCCCAGCGTGATTAGCCCTAGAAAGTGCAGACTCAGTCACCATACAAAAAGCGCTAGGTACTCCAGAAGCACTAGATCATGTGCACTTATCATAGCCCCAGATCCCACTGTGGTTTAACCTAGCTCAAATTTCAGCTGCGATGCGGCCTAACAGCAACAGAGCCAACTCCAAAAGTGGGGTTGGCTCTAGGTAGGGCTGTGGTATTCGCGATAATTTTTAGGCTACACAACCGGATGGCTGCGATCGGGCAGCACCCAGAGCAACATAGGGCACACCACCACCGTCATCACGGTGACCACGGCGATAATTTCCAGTCCAGCAATCAGAGCAGTGTTCATAGTTAACGAGCCTCCCAAGGCAAAAAGGGTAGTTAGCGTTCCTTCGAGAGGTCATCTCTACTTCCGTCCTGTCGGCTACGCGAGCAATTCTGAAGAGGAACAGGATGAACGAATTCTTTTCTGTATATACAATCACATTTTATCCCGACTTTTTAGGTCGCAACAATTCTGTGTTATTTCGCAATAATCGTGGCGATGGGCACTCTTGTATCAAATCTACTCATAGTGAGATGCAAGCTACTTTTTGTAGTCTGCGATGCGATTTTCTACTGTCTAGGAGTGGCAAGAGGCCACGTTCTGATTGAACTCCTGCTCCTAGAGGCACAGTTATGGCAGTATTCAAAGCTTGGACTACGACTCAGCTGACCAAGTTTGGTCTGTGGCTGGCCAATGTTTTTGGCGCTGACGCCACCCCGCCAAGCACTGTGGACGATACCTGGACTCCTAAATCCCTAGCCACCTTTGGCCTGGAAATGAGCAAAGGTTTTGGCTCTGGGCTATAGCCTTGGCAAACTTCAGTTTCGTTCTTTGGCCACAATCTTTCGACCAGACATGACACGATCCCTGCCCGCCTTAGCGCTGGCAGGGCTTTTTTTAATCTGAGTTCGGGATAAGAAAATTTTCTGCTCAAGCAAGCTTGCTACTCTTGGAAGGGGAGGGTCAGTTGAGGCTAGCGGCGGCGGTTCGCCGGATTTAGCCGATACTTTAATATAGTCATTTTGACCCACCCCGCCAAAGGCGGAGACGGCATTCTCCCAAACTAAGGCTTTTTTAGCGATCGCGCGGCGGTCTCGGTCGATTACCAGGTCTATCTGCGTTTAGCTCACGCTTCACAGCGATCGCCCATTTGTTGACCATAGTCATCATAGCGGGCATGTCTTTCGAGACCTTGGCCTGCCAACCTAGCTCTGCCACCACTGCATTAAAGGTGCGGTTTTTAGTCATGCGATAGGCAATTTCTTCTATCTCAGCCCAGGTCAGGTTGCTCTCCACAAAGGCCTGAATCATCACGTTGAGCAGATGCTGGTAGCGGTTGCCCTCTTGCGCTGTCATCATCGTATGGGGAATGTCGAGCACCCGATTAAACAGGGTATGCCAGCTCATAGGCTGGTGCTGGAGAGCAGCCTCAAAGAAATGCTGGTGATCGAAGTTGCTGACGGCCCTGTCGCTCTCGCTAGAAATGATAAACGTGGGGGCAGAGGGGATGTTTTTGACCCGCTGCTGACAAAACTGACCCAACTCGAGCACCGCCCGCAGAGCCGGGGTAGAAAACCCTGGATACCCCAGCATCACAGGAGACTTTAAGGCCAGGTCTGGAGTCGGGGTGGCCCAGGCAAAGTAGGTATCAACTTTTTTGACAAACAGATCAATGACTTTGCTGCTGGCACTGAGGTAGGGGGCACACAAAATTGCCCGATGCACCTGGGACGATCGCTCTAGGGCCAGCCACCCCGCCAAGGTACCCCCGCCAGACAGCCCACCGACTACCACCTGCTTGCCGAGTAGGGTAGCTAGATTTAACCACTGGAGGCCAAATTTTTGGTATACCTCGACGTCAGTAGGTAGCGGTGGTGGGTTGTCTTTAGCCCACTGTCCAGCGCGGCCATGGCCAGGCATCAGAGGGGCAACGACGTTGTAGCCAGCCCGGTAAAAGTGCTGGCCAATGGGCTCCATCTGGTAGGGGCCAGCGGTAAACCCATGAAAAAAGAGACAGACCCGCTCGGTGGGCTGAGGGTGCAGCCAGGAGCGAGTGTGCAGAGCACTATCGATCAGACCGTACTGGACTTCCTGCTGCTTTAGGGTGACCTCAAGCACCTGCTTGATGGTGGCGTAGGCGACCATGCTATAGCCGCCGCAACAGACTAGACCCGTGGGTGTCGGTGCCGCAGGTGGTGAGCAGGCCGTAGTCTTGGGCTAGCTGCTCTACGACCGGCGTGTGGCGAGGGCAAGGAGACCAGTCTTCGGGGTTGGCATAAGCGTAGTAAGCTTCGACCCCGTCGATGCCCAGGGCAGCGGCAATGGGCACTAGACCCTGGGCCGATACTCGGTAACGAGCCGGGTGTGCCAGCACCGCAATGCCCCCCGCCACCTGAATGGCTTGAATAACGGCTCCGGCCTTTTTGTCTTCACCTCTGGGGGCATAGCCGCGCAGGTAAGACTCGATCGCACTGTGCTGGGGCGCAAACCCGTAACCCAAAATGTGCACCTCGGTCTCGGCCAATAGGGCGGTAATTTCTACTCCGGTAAACAACCGAGGTACCGCTCCACGGCGGCGACTGCGCAGGGATGTGGGGTTGCGCCACTGCCAGTCTTCGAGCCAGGCCTTGGCCTGATGGTAGCCTCTAAGGGTGTGATGGTCGGTGATCGCAAAGGCCTGTAGACCAATGTCTACCACCTGATCCATAAGAGCGGCGGGGGCGAGCTTGCCGTCGGAGCAAGCGGTGTGCATGTGAAAGTTGTAGGTGTGGGGGCAGCTAGCTGCATCGATTGCCGTAAAGATTTTTCTCAGCGTTTCGGCTTCCCCCGTGCGGGGAAGCTGACTGGTAGAGCTAAGACTAGGGGTGGCAACCATGAATCTGGGCGATAAGTTCTTTGTTTTACCTAGGGTTCTTTATTAAATATATAACTTCCACCCGTTGACTGAGGAAAAAAATATGCTTTTGAGACAATCTACCCGTTGAGCCATCAGCGCATATACGGCGGAGTATACCTATTGACCGTAGCGAAAATCAGCGCTCTGGATTGTTCGTCACTGACCGATCGCCCAGAACCTGTGGGAAAATTTGGGTCATTCAGATTTCAAACCGGCCTGCCCACTCCGCCGCTTTTACCCTCTCGCCTATGGATTGCGATCGCCCATCTCCTGCCCCGATCGCTAGCCCCACCGGGCTCAACCCCGCCGATCGCTGGCGTCAGCCCTCTACACCCCAGATTGCAGCGGAGGTGTGGGGCAGCCAATACCTGAGTATGGTGCGAGACCTGGCGGTGCAGCCCGCCTGGGTTAGCCTGGCCCACGTGGCCGATCCGCCGGGGGTGGCGCTGACCTGGCTGGGGTTGCACCTTCACCACATCAATCGGCAGCTTGACGCCATGCTGCTAGATCTGCTCGACTGCTTTGCCCTGGAGCAGCGGCCCAGGGTGCAGATTTTTGCTGTGCCCATCGCCCCCGCTGCTGGTGTAGATGGTTTCTGTAACCACCACAGCGTCCCCATCACCCTGATGGTTGACCCTGGCCGTATTGTGCCCGAGCACTGGCCCAGGCTAGTGGCTCACGAGCTGGCCCACGCCGTGACCCAGACCACTGGCCACGACAGGGAGTTTAGAGAGGCGATCGCTCACCTCTGTCTGGCCCAAGACCTGCCGCTGCCTGCCCCCGACCTATCCGCAGAGCGGTTGTGCTACTGGCCTCCCTGCCGCCGCCACCCTCACCCGGCCAACTTCTGGCTGGGCTATCCGTAGCCCCCTCGCTCCACTCCCCGTTCCCTTGTCCGGGCATCCGCTGCACCCCCTTACCCCACCACCCCATTGAGTGGGAGAATGACTGAGACCTAACTTCTCAAGACAGGATTTTTACAGACTATGAAACGCCTACTGGCCCTGCTGGCGATCGCCCTCATGTTTTGGAGCATCGGCCTCGCCCCCGCCGAAGCTGCCATTCCCGACGATGTGCAAAAGCTACTCGACACCAAAAAGTGCCAGGTGTGCATTCTCAACGATGCCGATCTCAGCAACAGTGACCTGCACGGTGCCAACCTCAAAATTGCCGTGCTCACCGGGGCCAATCTCTCAGGGGCTGACCTCAGCGCCACCAACCTCATGCTCAGCGACATGGAAGACGCCAATTTGGCCGGGGCCAACCTAGAGGGTGCCCAGATGAATGGGGCTAACCTGCCGGGGGCCAACCTCTCGGGGGCCAAACTCATAAATGTCGAAATGACCCAGGCCAACCTAGATCACGCCGACCTCTCCAACGCCGACCTCAGCGGTGCGGTCATGCTCAGCGTCATTCTCGGCAATGCCAATCTGGAGGGGGCCAACCTCAAAGGGGCCAACCTGCGCGGCACCAACCGCAGCATGGTGCGCCTCTGCAATACCACCATGCCCGACGGCTCCCTCGAAAATCGCGACTGCTAAAATCAGCCGATCTACACCACTTTGTCTACGGGCTGCTCTACGCCAGGGGCAGGTTGTAGACTGCGCTGTCTCATCTCGGGGTGGCGGAGAACGCCTGGGGCGATCGCCCCAAGCCCGGCACCAGCGAGATCAAATCTTCGGTATTTTGCCGCATGGTGCGACAGATGGTGTCGAGGGGCAGGTCGTTAGAGTCGTGGCCGAAGGGGTTCTCAATCTCGATGCCAATTTCCTCAATGCCAAACACCGCAAAGCTGATCAGCCCCACTAGCAAGGGTGTGCCCCAGCCCACCGACTCCACCATTTGAAAGGGCAGCGCTAGGCAGTAGAGCAGCAGCAGCTGCTTGAGGTGAATGTTGTAGGCCAGCGGTATTGGGGTTTTGAGAATGCGTTCGCAACCGCCTAGGGCATCGACTAGGTCATCGAGGGTTTCGAGACAGTAGGTGAGCTGGTAGGGGTTAAGTGTGCCTCGACACTGCTGGGTTTGCAGGTAGTCGGCCACCCAAAAGCCAATTTCTAAGGGCAGATTGTTCATGCCCTGGAGCTTGGCAAAGCGCTCGGGGCTGATCAACTCGGCCAATTCAGCGCTGGGCGGTTCGCCGCGGAGGTGGTGCTTCATGGCGATCGCATAGGCAGGCAATAGCCGCACCGCTGCGGCCTTGGCGTCGAGGTCACCGGGCTGAGGCGTTTCGATCGCCACCCACATCTGTCGGGCCAGATTGCGGGTCAGATTGACGACGTTGCCCCACAGCTTGCGCCCTTCCCAAAATCGTTCGTAGGAAGTGTTGGTGCGAAACACCAGCAGCAGACCCAGCACCAGGCTGGGCACCAGCGACCCCAGGGCTGGCGACGACACCGGCCACCCCTGGATGTACAGCAACAGCACCGCCACCGAAAAGACGCAGCACAGCAGCGTTCTTGGAATAATGGCCGGTATCACCGACCCCTGGAGGCGAAACAGCAGACTAAACCACTGCCTTTCATGACGGTGGGGGCTGCGCTTGATGGCTGGATTGGGCACGGGTAAATCCTGATCAAGACCCTAACTTTCCGGCATTGTAAACGCTCTGAATTCAAACTTGCGGTTCACTCTCATTCTCTGGGGCCAGGCAGTAGCGATCGCGGCCCTGATTTTTAGCGGTGTAGAGGGCGGCATCGGCGGCGTCGATCAAGGTCTGGGGCGATCGCCCTGGGGTGGGTAGAGTGCTGGCCAGACCCAGGCTCAGAGTAATGTATCGCCCCAGGGGCGAAGCCCCGTGAAAGATGGCTTGCTCAGCCAGCATCTGCTGAATGTCGTGGGCAATGGTGACCATACCAGCAGCGTCGGTGTTGGGCAGCACAATGGCAAACTCTTCACCGCCGTAGCGGGCCACCAGGTCGGCAGGGCGTTTGACCGCCTGCTCTAGCACCTGGGCCACCTGCTGTAGGCAAACATCTCCGGCGGGGTGGCCGTAGGTGTCGTTGTAGAGCTTGAAATGGTCAATGTCGCAAAGAATGAGACTTAGAGGATCCTGGTCGCGCCCCAGCCGAGCCCACTCCTGCTGCAAATAGGTGTCAAAGCTGCGGCGGTTGGCCACCTGGGTGAGGCCGTCGTGGGTGGCGAGGTGTTCGAGCTGGTGATTCATGCCCTGCAGGCGTTGGTATAGCTGCGACTGCTGAATGGCGATCGCAATCTGGGTCACCAGCCGCTGCAGCACCTCTAGCTCTGAGGCCAGCCAGGGGCGGGGCTCGCTGTGGCTGGCCAACAGCAGGCCCCACAGACGGCTGTGCTGCACAATCGGCACCACCACCTTGCCCCGCGCCTGGGTGAGTCGATCGATGGGAGACTGGCTTGCGACCTCAATATCTAGATCGGCCACCGCCGTCAGGGCAGCATTTACTCGGCCGGCTCGCCAGTCAGGTGAGAGCGTGGCTTGTACCTGCTGCCCCAGCAGTGAGGGTTCCACGGTGGTGGCCTCGGCGATAATGGTGCCCTGGTTGCCCTCATCGATGCGGCAGACCATGACCCGATCAGTGCGCAAAAACTGCTGTACCTCGATCACGGTGGTGTTGAGAATGGCGTCGAGATCGAGGGTCTGGCGAATGCGCTGGGCAATGTCGCTGAGCAGCCGCTCTTGCTCAGCCTGCCGCCTCAGGGCTGCCACCTCCGATCGCCGCAGGTCAGTAATGTCGGCAAACGATACCACCACAGCGTAGGGCTGGGTTTCGCCGGGGTGCCGCAGGGGCTGGGTGTTGACCGAGACCCAGGTGATGTGCCTCGGCTTGACAAGCCCTAGCACTCGGTTGGCTTGGGCCTGCCCCGTGCGCAGGGTGACCAGCGGCGGCAGGTCATCAACCGGGCACACCGCACCGTCGTCGCCAATGATCTGCCCCTCCAGCTCGGCCAGCGATCGCCCCAGCAGGCTGGCGCTGGGCAGACCGAGCAGGCGGGCAGCGCTCTCGTTACAGGTCAGCAGGGTGCCATCGCTCTGGACGATGGCCAGCCCCTCCGACAGCGCTGAGACCATCAGCCGGTAGCGCTCTTCACTCTCCTGCAGGGCGATCTCAGCTTGCCTGCGATCGGCTTCGAGCTGCACGCGCTCACTGATGTCTTTCATAAAGCAGTAGTGGCCCTGGCGCTGGCCCCAGTCGTCGCGGGCGACCACCATCATCAGCTGATTGTGAAAGGTAGAGCCATCTTTTCTGACCCCCCGGGAGTCAACCTTGACCTTGCCCTGGACGAGCATCGTCTCGTAGGCGGTGCAGAGGCGATCGCGGTCGTCGGGGTGCACAGTGACCTGCCAGAGCTGGCCCAGCAGCTCGTCGGGAGCATAGCCTGTCATCGCTGCGTAGGCCTGGTTGACCTGGGTATAGCGCCCGGCATTGTCTAGGCGAGAGATGCCCTCCACCGCCAGGGCCAGAGCCGTGCTGACCTCTTTTAAGTCTTGCTCGGCCTGCACCCGATCGGTAATGTCTTGGACGATGCCATACAGGCGCACGATCTCTCCTGCGGCATTGCGCTCGACCTGGCCCTGCTCTTCAACGTGGCGAATCGATCCATCCTCGCGGGTGCAGCGCAGATGCAGGCGGTAGGGCTTGCCCAGGGCTAGGGCCTCGGCGACAGCCTGGCGCATTTGGTCGCCATCGTCGGGATGGTAGCGGCGCAACAGCTCGTCAAAGTCGGGCTCTCCCTGGGTAGGGTCGCGGCCCAAAATACGAAACTTCTCGGCTGACCAGGTAACCTTTTGGTTAACCACGTCGTAGTCCCAGCTGCCCATGTGGGCGATAGTCTGGGCCTCTAGCAGCATGGCCTGGCTCTGGCGCAGGGCCGTTTCTGCCTGCTTTTGATCGTCAATGTCCTGGATCTGGGCGACAAAATATAGGGGCTGGAACTGGGCATCGCGCACCAGCGAGACGCTAAGCCTAGCCCAGATCCAATGGCCCTGGCGGTGACGGTAGCGCTTTTCGAGGTGGTAGTGGCCAATGGTGCCGCTGAGCAGCTGTGCCACTAGGTCTAAGTCAGCCTCCAGATCCTCAGGGTGGGTAATCGACTGAAAATTGGCGGCGATCAGTTCGCCATCGTTGTAGCCGGTGATCTCGCAGAGTGACTGGTTGACCTGCATAAACCTTCCCTCTAGGCTGACCAGGGCCATGCCAATGCCGGCGTAGTCAAAGGCGTTGCGAAAGCGCTGGTTGCTCAGGTGTAGGGCGTGGTTGCTGGCTTCGAGTTGGGCGTTGCGCCGGGCTAGTTGGGCCGTGCGATCGCTCACCTGGGCTTCGAGGGATTGGTTGATCTGCTGCAGGGCAGTCTTGGTGCGCTTGCGATCGCCAATGTTGTGCACCGTCGACCGGCTGCACAGGTATTGGCCCTGGTCGTCGTACTCAGCCATAGCGTTGATCGACACCCACAGGGTAGAGCCGTCGGCCCGCACCAGCTCAAACTCGAGATCTTGCATCTGTCCCTGGCGCTTAAATTGAGGAAAGTGAGTGGCAAAGGTGGCCTGGCTAGAGGGAGTGAGCACATCAGTAAAGCGCAGCTTGCCCACTACGGCAGCGCGATCGTAGCCCAGCCACCCTAGCTCAGTGTTGTTGATGTCTAGAAAGAGGCCATCGGCATCGAGGGAATGGTAGCCCCAGGGCGCGCGATGGTAGAGATCTACCATCGTCTGCTGCTGGACGGTGGCGGCGCTGACGAGATGGCGGTTAGTCTGGCGCAGTTCGAGCTGATCCATCACCACGGCAGCCAGGTCAACCAGGGTTTGCAGCTGCTCAAGAGCAATCTGGCGGGGCTGGCGATCGATAATGCACAGAGCCCCCAGACCGTAACCATCGGCAGTGGTAAGGGAGGCTGCCGCATAAAATCTCAACCCCAACTCGCCGCACACCAGAGAGTGGCCCTGGGCACGCGGGTCGCTGCGAGCATCCGGAATAACGTAGAGGCCCCGCTGGGCGATGGCACTGGCACAGAGCCCCGGCTCGCGATCGAGGTGATCAAGGCTGAGGCCATAGCGTGACTTGACCCAGATGCGATCGCGATCGACCACCGTCAGCAGCGCTATAGGCACCGCAAACACCCTCGCTGCCGTCGCCGTAATTCTGTCAAATACCGCTTCGGGGGGAGTGTCAAGAATGTGATAGCGCTGAACCGCCGCCAGTCGATCAGCTTCACCCGCTAGGTCATACATCTAGATGGATTTTGAACGACAAGAATTGGTGAAGGTACGACAAACCCAAATTGCTTGAATTTTCTTTATATTTCCCTCACAGAACAGTGAAGCGATCGTTTAGTTATGGAGATTGACAGTTCTGCCTTAAGGGCGACGGCTAAAGCTAAAACATTCAAACTTTGAACTCTGGTCAGCCATAGATGCACATCCCATCTGTGGGATGACCCCTGAGATCTGTCTCGCCCGATGTCAGTACCATTCTAGATAGCTGAGCTTGATGGGGTGCACAACGCCGAGGTAAGGCTCCACCCACGCGTAGCCAGGCACCCCCAGAATCATGGTGGCCTCAAGCAACCTTTGGCGAAACTGGGTTACCAGGCCTGGAAGCGGGAGTTTGCCCCCTCTGGGGAGGGGCCGTGCTCGGCGGCTTCGGCCAGGGCCGAGGCAACCTTGGCGGCGTAGGGCCGCAGCAGCGACCAAGCCAAGGGAGACAGCCATCCCCGCAGGGTAACTGAGTAGGAAATTTGGGTTCCCCGGAGGGTGGACTTGAGGTGGTAAGTCACCTGCTCTTCGAGCCCAGGAATGGGCAGTACCCGCACGCTAATCAGCTCGTGGGGCTGCACTCGCTCCACAAATATATTGACCGGAATGGGGCAAAGGCGGGTAAAGGCGCGGTAGATTAGCCCTGGCTTGGGCTTCAGCCCTTGGGGAGCATTGGTGCTGGTTAGCAGCGGATGCCAGGAGACATCGGCCAAATTCATAATCGTCTGCCACAGCACGTCGACAGAGGCGCTGCTGACGATGAGGTAAGACTTTTCTAGCTGCCGTTGCACCTGCACCCAGTGCTGAATAAGATGCATCAGGGTGAGAAACGGGCGGGGGAATGACCATGCTTTAAACATGGCAAAGCACTCTACCGCTATGTCTCCAGACTAGAGCCTGGGGACAACGGCGGCTGGGGAAGGTGGTCAAAACAATCATGGCGGTACATTGAGCCGGACATCGATTAGCCAGGGCAGCTAAGGGAAGAGACTTTAACTAAGGGCTTTTGCTACAGAGCGTTGGGTTTCTAAACATTTCTCTCAACCTGGAGGGTGAGCCGGGTGCGGGGTGTAGTTTCACGGTAGCGTGAGGAAGCTGTGTACTGTTGAGGCTGATGTCTGCCGCCCAGCCCGGCTGCCACTGGCACAACTTCATTCAATAGCGAACTTACCCGGTTGCGATAGACCCTAAAGAGGTAAAACCAAACAGCGGTCAAACCAATGGATCCCTAAGTTCTGCGCTAAGACCATTCCACAGTGTGGCATATTCAAACTGTTGCCGACATAACATATTGTTTTCTCGACGCCCATGACCACTACCCCTGCTTCTAAGCCCGTTACCACTGCGCCACCGGCCGACTCTCGCGATCGCGTCAGCACTATGCTGAAGCAGCTCCAAGACAGCATTTGTGACCGTCTAGAGGCCCTCGACGGCGGTGCCCAGTTTCAGCAAGACGCCTGGGATCGGCCCGAGGGCGGCGGCGGTCGTTCTCGCGTGATCAAGCAGGGCCGCATCTTTGAGCAGGGCGGCGTAAATTTTTCTGAGGTGTGGGGCGATCGCCTACCGCCGTCGATCTTAGTGCAGCGCCCTGAGGCGGCGGGGCATCGGTTCTATGCCACCGGTACCTCTATGGTGCTGCACCCCCGCAACCCCTACGTGCCCACGGTGCACCTCAACTATCGCTACTTTGAGGCGGGGCCAGTGTGGTGGTTTGGCGGCGGCATTGACCTCACCCCCTACTACCCCTTTGATGACGATGTGGTGCACTTTCACCAGACGTTGAAAACGACGTGCGATCGCCACCATCTTGAGTATTACAAAGTATTTAAGCCCTGGTGTGACGAGTACTTCTACCTCAAGCACCGGGGCGAGACCCGAGGCGTGGGCGGCATTTTCTTTGACTACCAAGACGGCCAGGGCCTGCTCTACCGTGGCCCCGACGAGGGCAAAGCCGCCGACCAAACCAGCCAGAGCATTGGCGAACTGCCTCAGCGCTCGTGGGACGATCTGTTTAACTTCGCCCGCGACTGCGGCAATGCCTTTTTGCCGGCCTACGTGCCCATCGTCGAGCGCCGCCACAATACTGAGTACGGCGACCACCAGCGGCAGTTTCAGCTCTACCGCCGGGGGCGCTACGTCGAGTTCAACCTGGTCTATGACCGGGGCACTATTTTTGGGCTACAAACCAACGGTCGCACCGAGTCCATTTTGATGTCGCTGCCGCCCCTGGTGCGCTGGGAGTACGGCTACACCCCCACCCCCGACAGCCCCGAAGCCCGTCTCTACGATGTGTTTCTCAAGCCCCAAGACTGGATCAACTGGACGGGCGGCGAAGCCGCCTAAAGCGCTCAAGTCCCCCAATCTATCGATCAACTCTGACTCAGCAGGGATTTTAGACCACACCCAGGATCCGCCCAGAGGCGAATGCTGGGTGTTTTGCTGTTAACTTTCTTAAAAAACCCCGAAATCCACATAAATTAAAGCTTTTAGCGATCCACTTTTTCGGGGTTGCCCTTAAAATGGGGCAGTGAAATTCTGGATTGACAGGGGTTTCAGCCATTCTGGCTACCGGGGTGGTGTCTACCCTCTGGGCCGATTGCCAGAATGCGATTGCTACTCCAGTGTTTTTTGCCCATAGGAGACAGTTATGAACAAAGCCGAACTCGTCGATACGGTGGCTGAGAAGGCCTCCGCTGCTAGCGACAAGCCCGTGACTAAGAAAGAAGTTGATCTGGTCATCTCTGCTACCATCGACGCCATCATTGAAGCCGTAGCTGCGGGCGAAAAAGTCACCCTGGTAGGGTTTGGCTCCTTTGAGCGGCGTGAGCGCAAAGAGCGCGAAGGGCGCAACCCCAAAACCGGCGATACCATGGTGATTCCAGCCACTAAGGTGCCTGCCTTTTCTGCGGGCAAATTGTTCAAGGAAAAAGTGGCCAAGTAACCGCCCCTTGAGTTCTACCTCCCCTCACACGCCTTCTGTTCGACCCGTTCATGGGGGAAATTTAGCCTGGGCGGCTGCGATCGCCGGCTGTTCCCCCACTTCTCTTTTAGACTTTTCTGCCAGTATTAATCCGCTGGGGCCGCCGGAGTCGGTGACCCAAGCTATGGCCGCTGCCCTGGGGCAGCTGAGCCACTACCCCGACCCCCAGTACAGCGATCTGCGCCGCGCCCTAGGCAGTTATCACGACCTCGATGCCGACTGGGTGCTGCCTGGCAACGGAGCCGCTGAGTTGCTCACCTGGGCCGCCCGCGATATGGCTGAGAGCCCCGGCCCCGGAGGTTGTCATTTATTAACGCCCGCCTTCAGCGACTATGGTCGCGCCCTTGAGGCTTTCCAGGTTCCCCTACGGCCCTGGCCGCTGTCGTTGGTCACTCTGGCGAACCAAGAGCCCCCCGAGACGGCTCGGGTTTGGCCTGTACCCGAGGCGACCGGCCTGCTGATCAATAACCCTCACAACCCCACGGGGCGACTGTTCTCGATAGACAGCCTAGCGCCTCTGCTCGATCGCTTTGCTCTCGTGGTGGTCGATGAGGCATTTATGGATTTTTTGCCTCCTGACCGGCAGCAGTCGTTGATAGGCCACCTTGAGCGCTATTCAAACCTAGTGGTGCTGCGATCGCTGACTAAGTTTTATACCCTGCCGGGGCTGCGCATTGGTTACGCTCTGGGTCACCCCGATCGCCTGCATCGCTGGCAGGGCTGGCGCGACCCCTGGCCGGTCAATACCCTGGCGGCGGCAGCGGCGATCGCCGCCGTCCAAGATACCGCCTTTCAAGCCCGCACCTGGCAGTGGCTGCCCCCGGCCCGCAAAACTCTGTTCGAGGGGTTGCAGGCGATGGCTGGCCTCGCCCCCCTGGCCGCAGCCGCCAACTACCTATTGGTCAAAACCGCGCTCCCGGCACCGATTTTGCAAGAGCGCCTGCTGCGGAGGCATCGGGTGCTAATTCGAGATTGTCTGAGCTTTGCCGAGCTGGGCCACGATTACTTTCGGGTAGCGGTGCGCAGCCCGGCTGAAAATGACCGTTTGCTAACAGCCCTAAAGGAGGCTGTGGCAGTATGATGACCTGACTGTCGATATCCACCCTTGATATCTATGACCACGCTGCCTGCTCCTGCCCTGATTACCCTGGATGCACCCCCAGAGCTGAAGGTGGTCAACATGACCAAACGGTTTGGCAGTCTGGTGGCGCTCAGCGATGTCTCTCTGACGCTTAAACCCGGTACTTTTCACGGTCTGCTCGGAGAAAACGGGGCGGGCAAAAGTACTCTGGTGAAGTGCATCATGGGCTTTTATACCCCCACCACTGGGCAGATTTTGATCGATGACCAGGTGCACCCGATCAAGAGCCCTAAAGATGCCCACCACTACGGCATCGGCATGGTGTATCAGCACTTCACCTCGGTACCGGCCATGACCGTGGCCGAAAATCTGGTGCTCAGTCGCTACGACAACACCCAGGTGATCAACTGGAAGCAAGAGTACGCCGACCTGGGCAGATTTATGGCGCGATCGCCTTTTCAGGTTGACCTCGATGTGCCCATTAGCCAGCTGGCGGCGGGGCAAAAACAAAAGCTCGAAATTCTCAAGCAGCTCTACCTGCAAAGCCGCATTCTCATTCTCGATGAGCCCACTTCGGTGCTCACCCCCGACGAGGCCGACGAGGTGCTAGGGCTGCTGCGTCAGGAAGTGCAGGCCGGACACCTGAGCGTACTGCTGATCACCCACAAGTTTCGCGAAGTGCTGGCCTTTACCGATGAGGTGACGGTGCTGCGCAAGGGCCATCTGGCGGGCACTGGGGCAGTCGCCGACCTCACCGTGGCCGACATGGCCCGCATGATGTTAGGGGCCGAGCGGGTCACCAAAGCCGTAGACAAAACCCAGTCAGAGGCCCCCCCTCGGGCGGTGCTCTCAGCCCACCGGCTGGCAGCGCTAAAAGACAATGGCCTGATCGCCTTTGGCCCCCTTGACCTGACCGTCCACAGCGGCGAGATCGTCGGCATTGCCGGGGTGTCGGGCAACGGTCAGCGGGAGCTAGTCGAGGTGCTGGCAGGGCAGCGATCGCCCGCCCAGGGCCAGGTAAAAATCAATGACGAACCCTACGGGGCCACCCGGGCCGAAATGGTGCGCCACGGCGTCTATGCCCTGCCCGAGGAACCCCTGCGCAATGCCTGCGTACCGGGTATGAGCGTGGCCGAAAACATGGCCCTGCGCACCTTTGACCGTCCGCCCCAGGCACGGGGACGCCTGTGGCTGATGCTGGGTGCTATTCGCGCGGCGGCCCAGGAGCTAATTGCCGCCTTCTCGGTGAAAACCCCTGCGCCCGAAACCCCGATTCAAAATCTCTCCGGTGGCAATGTGCAGCGGGCGGTGCTGGCACGAGAGCTATCTTCGCCCGATGTCAACCTGCTGATTGCCGCCAACCCCTGCTTTGGGCTAGATTTTGCGGCGGTTGACCAAATTCACAATGCCATCGTCGATGCCCGCAACCGTGGGGTAGCGGTGCTGTTGGTGAGTGAAGACCTCGATGAGCTGCTGGCTTTGAGCGATCGCATTTTTGTCATCAGCGACGGCCAGTTGGTCTACGAGAGCGCTGTCGAACAGGCCGACATCGCCGACATCGGCCACAAAATGGCTGGGCACTAGCCCAGGTAGGGGTTTCTCCTCTCCTCGGCCCCGGCCTGCAGCGGGTAAACTACAGACTGAGCGGTAGGCACAATCTCCTGATACCGAACCGAACCACGCGAGTCAGACCATGGGTAAATTGTTAGCGCACCAAATGCCCGGCATCGCCGAGGCCGACTGCCTTGAGCTTGTGCAAGAATACTGCCACCTAGCCACTCGACCCAGCTTAAGCGAGAACGAATCTCAGCGCATGGATGATTTGCTCGCTCTAGCGGAGCAGGACGGGCGACTTAACTTTTGGATTAACGAAGCAGATCACTTCATTGACCATGCCATTGGCCTGGGCAGCTATAGCCGCGTCTATGCCTCGGTCAACGAAAACCTCAAGGCGCGCCTGCGTGAGCTAATCGACCTAACCGACCACGCCCACCCAGGGGACGAGACCCTAGAGCTGATCTATGAGCTCGATGAAAGCCTGGCCGAAGGTACCCGTCAGGTGCAGCGGCAGTTAACCAAGCGCGGCTACGATCCTGGCCCTGTGGACGGGGTGGACGGGCCAAAAACCCAGCGCGCCCTACGTCAGTTTCAGCAGTCTCAAGGATTAGACCACTAACCCTTGGCACCTCTCCCCCAGCCCCCCAATCTTCTAGTGGGCCACTGGCGACTCTCGGCCATCAGAGCTATCTATGGCGATGGCACCGTTGACCCTGAAGTCTATGGTGCAGACCCAGTGGGCTATCTCAGCTATAGTGCGCCGGTCTCTGGCCCAGCCCCTGGGCCAGGGCACATGATGGTGATGTTTGAGCGGCGCGATCGCGCCCGGCTCAGCGGCAACCCTACCTCGCCCTTTAGCCTAGACTCGTTACCGGTGGAAGAGCTGGCCCAGGCGTTTGTCAGTTTTAGCGCCTACGCTGGCACCTACACCCTGCACGGTGACCAAGTCCACCATCACTTGATCACCGCCTCGATCCCCAATCGGGTGGGCACGACCCTGGTACGTCAGTTTAGTTTCAGCGGCGACGGCCTGACCCTGCGCACCCCAGCGCTGATCAAGAGCGGCACTTCCCTGATCTTTGAATTGGTTTGGCAACGTCTAGACGCCCAGGCCGGGCTAGGGCGATAACCGGGCGATCGCCCAATTCCCATCTTTCAGGCTGTACAAAAAGCGATCGTGCAGGCGGCTCGATCGCCCCTGCCAAAACTCAAAGCTGATGGGCTTAACCCGATAGCCGCCCCAAAAGTCGGGCAGAGGTATCTCTTGATGGAGAAACTTTTCCTTCATCTTCTCAAACTGCATTTCGAGCAGCTGCCGCGACGAAATAATCGTGCTCTGCTGTGACACCCAGGCCCCCAGCTGGCTGCCCCGAGGCCGCGACGAAAAGTAGCGCAGCGACTCGGCAACTGAGATTTTGCTAGCGGTACCGGCGATCGCCACCTGCCGCTCCAGCGGGTACCACGGGAAAAGCATCGACACCTGGGCATTGCCCGCCATGTGCTGGGCCTTACGGCTGCCGTAGTTGGTAAAAAAGACCAGCCCGTCGCGATCGAAGTACTTGAGTAGCACCGTGCGCTGGTAGGGCGCGCCCTCGGGCGACACCGTCGAGAGCACGAGGGCATTGGGCTCCAGCAGCTCTGCCTCCTGGGCCTGCTTAAACCACAGCTCAAACTGGGCAAAGGGGTCGGGGTTGAGATCGGGCAGGTCTAGCCCCCGCTGGGTATAGTCGCGGCGCAGCTCACCAATATCCATGCAGGTTACACAATTTCGTCAAGGGCGTTTTTGACCAGGGTGTACTGGTAGCTAAAGCCGCTGGCCTCAGTCCGCTTAGGGAGCACCTGCTGCCCTTCTAGCACCACCTGGGCGCCATCGCCCAAAATGGTCTCTAGCACAAAGTCAGGCACCGGCAGCCAGCTGGGGCGATTGAGCACCTTGCCCAGAGTCTTGCAAAACTCATCCATTCTCACCGGGTTGGGGGCAGTGGCGTTGTAGACACCTTCCATCTGCGGGTTTTGCAGCGCCTGCACAATCAAATTCACCAGATCGTCGCGGTGAATCCACGAAAACCACTGGCGACCACTGCCAATGGGGCCACCGGCAAACATACGAAAGGGAGTCAGCATTTTGGCCACCGCGCCCCCCATGCCCAGCACAATGCCAAACCGCAAAATCACCAGTCGGGTACCAAAATCCTTCACGGGCTGGGCTGCCCCTTCCCAGGCCTGACACACCTGGGAGAGAAAGTCATCTTCGATGGGGGTGCTGGTTTCGTCAAAGGCAGCGGTTTCGCTGGTGCCGTAGTAGCCAATCGCCGAGGCATTGACCCACACCGAGGGCTTGGGGTCGGCCTTGGCCAAAGCCTCGACCAATTTCTCAGTGCCGATCTTGCGGCTGTCCATGATGGCCTGCTTGTGCTCGTCGCTCCAGCGCTCGGAGATGGGCGCACCCGCTAAATTCACCACCCCATCGCAGCCCGAGAGTACGCCGCTCTGCCAATCGCCCGACTCTAGCGGGCTATAGCCCACCACCTCAACCTGAGGAAAGGCCCCAGCAGGAAACATCCGGCGACCATGGTCAACGCTGCGGGTCAGCACCACAACGCTGTGGCCCTCGCTCTGCAATCGCTCTACCAGGCGACTGCCAACAAACCCTGTAGCTCCAGTAATTGCAACTTTCATGGGCACCTGACTGCAGAAGAAAACACCCATTCAAAACTGGGGCTTGGTCTAGGATAAACCATCCCGGTGGGCCACTCCCACGCAAGTCTCTAAGAAACAATGCCCTGGGAGTTGAGGTCTCCCAGAGCATTGTTTCTTAAGCTCACCAGCTTGATCGCCCCATCTACCGACGGCGATTGATCAGCATGACGTAGTAGAGCAGGTTGAGTAGGGCGGTAAATGCCGTGGCCACATAGGTCCAGGCTGCCGCACTGAGCACGGCCTTTGCACCTTTGTGCTCTTCGCCCTGGAGAATGCCGAGCTCGTCGACCAGGCGGAGGGCACGGCTAGACGCATCGAACTCCACCGGTAGGGTCACGACATGAAACAGCAGCACCGTGGCAAAGAATAAAACCCCCAGCCAGGCCAGGTTGAGAATGTTGAAAATCAGACCGGCCATAATCAGCATTGGCCCCAGGCTAGAACCCAGGTTAACCACGGGCACCAGCGATGCCCGCAGATTCATAAACTTGTAGTCTTCCACGTCTTGCAGCACGTGGCCACACTCGTGGGCGGCCACCGCCGCCGCTGATAGCGAGGTAGACCCATAAATACCCTGGGAAAGGCGCACCGCCTTAGCGCGAGGGTCGTAGTGGTCAGTGAGCTCGCCAGCCACCGGTTCAACTTTTACGCCTTGAACGCCCTTTTTGGAAAGAATGGTCTGGGCTACCTGAGCCCCAGTCATGCCCATGGTGGACTGCACCTGGGAGTATTTTTGGTAGGTGCCTTTTACTTTACTCTGAGCCCAAAAGGTCAGAATGCCGGTGGGGATGGCAACGAGCAGAATATAGATGGGGTCAAAGAACATGGCCTAGACCGGGGGTAGAAAGGAGTAAGTTATATGCTGCGAATCATAGCAGCCCAGTTATAAAGATCCCCTAAGCTTAAGTTGCTTTTAGGCTTCAAGCTGCCTGGTAGAGTGCGGGTTGCCTGAGGGTTAGCGATCCCCGCCCACCGACAAGGGCCATCGAGATCAGCTAAGATGTGCTTCGACCTATAGATGTTTATGCATCAGGTCGGGTTTCCTGCACCGCAGCCCATGCTATGACTCAACTCAATAACGGCATTACGCTATTTTTTAGCCTGCTGGTGGAGGCGATGCCCTTTCTACTGCTGGGGGTAATTTTCTCCAGCGTGCTGCTGCTGTTTGTCGATGAGCAAAAGCTGCTAAACGTCATTCCTAAGAATGTGGTGCTGGCGGCCTTGGCAGGGAGCCTAATTGGGTTTCTGTTTCCGGTGTGTGAGTGTGGCAACATTCCGGTGGCGCGGCGGCTGCTGACCAAGGGGGCACCGACGGCGGTGGCGATCGGGTTTTTGCTGGCGGCCCCGACGGTCAACCCGATCGTGTTTTGGGCGACGTGGATTGCCTTTCGCGACCAGCCGGAGATTGTATTTTTGCGGGTGGGCTTTACGCTGATCGTGGCGATCGCCATTGCCCTCATTTTCAGCGCCCAAGCAGACGTGCGCCCCTTTCTCCAGGAAAACCTCACTCGCATGATGGGGGAGCCTGCGCCCACCTCCCCGGCGTCTCTCCCTGAGCCTGAGGTTTCTCCCCTGCTCAAGTCGGGCACGTTTCTCATGCAGTCGGGGGGGCAGGTGCTGCAGCTCGATGCGCCACCGGCCCAGGTGATGGCCCAGGTGGCTGTTGCTCAACCCCCGATGGCTGCCCGGCTGCGAATGATGGTCGACAATATGGTGCTGGAGCTGCGAGAGCTAGGGGCCGTACTGGTGATCGGCAGTGCGATCGCCGCCTTTGTCCAGGTCGCTGTCCCCCGCGATATTATCCTTAGCCTGGGCCAGGGGCCAATCACCTCGATTTTGGCGATGATGGCCCTGGCCTGGGTGGTGTCGATCTGCTCTACGGTAGATTCGTTTTTTGCGCTGTCATTTGCCTCTACCTTCACCAGTGGGTCGCTGCTGGCCTTTCTGGTCTTTGGCCCCATGATCGACCTGAAAAACATCAGCCTGCTGCTGACGGTATTTAAGGGCCGAGCGATCATCTATTTATTTGTGCTGGCGGCACAACTCACCTTCCTGCTCACGTTGGTGATGAACCTCTACATGGGGTAGCCCAAAATCCCATAGAAAAATCCGGGTGTGAACCGTAGACCCCAAGGGCAAGTCGCCGTTTACCCCTAGCCCATCCCTCCATTGCCTCACTCTTTCCATGACTCCCTCCACTCCTACCATCTCTCGCCGACCTCGCCGTGCCATTCCTTGGCAGGCTCTCACCGATGCCGCGATGCTGCTGCTGTGGGGAGTGATGCTGCTGCGCTTTACGGTGACAGGGAAGCTCTACCTGCTGCTACACCCCGACTACATGTGGCTGTCCCACTTGGCTATGGTGCTGCTGCTGGGCATGGGTCTGGCTCGGGTGGTGCAGATTTGGTTTAGCTATCGCCAGGGGCAAGGGCAGGCCATTCGCAGCCAAGAGCATATGGCACTGATGCCTCGCCAGGTAAGCGTGGGCCTGCTGATCGCGATCGCCATCTTTGGCCTGATCTACACTCCGCGCCCCTTCGCCAGCGAGACCGCCTTTCAGCGGGGCATTACCGATGTGCTGGGTCAGACGCGATCGCGGCCCCAGCGCTTTTCTCTTAGCGGCGATTCGAGCGATCGCACCATTGTGGACTGGGTGCGCACCCTCAACGTCTACCCCGAGCCCGACGCCTACGCAGGGCAGATCGCCAAGGTCAGCGGCTTTGTCGCCCACATCCCCGGCTGGCCCGAGGAATATTTTATGATCTCGCGGTTTGTGCTCACCTGCTGCGCCGCCGACGCCTACCCGGTGGGTTTGCCGGTGGTGCTACCGGCGGGCACTCCGCGCCCCGACCCAGACACCTGGCTGGAGGTTGAGGGCACCCTAGAGACCGCCACCCTCGACGGCAAGCGCCAGCTCACCATCGGTTCTGCCTCTCTGACCGAAATTCCTGAACCCCGTACCCCCTACGAATACTAGATCTATGGCCCGTCGCCACCCCCGCCGCCGTACTCGTACTCTGGGTCTTACCCAGCCCCTCGATCGCCTTGCCCTGGTGGTGATGGCAGGGCTCTCCCTCGCTCTCGGGCTGCTGATGCTTTCGGGCGATCACGCCACGGCGCGGGTGCGCGACTTTACCTGGCAAGAGCGCCAAGTGGGGGCTGAAGATCGGGCGTTTTTGATCACCTTCAGTCGCCCGATGGATGTGGCCAGCGTGGAGTCAAATCTCAAGCTCGACCCGCCGCTGCCCGGCAAGCTGAGCTGGGCCGGGCGGCGCATGGCCTACACCCTGACGGCCCCCCTGCCCTACGGCGAGTCGTTTACGGTGAGTCTGGCGGGGGCGCGCGATCGCTACGCCGACCGCACCGGTCGGTCCAGTCGCTTCGAGCCTTTTCAGAGCCAGTTTGAGACCCGGCCCCGAGCATTTTTCTACATCGGTACGGCGGGAGATGAGGCCAATCGTCTGGTAATGGCTAATTTGGGCAGGCAAGAACGCACCATTCTCACCCCCAAAAACCTGGCGGTGATGGCCTTTAAACCCTACCCTTTGGGCGATCGCGTGCTCTTCTCCGCCACCGATACCAGCCAGGAGAGCAGCCTGCTAAACCAGCAGATCTACACTGTCACCACTGGGCTTACCCCCCGCCCCCCCGAAGACTTCATGGCCGAGCGCCCCCCGGTCTGGCAGCGCCTCTTGCCTCAGCCCGCCGCCCCCGCCTCTGGGCAGCTCACCCTGCTACTCGACGATCGCGACTACCAAAATCTCAAATTTGACCTCTCTGCCGATGGGCAGACCATCGTTGTGCAGCGGGTCAGCCAGCAAAACCCCGCCGACTTTGGCCCCTGGCTACTGCGGGAGGGCAAGGCACCCCAACCCATCGAAACCGAGCCCGGCGGCGACTTTTTGATCGCCCCCGACAGCCAGTCGCTGCTGCTGCTCCAGGGTCAGGGCACCGCCATTATCGACCTGGGCGATAGCACCAGAGGCCCCCGTCAGCCTCTCGACTTTTTGCCCAACTACGGTCGGGTGCTCGACATGGCCGCCGACGGTGGGGCCGCCGCCATGGTCAACTTCAACCAAGATGACCCCGAGAAGCGCTTTACAGAGTCGCTGTTTTTGGTCACCAACCAGGGCCGCGAAGAGGAGCTTATGCGGGTGAATGGGGCCATTCTCGACGCCCAGTTTGACCCCGGGGGGCAGGTGCTCTACGTGCTGGCCAGCGAGCTGGTGGAGGGCCAGTCCGACCCTGAACCCGGCACCCTCCAGGCGACTGATGCCTATGAAGAGCAGCCCCTGTTGCTGGCGGTCACTCTGGCCGATAGTGCGGTCACCCCCCTGCTGCGTCTGCCCCAGCAGCAGCGCATTCACATGAATGTGGCCCCCGACGGGCGATCGCTGCTTCTAGACCTAGCTAGCCAGAGGCCAGAGGCCGAAGCGGGTGCTCGCATCTGGCTGCTGCCTGTGGCACAACAACCCCTAGAGCCAGAGGGGGAAGAGACGGCCATGGCAGAGATTGCCGATTCTAGCGAAGGGGCCGGGAATGGTGAGGAAGAAGCATCTGCTCCGACCGCTGTACCGGCGGTGTTAGAGCCTGAGCCCTTCCCCTTTGGCGGGCTGCAAGCCACCTGGCTGCCCTAAACCTGGCTATCCTGGATAGATAAAGACATTTTTGAAAAAGAAGATACCCCCCTGTAGGGGCGCAGGGCCTGCGCCCTAGGGAGAAAGCAAAACTATTGGGTATTTTTGTTGCCAGAATTGTCCTAATCAGTAGACCCATTGGTGAGCAAGTGGCCATGCCGACCCTCAATCAGCCCAGTACGACCTCCGGTTCAAAGAGCCTGCACAGCATTCAGCGCACCCGCGATCGCCACTGGGTGGGCGACGGTTTTCCGGTGCGTACGCTGCTGGCCTACAACGGTCTGGGGCAGGCGATTAGTCCTTTTTTGCTGCTCGACTATGCTGGGCCAGCCAGCTTCTCACCCACGACCGCGCGGCGGGGGGTGGGTGAGCACCCCCACCGGGGCTTTGAGACCGTGACCATCGTCTACGACGGCGAGGTCGAGCATCGCGACTCTGCCGGGGGCGGCGGCATCATCGGCCCCGGCGATGTGCAGTGGATGACCGCTGCTGCTGGCCTGGTGCACGAAGAGTTTCACGGCCCAAACTTTGCCCAGACGGGTGGCCCCTTTGAGATGGTGCAGCTGTGGGTCAACCTGCCCGCCCAAGACAAGATGGCCCCACCCCGCTACCAGGGCATCACCAGCGATCGCATTCCTGTCGTAGAGTTGCCCGATGGCCAGGGCCGCCTGCGGGTGATCGCCGGAGACTTTGAGGGAGCTCAAGGGCCAGCCCAAACCTTTACCCCCATAAACCTGTGGGATCTGCGACTGACCGGTGGCAAACAGGTGAGCTTGGCGGTACCTGAAGGCTACACCACCATTCTTGTGGTGCTGAAGGGAGCGGTGCAGGTAGGTGGCTCGGAGCCGATCGCCGAGGCTGAGATTGGCATCTGCGATCGCGCTGGCACCACGCTAATGCTCGACTGTGAACAAGACAGCGTCGCCCTGCTGCTGTGCGGCGAGCCCATCGACGAGCCCATCGTCGGCCACGGCCCGTTTGTGATGAATACCACCGAGGAGATTTACCAGGCGATCGCCGATTACCAGAGCGGCAAAATGGGCGCTTTAGTGCCCCGGTAGCGGTTGGGTGACGGTTGGGAAACAGTCAGTAACCCTGCAGATTCATAGCAAATCCTGTCTGTACACCTCCGATTCGTAGGGGCATTGCAGTGCAATGCTCCCTACCAGGTATCGGTTTTAACCCGAGGTTTTGTGGGTCGGATTTGATCTCAATCTAGCGGCAGCGGTACGCCGCGCATGGAGAAATCGAGCAGCTCGATCGGGTGAAACAGGGGGATGGTGCGATCTTGGTCGGCCATGTGCTGCTGAATTTGCAGCGAGCAGCCGGGGTTGGGCGACGCCACCAGCACCGCGCCGGTATTCAGCAGATTTTTTACCTTCATCTGGCCCAGCTCGGTGGCTACCTCGGGGTGCAGCATGTTGTAGACCCCGGCACTGCCGCAGCAGAGCGCCCCGTCAATAGGCTCCCGCAGGGTAACGCCAGGAATTTGCCGCAGCAGCTGTCGGGGCTGAAGGCCAATCTTTTGCCCGTGGAGTAGGTGGCAGGCATCTTGATAGACGATCGGCAAGGCTCCCTCGGCCAGGGGGTGCAGAGGTGTAGTCAGTCCCACCTGAGCCAAAAATTCTTGCACATCGCGGACTTTGGCGACAAAAGCCTTGGCCCGTTCAAAATAGGCGGGGTCATCCTGCAGGATATGGTGGTACTCCTTGAGGGTGTGGCCGCAGCCCGCCGCGTTGATTACCACAAAGTCGACCTCGGCGGCCTCAAAGCAGTCGATCATACGGCGGGCCAGAGCCTGGGCCTGGGCTGCTTGCCCCTGGTGGGCGGGCAGGGCCGAGCAGCACCCCTGTTCGTGGGGAATCACCACTTCGCAGCCGTTGGCGCTCAGCACCCGCGCCGTCGCCGCATTGACATCGGAGAAAAATACCCGCTGCACACAGCCCAGCACCATGCCCACCCGGTAGCGTTTTTGGCCCTCAGCGGGAATCAGTTCAGGCAGGTCATCCTGAAAACTCTCGGCGGTGATCGGGGGCAGCAGCGACTCCATCGCCGCCAAGCTAGGGGAGAGTTTGGCCAGCAGCCCAGTTTTCTGCACCAGCTTGGAAATACCCAGCTTTTGATACAGATACAGCGGCCCGGCCACCGCCCGCAGCCGGGTAGGGTAGGGAAAAAGACTGAAGATCAGCGATCGCACCAGTCGTTCTCCCAGAGGGCGATCGTGGTTGCGCTCAACCTGGGGGCGCACCGCCGCGATTAGCTGGTCGTACTGCACCCCCGAGGGGCAGGCCGTCGTACAGGCCAGACAGCCCAAGCAAGAGTCAAAATGCCCCGCCGAGGTGGCCGACAGGGGTGCTTCGCCCGTGTTGATCGCATCCATTAGATAGATGCGCCCCCTGGGCGAATCCATCTCTTTACCCAGCACCCGGTAGCTGGGGCAGGTGGTCAGGCAAAACCCGCAGTGCACACAGGCGTCAATCAGCTTGGGGTCGGGGGGGTGCTGGGCATCAAACCCGCCGGAAAAAGGGGTTGTAGCAGAAGACTCTGAGGTCGGCATGGACGCACGGGTAAGGACTGTATTTCAGCCTAGCGCGGTTGCCCTTGCCTTGATCCCCATGGCGACAAAGATTCTGCAATGCTCACCATAGGCCGAGGACGGAAAAGGCAAAAAAAAGCGGATAGCGATCGCTATCCGCTCTATGCCTAGCCAGAGCAAGGAGACTGAGCCACTGGTTTAGTTAGAGCCGGGCTCAGAGAACTCGGCGTCGATCACGTCGTCGCCACCGTCAGTACCGCTGGCAGAGCTACCGGCAGCGGCCTCGGGGCCGGGGGCACCTTCGCCACCCGCCTGCTGGTAGAGGTTGGTGCTGATGCCGTAGAGGGTCTGCTGCAGCTCACCGGTGAGGGTTTTGATGGTGTCAAAGTCCTCAGCTTCGATGGCGGTACGCAGGGCCGCGATCTGGCCTTCGGCCTTCTCTTTGTCGGCGGCGGGCACCTTGTCGCCCATGTCGGCCAGCTGTTTCTCAGCCTGGTAGGTGAGCGAGTCAGCCTGATTTTTGAGGTCGATGCGCTCGCGACGCTCTTTGTCGGCGGCGGCGTTGGCTTCGGCGTCTTTCACCATGCGATCGACCTCGTTGTCGTCGAGGGTCGAGGCCCCCGAGATGGTGATGGTCTGCTCTTTGCCAGCACCTTTGTCTTTGGCGGTGACATTGAGAATGCCGTTGGCGTCAATGTCAAAGATCACCTCGATTTGGGGCACACCCCGGGGCGCAGCAGGAATGCCGGAGAGCTGGAAGGTACCCAGACTCTTATTGTCGGTGGCCATTTCACGCTCGCCCTGGAGCACCTTGATCTCCACATTGGTCTGGCCGTCTTGGGCCGTGGAGAATACCTCCGACTTTTTAGTGGGGATGGTGGTGTTGCGGGGAATCAGCTTGGTCATGACGCCGCCCAGGGTTTCTACCCCCAGAGACAGGGGGGTGACATCGAGCAGCAGAATGTCTTTGACTTCGCCTGCCAGCACACCGCCCTGAATGGCGGCACCCACCGCTACCACTTCGTCGGGGTTGACGGTCTCGTTGGGATCTTTGTCGAGGGTGCGCTTGACCACATCTTTAATCGCCGGGATGCGGGTCGAACCACCCACCAGCACCACTTCGTCGATGTTGGTCTTGTTTAGCTTGGCGTCTTTCAGCGCCTGCTCGACGGGAATGCGGCAGCGATCGATCAGATCGGCGCAGAGCTCTTCGAACTTGGCCCGGGTGAGGGTCATTTCCAGGTGCTTGGGGCCGTCCTGGGTGGCGGTGATGAAGGGCAGGTTGATTTCGGCCTGGGTCACGTTTGACAGCTCAATCTTGGCTTTTTCGGCGGCCTCGGTGAGGCGCTGGAGGGCCTGCTTGTCTTTGCGCAGGTCGATGCCTTCGAGCTTTTGAAACTCGCCCGCCAGGTAGTCGACGATCTTTTTGTCGAAGTCGTCGCCGCCCAGGTGAGTGTCGCCAGAGGTAGCCAGCACCTCAAACACGCCGTCGCCCACTTCGAGAATGGAGACGTCGAAGGTACCGCCACCCAGGTCAAATACGAGGATGGTTTCATTGCTCTTGCGATCTAGGCCGTAGGCCAGCGACGCGGCGGTAGGCTCGTTGATAATCCGCAGCACTTCGAGACCGGCGATCTTGCCGGCGTCTTTGGTTGCCTGGCGCTGGGAGTCGTTAAAGTACGCAGGCACGGTGATCACGGCCTGGGTGACTTTTTCGCCCAGGTACTTACCGGCATCGTCGGCCAGCTTGCGCAGGATCTGGGCCGAAATTTCTTCTGGGGAGAACTGCTGGCCCGCCTGGGGACAGTCGATTTTAAGGTTGTTGCCCACGTTCAGCACTTTGTAGGCCACCTCGGTGGACTCGTTGCTCACCTCGTCGTAACGACGGCCAATAAAGCGCTTGACCGAGTAAAAGGTGTTTTCGGTGTTCATCACCGCCTGGCGTTTGGCAATCTGGCCTACCAGGCGATCGCCGTTTTTGGCGTAGGCGACGACTGAGGGGGTCGTGCGAAAGCCTTCGGCGTTAGCGATCACGGTGGGTTTGCCACCTTCCATAACAGCAACCACTGAGTTGGTGGTGCCCAAGTCAATTCCAACTACTTTTCCCATATTTTCTTTGCTCCGGCTTGACAGCTATATCTATAGTGCTAGCAAAGCCTATTTCTCTGAAGGGGGGGATACCGAACCGCCGAAGGCGGGGTTGCAGCGATCGCCCAGCAGACTCGTAACCAGACCACCTTGCGATCGCCCGGCAAAGCGCTTAGCCTGAGCGGTGAAGATACCCTGGTGAACTCAATGGATTTAATGGGCATGGTCAATCAGGCGATCGCCGCTGCCGATACTGAGGCTAACGGCGGTCTGATGGGGTCTCTACTGGGCAGCCTCAACAACGCCCCAGTCGACAACAACAAAATCGGCGGCATTGCCAGCGATCTTCAGGGCGTGCTTCAGGCCAAAGGGCAAGGCAATCCTGGGGCACTGATGGGGGTGCTGCAAGCCGTCGCCGCCACCGGAGCCGTAGAGCAGCTGCTAGCGTCAGAGCAGGTGAGCGCGATCGCTCAGCATGTCGGGGCCGACCCAGCCATGGTCAAAAGCATCACCCCTCTGATCGCCCAGTTTTTGGTCAAGGGCTCTAACGCCCAGGGCGGCGGGCTATTGCAAAAGGTGCTCTCGGGCGAGGTTGACCTGGGCCAGATGGCCGGGCTAATCAGCATGGCTAGCAAGTTTCTCTAGATCCAGAGCAGCATCCTAGGCCCGCCAGCAAAGCCCGAGAAAGATGATCAGCCGGTTAGTTCGCCGGGGAGCGCAGCGCTCCCCGGCATTTTTTTTGCGCAGATTATGCAAAACCTACATTCTGCCCATGCGATAAAAGGATGACTTGCTCTAAAGAGTGACCAAAAATACAAAACGCTCTGCAAAGTTTGAATAACTTAACTTCAAATGCCCAGAGCAAAAATACAGAAATGGAAGTTTTTACTTGGCATCTTAATTAGCTAGATCACCTTAAGGCTCGCAATTTTGTCAACTCTGAACCTTATTTTCCTAGCAGAATTACCCATCTGCAAAAGATCAGCCTAGTTTTCCTACTTGTCTTAGGGCAAGACTCTTTCTAAAGTCGGTCAATGCCCTGATTGTCTCTGTTTGAAAACGTATTCTCCGAATATTCTGCTAGCGTCGCCACAGTTTGACTCACTTAAGTCTGATTTTATGGAGAGTCAAATTGTAGTGGTGACAGATTAGAGAGTCGAATGCGTTTGAGCTTGCCTGTTAGATAACGGGCTGATTCTTTTTGTTATTTGTATCGTCGTTCTTGCATCGCATACCGCTGGAGAAAGCACCTCATGACTCGATTAAATCGCCGCAAATTTTTGATCACCGCAGGTACTGCCGCTGCGGGTACTGTGCTCCTCCACGCTTGTAGTCAAGATGGGCCAGCTTCCACTTCTTCAGAGGCCCCAGCTGAGACCGGTGCCGCAGTAGCAATTGATCCACCTGAAACCACCACCGCCAGGCTTGGCTTTATTGCCCTAACCGACTCGGCACCGCTGATCATCGCCAAGGTCAAGGGCTTTTTCGACAAATACGGCATGACCGACGTGTCAGTAGAAAAGCAGGCCTCCTGGGGCACCACCCGCGACAACCTGGTGCTGGGTTCCGGCGGCGGCGGCATTGACGGGGCGCACATTCTCACCCCCATGCCCTACCTGATTTCTAACGGCATTGTCACCGACGGCAACAAGGTGCCGATGTACATCCTGGCCCGCCTCAACGTCAATGGCCAGGGCATTTCTCTGCCCAGTGAGTATGCCAGCCTCAATGTCGGGGTAGATAGCAGCCCCCTGAAGGCTGAGTTTGCACGACTCAAGTCTGGCGGAAAAGACCTGAAGGCGGCGATGACCTTCCCCGGCGGCACCCACGATATGTGGATTCGCTACTGGCTGGCGGCGGGTGGCATTGACCCCGACACCGAAATCTCTACCATTGTGGTGCCTCCGGCCCAGATGGTGGCCAACGCCAAGGTGGGCAACATGGATGCTTTCTGTGTGGGCGAGCCCTGGCCTCTGCAAACCGTGAACCAGCAGATTGGCTTCAACGCCCTGACCACCGGGGAAATGTGGAAAGACCACCCCGAAAAAGCCTTTGGGATGCGGGCCGACTGGGTGGATGCCAACCCCAACGCCACCAAGGCAATGCTGATGGCGGTGCTAGAAGCCCAAATGTGGTGCGACCAGGCCGAAAACAAAGAGGAAATGTGCCGCATTCTCTCGGAGCGGGCCTGGTTCAACGTGCCCTTTGACGACATCATCGATCGCTCTATGGGCAAGTTTGACTTTGGCAATGGCCGGGTGGAAGAACTCCCCGACCTGATGCAGAAATACTGGGCCGACAACGCCTCCTACCCTTACAAGAGCCACGACCTTTGGTTCTTGGTGGAGAACATTCGTTGGGGTCTGCTGCCCCAGGACACCGATGTCAACGCCTGGGTAGAGGGCGTGAACCGGGAAGATCTCTGGCGCGAAGCGGCCACTGCCATTGGCCAAGAGGCAGCCATTCCGGCCAGCACCTCTCGCGGCGTAGAAACCTTCTTCGATGGCGTCACCTTCGACCCCGAAAATCCCCAGGCTTACCTGGACAGCCTCAAGATCAAAAAGGTCTAAGCCCTCACCCCCAACCCCTCTCCCCTTGGGAGGGGGCACATCGGGGGGGGAATTACGTCCCTCACCCCCTTTGACGTCTCGCTGCCCCGCAACCTCGCCACTGGAGATCATCGATGACCGCACCCCTTGACATTCGCCCAACCCGACCACGGTTTGATGTAGCCCGCTTGAGCCAGCAGGTGCTCAATGGGCTAAAAGGACTGATTCCCCCCGCTGTGGCCATTTTAATTTTCCTTGCGATTTGGCAAGTGCTAACCATGAGCCCCAGCGCCACCCTGCCCACCCCCATCCGCACCGTTCAAGATACCTGGGAACTAATTATCAATCCCTTTTTCGACTACGGCGGCACTGATAAAGGGCTATTTTGGCAGGTGCTAACCAGTCTGCAACGGGTGGCCATTGGCTTTTCTTTGGCGGCGGTGGCTGGGGTGGCTCTCGGCATTTTGGTGGGTACTAGCTCGCTAATGTACAACGCCCTTGATCCGATTTTCCAAATTTTGAGAACGGTCCCTCCATTGGCCTGGCTGCCAATTTCCTTGGCGGCGCTTCAGCAGGCGGGGCCAGCCTCTATTTTCGTCATCTTTATCACCGCGATTTGGCCCATTATCATCAACACCACCGAGGGCGTTCGCCAAATTCCCCAGGACTACAACAACGTCGCTAAAGTTCTGAAGCTATCCAAACCCACCTACTTTTTTAAGATTCTCTTTCCCGCTACGGTGCCCTACATTTTCACAGGTCTGCGGATCGGAATTGGCCTCTCTTGGCTGGCGATTGTGGCAGCAGAAATGTTGATTGGTGGTGTGGGCATTGGCTTCTTTATCTGGGATTCCTGGAACAGTTCCCGCATCAGCGACATCATCATTGCGATTGTCTACGTGGGTGTTGTGGGTCTGCTGCTCGATCGCCTAATCGTCTTCATCGGCACCCTGGTGCTCCCTGAGGAGCAAAAACAGTAGGGTGCATAGCGCTAAGGCTGTTTCAGCCTCGCTTCCACAATAGTCAACCTGTGATTCTGCCAGAGGTGAGTGGTGGGCGGTGCCCACCCTACCTTCTCCCCATCGAAATGTATTCGTCAGAGGTTCCCTAGCGGTGCATCGCTGCGCGGATGCACCCTACGGTTCCACAATCGCAAATCCAAAATTCTTGCAGACCCACCCCTGCCCCTCCTAGGAGGGGATGACCGTCCAAGATTCTTCTGTTCGCCTGCACCTTCATCCCCTGTTGTGCCATGTCTGTCTTTGTTGAAGTTGACCACGTCGATCGCGTCTTTAAGCTGCCCAGCGGTGGCGAATACATTGCCCTAAAAAATATCGACCTGCACATTCACAAGGGCGAGTTTGTGTCGCTGGTGGGCCACTCGGGCTGCGGCAAATCGACCCTGTTAAACATTCTCTCGGGGCTAGATCAGCCGACGACGGGGGGCATTGTGCTAGAGGGGCGACAGGTGACGGAGCCGGGGCCAGACCGGATGGTGGTGTTTCAGAACTATTCGCTGCTGCCCTGGCTGACGGTGCGCGAGAACATTGCCCTGGCGGTGAACCAGGTCATGCAGAAGCACCCCCAGCCAGTGCGCGATCGCATGATCGACCACCACATTGAGATGGTGGGGCTGCAAAAGGCGGCGAACAAGCGCCCCGGCCAGATCTCCGGCGGCATGAAGCAGCGGGTGGCGATCGCCCGCGCCCTGGCCATTCGCCCCAAGCTGCTGCTGCTGGATGAGCCTTTTGGGGCACTGGATGCCCTGACCAGAGGCGGTCTGCAGGAACAACTCATGCAGATCTGCCAGGAGAACGAAGTTACTTGCGTCATGGTGACCCACGATGTGGATGAGGCGCTGCTGCTGTCTGACCGCATCGTGCTGATGACCAACGGCCCCGAGGCCCACGTGGGCCAGATCGTGGATGTACCCTTCCCCCGGCCCCGGGAGCGCATGGAGGTGGTCAAGCACCCTAACTACTACAGCCTGCGCAACGAGATCGTCTACTTCCTCAATCAGCAGAAGCGGGCCAAGCTGCACAAGGCCAAGCCCGTGGTGGCCATGGCCGCCAACGGTCTGGAGAAGGTGAATCTGGAACTGGGCTTTATTCCCCTGGTGGACTGTGCGCCCCTGGTGGTGGCCAAGGAGAAGGGCCTGTTTGAGGCCCACGGCCTGAGCAATGTGACGCTGAACCGGGAGCCGAGCTGGAATGCGATCGCCGACGGGGTCGCCACCGGTCGCCTCGACGCCGCCATGATGGTGGCCGGTATGCCCCTGGGCATGACCCTGGGCTACGGCAACCAGCAGCCCAGGCCCATGGTCAGCGCCCTCACCCTCAGCCGCAACGGCAACGCCATCACCTTTAGCAAGCGCCTGTTTGACGACGGCGTGCGCAGCCTGGCCGACTTCAAAGCGGCGATCGATCGCCGCCCCGATCGCGTTCACACCCTGGCCGCCGTGCACCCCACCTCAATGCACAACCTGCTGCTGCGCTACTGGCTGGCCTCGGGCGGCATTGACCCCGATCGCGATGTTAGCGTCACTGTTATTCCCCCGGCGCAGATGGTGTCTACGCTAAAGTCGGGCTCTATCGACGGCTACTGCGTCGGCGAACCCTGGAACGCCCGCGCCGTCAGTGAAGGGCTGGGCGTGGTGATGGCCACCGACAACGACATCTGGCCCGGCCACATCGAGAAAGTGCTGGGCGTCACCGAAGCCTGGGCCGAACAGTATCCCAAAACCCACGTGGCCCTAGTCAAAGCCCTGCTCGAAGCCTGCGAATACTGCGACGATCGCCGCAACCGCGAAGAAATTGCTGAAATGTTGGCCAAGCCTGAATATGTGGGGGCCGACGAAGCCCACATTCGTCCCGGCTTTATTGACCCCTACGATCGCGGCGACGGCAGTACCCCTGAGCCAATACTCAACTACATCCAGTTCTTCACCGGCAAAGCCAACTACCCCGATGTCTCCGAGGCGGTGTGGATGATGACCCAGATGGCCCGCTGGGGCATTACCCCCTTCCCGCGCAACTGGCTGGCGATCGCCGAACGGGTGAAGCGAGCCGACATCTTTGGCCAGGCCGCCCGCGAGCTGGGGCTGCTGGATATTGGTCGCGATCGCCACAGTAGCCACCTCTTCGACGGCATAGAATTTGACCCTGACGAACCGCTGAAATACCTCGACAAGTTCGCCATCAAACGCGATCTGCGCATCGAAGAAATCATGCTGGACGCCGCCAGCACCCGGTAACCCCCTCCCCTCCTCGGAGGGGTGCCCGCAGGGCGGGGTGGGTCAGCCTTGGCCAGGGGAAAACCCACCCCTACCCCTCCCAGGAGGGGATTTGCCTACCCTCCCCCCCTACCCCTCACTCCCTACTCCCCACCCCTTACTCACCCACCCCGACCATGCAAGTGCTCAACTCCCCTACCCAATCCACCACCTACCAGCAGACCCAGGAACCGTTCCTGATCATCGACAACCTGTCGAAGGTCTACCCCACCCCCACGGGCGACTTTGTCGTGCTCGACGGCATCGACCTGGCGGTGAACGAAGGCGAGTTTGTCTGCGTCATCGGCCACTCGGGCTGCGGCAAATCGACCCTGCTCGACATGGTGGCCGGGTTTCGTCAGCCCACCGAGGGCGAAGTGCGCCTGCAAACCCTGCCCATCCGCGAGCCCGGCCCCGATCGCATGGTGGTGTTTCAAAACTACTCGCTGCTGCCCTGGCTGACCGCCTACGAAAACATCTATCTAGGCGTCAACTCGGTGTTCGCTAACAAGCCCGAAGCAGCCAAAAAGCACATCGTCATGGAGCACCTAGAGATGGTGGGCCTAGCCGATGTGGCCAACAAAAAGCCCAGCGCCCTCTCCGGCGGCATGAAGCAGCGGGTCTGCATTGCCCGCGCCCTGGCCCTGCGCCCCAAAGTGCTGATTCTCGACGAGCCCTTCGGTGCGTTAGATCCGATCACCCGCGAAGAACTTCAGGAAGAATTGCTCAAGATCTGGCAAGACCACCAGATCACCGTGCTGATGATCACCCACGACATTGACGAGGCGCTGTTTTTAAGCGATCGCATTGTGATGATGACCAACGGCCCCGCCGCCCAAATTGGCGAAGTCATGGCAGTGCCCTTTGCCCGCCCTCGTGATCGCGCCCGCATCATGGAAGACCCCAAATTCTATGAGCTGCGCAACGAGGCCCTTGACTTCCTCTACCACCGTCACGCCCACGCCGATACCTAACGTTCAGAGGCCCAAAGGACTGAGGTAAGCGGCGAAGTCATGGCGGTGCCCTTTGCCCGCCCCCGCGTTGGCGAAGCCACTCCGAAGGAGTATCGCGCCCGCATCATGGAAGACCCCAAATTCTATGAGCTGCGCAACGAGGCCCTCGATTTCCTCTACCACCGCCACGCCCACGACGACACCTAAATCTGCGGCCCAGAGCCTTCGGTCAGCCTGGTCGAGCCATCGCGAGAAAATTAGGGCATTGTTCTGAAATGCCTACCGCTAGACCTCTTCAAACATAGAACCGTGGTGCCCAGCGACAATGCCGCCGACAGGCGTGCTGTCGGCGGCAAGCCCATCCGACGAAACACCGCAAGCCTCTGGTGTTTCAGATTTTATCTACGACCACAGCGTTGTCTTCCACGACCACGATCGGGATGGGGCTGGTTTCTAAGACGGACTGCGACACTGACCCCACCAGCACCTCGTCTAGGGGGCGATGCCCCCGCTTACCCATGACAATCTCGGCTGCGCCATGGGTCTGGGCAGTTTGCACAATGGCTTCGGGCACTGGGCCAGCGGTGGTTAAAAAGCGATGGCGAATGTCGGCCAGCAGCAGCTTTGTCAACGCTTGCAGCTGCTCTACCCCGCTGGTGTCATCGACCCGGATCACGTGCAGCACGATCACATCGCCATCGCTGCGGCGGGCCAGTTCGGCAACTTTGGTGAGCACCGGGCGGGCCAGGGCCGAGGTATCTACTGCCGCCAGCAAGACAATCTGGCGGGCCACGGTGACTTTGGTGGGGTCGACTTCCCCCCGTTCGAGCAGCCGGGGCGCAAAGGTGGGAATCGCCCAGGCTCCCAGGGGCGCGGTCACCAAAATCGACAGGGCCGACAGGGCCAAAATAATCTCGCCGCCCTCAATGCCCTGGGCCAGGGGAATTGCCCCAATCGCCGCTTGTACCGTAGCTTTGGCCGAGTTGCCCGGCAGCAAAAACAGCCGTTCTTTCCAAGTCCAGTTGCTGCCTACCGTAGATAGATACCAGCCCAGCGATCGCCCCACCAGGGTGCCAATGGCCAGCACCAGCAGTCCCAGCCCCAGCGTATCGCCCAGCACGCTGAGCTGAATGCTCGCCCCCAGCAGCACGAAGAGAATGATCTGGGCGATCGTCCAAAGACCGTCAAAGCCGCTCCGCAGCCGCCGCGCCAGGGGGGCATCTAGCTCGATCAGAAAAAAGCCGGTCACCATCACCGCCAAATAGCCCGAAAACACCGGAAAATCTTCGGCTACCACCACCAGCAACAGGGCAACCCCCGCCGCCACCAGGGCATCTTGCACGGTATTTTGAGTCCAGTTTTGCCGGGCCAGCAGTGACACCAGCAGGTGCGCCGTCAGCCACCCCAGCAAGACCCCCAGGCTAATCTGGGCGATGATTTGCACCGGCAGCAGCTGCACCGGGCTGAGGGTGAGCAGGCCAAACCCCGTAGCCGCCCCCTGGCTGAGAAACGCCAGCAGTAGGCTAAACCCTAGCAGAAGCAGCACATCTGACAGGGCGCTGCCGGTCAAAATCGCGTCGGGGATGCCTTTTTTAACCCCCCAGCCCAGGCTTTTGAGCCGCAGCATGGCGGGCACAATCACCGCTGGCGACTCGGCCCCGATAACACAGCCCAGCAGCAGCCCCGTGGCAAAATCAAACTGAAATAGCCACACGGCCGCAACGGCAACGGCGATCGCCTCACAGGCAGCGGGCAAAAACCCCAGCCGCAGCGCCACCGACCCTTGCTGGGCCAGCTTTTCGCGATCGAGGCCCAGGCCCGCCTTCATCAAAATCACCATCACGGCAATGGTGCGCAGCCCATCTGCCGCGTCTAACACCCCTGGGCTGATCACATTGCCCACCTGGGGGCCGAGCAAAATGCCCACCAGCACCATGCCCACCAGGGCGGGGGCCTTTAGCCGCCGAGCGATCTGCCCGACAAAAAACCCCATCAGTAAAATCCAAAGAATGCTTTCTAACACTGTTTTTTACTCTCGGGCCACGCTGAGATTGAGGCGGTTACCACCGTGGCTTGTTGCAAAAGTGTTTTAAAAGCCCTAAGGCCCCTACCCTTCCGCCACAAGCCGGAACAGTAGGAGCCATCAGCCTGGTGCGTTACCAACGAGTCAGCCAACGCCAGGCGGTTTCGGCGAGCTCCATCGCCATCTCTGGTATTATGCCACGGGCCACAGGGCTAACCAGCAGATTGACGACGCCCAAAAGCTAGGCTGACCGTCTAGGCCACAGCTGCGTAGCTGCCCCAGGCCTTGTAGAAGAAATACAGCGAGAGCAGGGCCAGCAGGGCGCTAAATAAGAGCGTTACCGTGCGATCGGGCAAGCGCGGCAGCACCCGTGTGCCTACTTGCACCCCCACCACACCCCCCAGACCCAAAATCACCCCAGTCAGCGCCTGCACATTGCCCGCCAGACTGTGCCAGGTCAAGGCCGACAGCCCCGTAATCACGATCGCCCCCAGGCTGGTCTGAATGGCGGTTTTGATATCTTCCTTGAGCAGCAAAATTTGCAGGGGCACCATGACCACGCCACCGCCCACCCCAAACAACCCCGCCAAAAACCCCGCCAGTCCGCCAATACCCGTGCGGGCCAGCACCGGGTCAATCTCTTGGGCTGGGGCCAACGGCTCACCCCCGCCCTCTTGGGCGAGAGCTTCGCGGTGTTTGGCCTGGGCCACAATTTGCTTTTTGAGGTTGACCAGGTAGATATTTAGCAGCAAAAACAGGCCAAACACCCCCAGCAAAACGTACTCAGGAAAAGCCGTTGCCAGCCGCGTGCCTACAAATGCCGTCACCACCGCTGGCAGCCCTAGCAGCAGCAAGTTTTTGAACTTTAGAAAGCCCATGCGCCAGTTTTGCAGACTGCCCACCAGCGAAATCACCACGATCGCCAGGGTGCTGGTACCCACCGCCTCGACCCCCGACAACCCCAGGGCCACCATCACCGGCACCATGATCGTGCCGCCACCAATACCAAGAATGCCGCCGAGCACCCCAGCCGCGATGCCCACTAGAACCAAAATGAAAATGTCACCCATATCTCTTTGCGTTATTCTGCGTGCTGATTGTACGGGGAAAGCAGGCAGGTAAAAGGTGGAAAGCGACGATCGCAGCCGCTCCCTACCCCCACTCGTCTACTCATGCACTCTCCCTACCATGCCAACTGCGTTTGACTAAAAAAAGCCCCGGCCAACTGCTGCCGTCATCACCGTCAAGTAGGCAGCACCGGGCCGATAGACAGCTCTGGTTGCGCATCCACAAACCTGCCAAAGGGCAATGACGCCCACAAGACCAAGTTCTCCGACCAGCTTTAGCTAGTCGGAGAAGCCGATCGCCCCCATGTCTGGGGCTAAACCGCCAGAACCCTAGTTTCGCGCGTTTACCCCCGCAGTTTCTCAGACCAGACGCGGGTGGGTAAACCCCACACGTAGATAAAGCCCTCGGCGGCCTTGTGGTCAAACTGGTCGTCAGAGCTATAGGTGGAGAGGGCGTCGCTGTAGAGGGCCAGCTCAGACTGACGACCCACCACCCGGTTGGTGCCCTTAAACAGCTTCACCCGCACGGTGCCTGTCACCCGCTCCTGGGTCTGCTGAATGAAGGCATCGAGGGCCAGCTTGAGGGGGCTGTACCAAAGACCGTTGTAGACCAGGCGGCTGTAGCTTTCTTCGATGCCGCGCTTGTATTGGGTGACGTCTGCCGTCAGGGTCAGGCTCTCTAGGTCGCGGTGGGCGTCGATCAGCACCAGCAGGGCCGGGGCTTCGTAGATTTCGCGCGACTTGATGCCCACCAGGCGGTTTTCGATCATGTCGATGCGGCCCACGCCGTGGCGACCAGCGATCGCATTCATCTGCGTGATCAACTCCACCGGGCTGAGCGCCTGGCCGTTGAGATGGGTGGGCAGGCCTTTGGTAAAGCCGATGTCTACATATTCCGGCTCGTTGGGGGTGTTTTCGATCGCCTCGGTCATCAAAAACACTTCTTCGAGCGGCTCGGTCATGGGGTCTTCGAGCGGCCCGGCCTCGATGCTGCGGCCCAGCAGGTTGCGATCGATGCTGTAGGGGCTAGACTTTTTCACCTGAAAGCTGAGGCCGTTTTTTTCGCCGTAGGCAATGGCTTCTTCGCGACCCATGCCCCACTCGCGGGCGGGGGCCAGCACCTTGAGGCTGGGGTTGAGAGCGGCGATCGCCACATCAAAGCGCACCTGGTCGTTGCCCTTGCCGGTGCAGCCGTGGGCCACGGCGTCGGCCCCGTAGCGATCGGCGGCCTCCACCAGGGCCTTGGCAATCAGCGGGCGGGCCAGAGCGGTAGACAGCGGGTAGCGGTTTTCATACAGGGCGTTGGCCTGAATGGCCGGAAAAGCGTAGTCGGTAATAAATTCTTCGGTCAGGTCGGCCACCAGCGACTCTTTCACCCCCGCTTTCAGCGCCTTGAGGCGAATCGGCTCTAGCTCGTCGCCCTGGCCCAGATCCGCCGCTAGGGTAATCACCTCTTTGACGCCCCACTCCTGCATCAGGTAGGGGATGCACACAGTGGTGTCAACACCACCGGAATAGGCTAAAACAACTTTCTCTGCGCGACCCATGGGCAACTTCCTGCTTTCCGATAATGGGGATTCTATTTAACACTCGTCCGGGCAGGACGACCCGCCAAACTTACCACAACTCAAATCCTCAATAGGTATAGTGAGGCTCTGGCAATCTGGCCATGGCTATCTTATATGGTGTTGCCCGCCCTGCACTACGGCGATTTAGCAAGATCTGATGACATCTGGCGCATGGTTATGACAACAGCGATCGCTGAAAGGTTTTGGCGGTCTCACTATGGTTTGCCCTCTTAGGTTTTGCAGCGACAGGCTAGGTTAAGCACGAAAAAATTGAGCGCCATAGTTTGAGTCTGTTGCCAACTGACCTTTCTCATAAACATCTTCGGCTAGGATTAGCTCAGTATTTGCCCCACCCCCGCTATGCGCCACCCCAGGCTGACGCTGTTTCAAACACTCAGCGCTTTACCGGCTCCCCAATTTGAGCAACTGCGGTTTACCCTCAACCCACCACCGGGAATTGTGCCCGAGGGTGTAGCAGCTCAGGGCAACCGGGTGGCGGCGCTGCTGAGCTGGGTGGAAGGGGCAACGGGCTGCGGGCTAGAGCATCTAAATGAGGTGCTGGAGCAGATTTGTCCAGGATGTTTGGGGGATAAGGAAGGTAAAAACAATGGCGAAGAGCCGCCGTGGATCGTGCCCTATGGCCGCAATCCTTATTTCACCGGGCGGGATGAGGTGCTGACGACGCTGTACCAACAGCTGAATGAGGGGCAAACGGCGGCGATTTCGCAGACCCAGGCAATTAGCGGGCTGGGGGGCATTGGCAAAACCCAGACGGCGGTGGAATATGCCTACCGCTATCGCGACGACTATCGCTATGTGTTTTGGGTGGGGGCCGATACGGAGCTGGAGCTGACCAGTGGCTATGTTGCGATCGCCCAGCGCCTCAACCTGCCGCTAAAAGATGCCGAAAACCAGGATGAAACCGTGCAGTCGGTGCGGGTGTGGCTGGGGCGAGAAGAGGGCTGGCTGCTAATTTTCGATAACGGCGATCGCCCCGAACTGGTGGAGCCGTTTTTACCCCGCGAGATTAAGGGCCATATTCTGGTGACCTCCCGAGCCCAAGACTTTCAAGACCTGGGCATTGTGCAGCCGGTAACAATAGAGACGCTGAACGCAGAAGATGCCGTAGCATTTCTCCTAACCCGTACCGGACGCATGAACTCCGTAGGGGCGTTGGCGCAGCCGAGCCAGAGGCTCTATGGCATTCGCACAACGCGGGGAATTGAATCAACCACCGAACTCCAAGCCGCCACCGACCTCGCCGCAGAACTAGGCTACCTGCCCCTCGCCCTCGAACAGGCCGCCGCCTACATCGTCACCAACCGAGTGCCTTTTACCGACTACCTCAACAGCTACCGCAAACAGCGGCTCAAGCGGCTCGAAAAAGCCAAACCCAAGCTGGGCAACTACCCCGACTCTGTAGCTACCACCTGGGCCTTAAACCTAAAGGAGGTGCAGAAAGACGCCCCCGCCGCTGCGGCCCTGCTGAACTACTGCGCCTTTCTGCATCCCGACGGCATTCCCTTTAACCTGTTTACCCAGGGGGCGGCAGAGCTGGGAGAGCCTCTGACCAAGGCCCTGGCCGACGCAGCCGACGATCCCCTGGAACTCTACGACTTACTGAACCCGCTGTGTAGCTATTCACTAATTCGAGTGGAGCCAGAGAGCCAGAGCTTTAGCCTGCATCGCCTGGTGCAGGAGGTGATACGGGCTGAGCTAGGAGATGACGGCTGCCAGAGCTTGGTGGAACCGTTGTTTAGGGCGATCGCGCAGTTGACCCCAGAGAAAGACGAGGGTTTTGATTACCAAGATTGGCTCGCCTTGACCCCACTGGTGAACCATGTCCAAGAACTGGCTAGCCATTGCCAGCAGAGCAATATTGCCTCAACCAGAGCCGCTGACGTATTTCACGTAATGAGTGCTTACCTGATAGAACGGGGGCAATATACCCTGGCTGATCCGCTCTTACGGCAATCACTAAGATTACGTCAAAGCCTGCTACGGAACGAGCATGAAGACATTGCCTCTAGTCTCAATAGTCTTGGGCAGCTAGAGTATTATCGAGGCCGCTACAACGAGGCTGAATCCCTTTGCCAAGATGCCCTGGCAATGAGGAAGCAGTTATTTGGCGACGAGCATCCCGATGTAGCCCAGAGCCTTAACAATCTGGGGGCGCTCTACGATAATCAAGGCCGCTATAGCGAGGCCGCCGCTCTCTATCAGGATGCCCTGGCAATAAGAAAACGGCTATTGGGCGACGAGCATCCCGATGTAGCCCAAAGCCTCAATAATTTGGCGGCGCTCTACGATAATCAAGGCCGCTACAGCGAGGCCAAGCCCCTCTACCAGGATGCCTTGGCGATGAGAAAACGGCTATTGGGCGACGAGCATCCCGCTGTGGCCAGTAGCCTCAACAATCTGGCAGTGCTCTACGATAGTCAAGGCCACTATAGCAAGGCCGAACTGCTTTACCAGGATGCCCTGGCAATGAGAAAACGGCTGTTGGGCGACGAGCATCCCGCTGTGGCTCTTAGTCTTAACAATCTGGCAGAACTCTACAGAGGTCAAGGCCATTACAGCAAGGCCGAACCGCTTTACCAGGATGCCCTGGCAATGAAAAAACGGCTGTTGGGCGATGAGCATCCTGATGTGGCTAGTAGTCTTAACAATCTGGCGGTGCTCTACCAACAGCAAGGTCGTTATGACGAAGCCCAACCGCTCTACCAAGACGCCCTGGCGATGCGCAAACGGCTGTTGGGCTGTGAGCATCCTGATGTGGCCTATAGCCTTAATAATCTGGCGGCGCTTTACCAACAGCAAGGCCGTTATGGCGAAGCCCAACCTCTGTTAATAGAAACTATAAATCTGTTTCGGCAGTTTCTGGGTAATGAGCATCCTAATTTAGCCGTAAGCCTCAATAACTTGGCCCGATGCTATCGCGAAACGGCTAACTACGATCGCGCCGAAGAACTTTGCCAAGAAGCGTTAGCCATTGCCCAAGCAGCGTTACCCACAGATCACCACTTTAACGGTCGTTTCCTCGATGATTTCGCCACCCTCCGCGCCGCCCAGGGTCGCATCGAAGAAGCGCGATCGCTCTACCAACAAGCGATCGCCATCCTCGAACCCAAACTGGGGGCCGAGCACCCCTGGACGGTGCGCTGCCGCGAAAACTTAGCCAAAGTAGAGAATGGTGAGTAGTGGGTCGTTGTTTGAATTGATACTTGGGGATTAAGCAGCGATGAAAGCCTATGAGTTTGCGGGGGAAGTGATGGCCGATGGGCAGCTCAAATTGCCAGAGTCTGCCCTGGCGCAGTTGGCAGGGCATCACGCTGTCCGAGTCATTGTGCTCGTTCAAGACTCGCCCGAAGGCGAGGAAGAAGCCGAGTGGCGTGCGATGGCGGCTAAGCAGTTTTTGGCAGGCTACAGCGAAGCTGATGCCATCTACGACACGCTGTAACTATGACCACCTATCAACCGGGAGATGTGGTTTTGCTGGCGTTTCCCTTCACCGATGGCATTCGCCAAAAACAGCGCCCAGCCCTGGTGCTGCTAGATACAGACGACCCAGATATTGTGGTGGCCCGCATTACAAGCCAACCCTACACCACAGCTTTTGATGTCGCCCTTACAAACCAGGCTGAGGCGGGTTTGCTGCTGCCTTCAGTCGTCCGGCTACACAAGCTAGCGACCCTAGAGAAAAGTACGGTTAGCCGCTGTTTGGGGCATCTTGCGGCCCAAGATTGGGCCAGGGTTATGACTGTGCTCAACGTGCTATGGGGGCTAAGCCCATAGCGATCGTGACGTAGAACAGCGGCAAAACCAGCCCAGCTAAGTCGAGCAGGGGGGCCACCACCGCCAGCTTGACGGTATTTTCGAGCAGCGATCGCCGTTCCAGATTGGCATAGGCCGCCTCTACCCGCGCCAACTGCTCCAGTTCCGCTGGGCTCAGCGCAGACAAATCGCCCTGCCATTCTGAGAAAAACGTGCGTTGGCGAAGCCGCTCCTGAAAGAGTATCGGTGACCTCCTGAAGCCCAAAGTGCTGCTCCAGGTCATACAAGGTCAACTGCTCAATCGGTAATGTCTGCACCATGGCAACACCTCCTACCGCTATTGTGGCATTTGCGAACCGCCCAAATTCTCCTAAAGACCGAATACCATCCGACTGGAACTAGCAGCCTCAGCCCAAAAACAGCTTGTAGGCGGGGTTTTGGTTTTCGTCCCAATACTGGTAGCCGAGGCCGTCGAGAAAGGCCTGCCACTGGGGCATTTCGTCGGGCGGCACCTGAATGCCGGTGACAATGCGGCCATAGTCGGAGCCGTTGTTGCGGTAGTGGAACAGGCTGATGTTCCAGTCGGGGCTCATGGCGCTGACAAATTTCATCAGCGCGCCAGGGCGCTCGGGAAACTCAAACCGGTAGAGCAGCTCGTCATGGGCCAGGGGCGACTTGCCGCCGACCATGTGGCGCAGGTGCATTTTCGAGAGTTCGTCATCGGTGAGATCGAGGGTTTTGAGGCCCTCCGACTCAAACAGCCGGGCCATCTTTTGGGCGTCGGCGCGGCCCTGCACCTCTAGGCCAACGAAGATGTGGGCTTCGTGGTTGTCGGCAATGCGGTAGTTAAACTCGGTCAGGTTGCGAGTGCCGATGCATTCGCAGAATGACTTGAGGCTGCCCGGCGTTTCAGGAATGGTGACGGCAAAGATGGCCTCGCGGTGTTCGCCGATCTCGGCCCGCTCGGCCACAAACCGGAGGCGATCGAAATTCATGTTGGCCCCGCAGGCGACGGCCACCAGGGTTTGGTCAGCGATGCCTTCACGCTCGACGTAGGCTTTGGCTCCGGCGATCGCCAGCGCCCCCGCCGGTTCTAAAATCGATCGCGTGTCTTCAAACACATCTTTAATCGCCGCGCAGATGTCGTCCGTGCTGACCAAGATCACCTCGTCCACATACTGCTGGCAGAGGCGAAAGGTCTCTTCGCCCACCTGGCGCACGGCCACCCCATCGGCAAACAGGCCCACCTGGCTGAGGCGCATCCGCTCCCCCGCTTTGAGAGACTGGGCCATAGCATCGGCCTCGATCGGCTCCACGCCGATGATCTTGATCTCAGGGCGCAACCGCTTGACGTAGGCGGCGATGCCCGCAATCAGCCCGCCCCCGCCGATCGCCACAAAAATGGCGTGAATAGGCCGGGGATGCTGCCGCAAAATCTCCATGCCGATGGTGCCCTGGCCCGCAATTACATCCGGGTCGTCGAAGGGATGGACAAAGGTCAGGCCCTTTTCCTCGGCCAGTTGGCAGGCGTGGGCGTAGGCGTCGTCGTAGGTTTCGCCGTAGAGCACCACTTCGCCGCCCCTGGCCCGCACCGCATTCACCTTCATCGCCGGGGTGGTGGTGGGCATGACGATGATGGCGCGGGTGCCCAGCTGCTTGGCCCCCAGGGCCACCCCCTGGGCGTGGTTGCCCGCCGACGACGCCACCACCCCAGCGGCCAGCTGCTCGGCCGACAGGTGGGCCATTTTGTTGTAGGCTCCCCGCAATTTAAAGGAGAACACCGACTGCATATCTTCGCGCTTCAGCAGCAGCCGGTTGTGCAGCCGCGCCGACAGGTTAGGGGCCTCCTCCAGGGGGGTTTCCTGGGCCACATCGTAGACCCTGGCGGTGAGAATGCGTTCGAGGTAGTCGGTGGGCATTGGGGAGCTAGGGCGAAGGGGTCAAGCTTAATTCTACGGTGAGGGGGGGATGGGTTTGAGGGGGCAGGCTGGAGATCGATCGCTGGGGAGAGTTTGGCGGAGGGGGTTGGCGCGTTGGCAGGTTGACGTGTTGGCAGGTTAGAACGCTTTGCGTCTCTATGGGATGACGTAACTAATGGGCCTGCAGCTATGGGTTTTCGAGCAGGAGAGTCAGGCTTTCTCAAAGATTGAGCTGAGGGATGCAGGCCTGGGGAGCGCAAGTTGGAATCGTGAGATAGAGTTGCAGATAAAACTGGTGCGGTGACTCCGCCTATGTCTGTTCGTTCTTCTATACGCCCTTCAGGAAGTCCTGCTGGACAGCCCACTGAACGGTCTTTGGCCCGCCGCCCAGGCACCGCTGGGCCGGTGCAGGTGTGGGTGAGGGCTAGACCGTCACGGCTTTGGCGCTGGTTGGGGGTTTTGCTGGCGGTGGGTGGCCTGGCTGGCGGGGTGGCGCTGCTGGGGTTGAGCTTTCGTCTGGGTCTGCGGCTGATGCTTGACCCGGCAGCCACCCTAGAGAAATGGCCCCAGGCGTTGGCTCAGTGGCAGCGATCGCCCCAAACGGCCCTGCCCCCAGCGACCACCCTAGAGGAGCTGCAACAGAGCCTGGAGGGGAGCCAGCGGCTCGGCGAACCGCTGCGGCTGGGTGACCTCGACGTCGCAGGCCATGAGGTGCTGCTGTTGCCGGTACTGGAATCGGAGAGCATTGTCTCCCTCACGGTGTTTCAGGCGCAGCAGGGAGAGCTGAGGGCGATCGCATCGCTGCCGATCGATCCCCTGGCTCAAGATACGGTACTAGCCCCCCTGCTCCGCAGCTCCCAGGGGCCGACGGCGGTACCCCCCAGCTTTGCGCTGATGCGAGTGGTGCCGCTGCCGCCGCCCCCGACAGATGCCAACGGCCTCTGGCTGACTCTGGAGGGCACCTGGCAACAGCAGGGGTTGACCCTGCGCTACGGGCAGCTCCTACATTTTGACCCCGAGGCCCAGCGCCTAACGCCGCTAGCATCCTGGAGCAGCCCAGCCAATCAGCTGCCCCAGTGGGCCGATCTCGATGGCGACGGCCCGCCCGATCTGGTTGTGGATGAAACCCTGGGCCTAGAGCCAGCGCTGCGCGGCTGGCAGGTGTTGGCTGGGGCACCGCCGCGCCTACGGCCAGTATCGTGGGTGCAGGTGCCGGTAGATGCTGCGGGCCAGGCTGGGGCCTACCAGCAGGCCTTGCGGTTGGCCAGGGGGGGGCTGTGGGGGTCAGCCCAGGCCCAATTGGCCAAGTTCAAAACCGCCCAGCCTGGGGTCTGGAACCCTGCCGCCGAGGCCCAGCTGCGCCTGAGCGATCGCCACGCCGCCATCACCCGCCGCCAGGCTGACCAAGACTGGTCGGCTCCCACCCAGCAGATTTTGGCCCAGCTCATCGATGGGCGTTGGGAAGATGCCCTGCTGCGCTTGGAATCAACTCCAGACCTTATTCCAGCGCTGCTGCATCGGCTGGGTAGCGATCGCGGCCGCATGTGGAACCGCATTAGCACCGCAGCGGGCCAGCCTGACCCGACACCCGCCGTCTACGTGTGGGGTGGCCTAGCCCTCAAGGCCCAGCAGAGCCAGCCCAGCCGGTCAGAGGGGGCCACCCAAGACTGGCTCGATCGGCAGTCGGTGTCTGCCGCCGCTCGCCAGCGGTTGGCGCAGATTCTCTCCTCTGGGGCTGTCGCTCAGGTTTCAGGTTCTGCTTCGGGGGCCACCGATGCTCAGGCGGCTACTTCAGCTAGCGCCGCATCAGCCCTGGCCCTAGAGCCGGTGCAGGCGATCGTAGGCCAGGCCACTGCCATTCCCACGCCCGAGGGGGGCTATGCCGCCCCAGGGCAGTCTTTCGACCCAGCGCTGGGCCAGTGGTATGCCGTAGAGCTGCGGGCCAGGCAACAATCCCAGGGCTGGCAGCCAGGCTCTTTCACCCTGCCCCCCGACGCAGAGCTGGCGTCAGTATGGCTAGCCCTAGAGCCGACGGCTCGGCCATGGCCCCAAATTCTGCACTGGGTCAGCCCCACCACGGGCATCTCTGCCCCCCTCACCCTGCGGGGGGTCACCCTAGCCAATGGCATCCCCACTTTGCTGGCCACCGGCCCCGCCGCCACCGCCTCGGTGCTGCCACCGCTGGTCTATTCCGCTGGTGCTCTGGTGTGGCTCGATCGCAGCCAGAGCCATACCCCGACTGCTGGGGCGATCGCCGCCGCCCTCCGGCCCTATCTGGCCAGTGCAGCATCTTCTTCGGAGCTGGCCGCGCCCCCTCGCCAGCACAGCCTCGACCTGAACGGTGACGGCCAGCTAGAGCAGGTCTTGACCTGGGATGCGATCGCCCTAGCCGACTTAAAAAGGGCTGGCATACCGGTCGCTGGCGATGCTCCCAAAACCGTCATTCTTACGGCCAACAATGCCATTCTCTATAGCGACCTGCTGACCGCCCAAACCCTAGTCGCTCTGACCGCCGCGACCCCAGGCGGAGCGATGGGGCTGGTGGTGCATCGCCCCACGGGCTACGACCTGTTGACCTGGGCCACCGGACGTTTTGAGTAAAGCGTCTCTGAGCAAGAAGATCTCCCCGTGTCGGGGCGCAGAGCCTGCGCCCTGGGCAGACGACAAACGTCTTCGGTATTTTTGTTCCCGCATCGGCCTAAGATTCTGATGTCGTCTATGAGCGGTTTGCAGTTTGGGTCTGCGGTAGGCTCCTAGGATGTTTTGGGCTGACGCAGACACCGATGAAAGACAACCATCAAAACCAGATGAAGCTGTCTCAGCTCCGCATTTTGGTGGCTGTGGCCGACCAAGAGACCTTTAGCGAGGCGGCTCTCTACCTCGACATGTCGCAGTCGGCGGTGAGCCACAGCATCTCGGCTCTAGAAGACCATCTGGGGGTGGTGTTGTTTTCGCGGGGGCGACACGGGGCGCGGCTGACCCCGGTGGGCGATCGCATTGTCAGCCATGCCCGCACTATTTTGCAGCAGACCGAGGCGATCGCCCGCGAGGCCGACCTAGCTCGGGGGCTCCAGGGAGGCCAGGTGCGCATCGCCTCCTTCCGCAGCATTGCCATTCACCTGCTGCCCGATGCGATCGCCCAGTTTAAGCACCACCACCCCGACATCGCCGTCAACCTCAGCGAGCACGACAACTACCTCCAGGTAGAGAAAGCCCTGCGGGAGGGCCGCGCCGACATTGGTCTCACCCTGCTGCCCGCTGGCGACGAGTTCGACACCTGGGAAATTCTAGAAAACGCCTACGTAGCGCTGTTTCCCCCAGAGTTTAAGCCGGCTGGGGCCGAGTTGACCTGGGCCGACCTGGCCCAGCACCCGCTGATCATGCCCCCCGCCGATCGCATCATGATGCGCGAGGTCTACGACCATATTCAGTCCTACGGTTACCAGCTCAACGTGGTCTCTGAGGTCGAGACCGACACCACCATCGTCAATCTGGTGGCCCAGGGTTTGGGTGCCACCGTGCTCCCCCGCCTGGCGGCGGAGCCCATTCCGGCTTCGGTGCAGGTGTATGGGCTGCCGGTGCCCCTGGTGCGGGTGGTGGGGGCAGCGGTGCTGGCCGAAGCCATGCACACCCCCGCCATCTACGCCTTTCTCGACGTGCTCAAAAATCTCGGCCAGGCGATCGCGCCAGCAACCCTGGCCACCGCCCCGGCCCCCTAAGAGAGACCCGATCGCTGGAGGTAGAAAAACACCGCCTGGAGCAGACCGATGGCAAAGCCCAAAATGCCCCCCAGATTGACAATCGCCTGGAGTTCGCTGCGCACAATCCCCTGGATTGCCAGCTCCAGATCCTTCGCTGAGGTGCCCCGCACCCGGTCGATAATCACCTGATCAATATTGAGAATGGGGATAATCTGCGCCACCAGCGACTCCAGATCGCGCTCCAGGTAGCGTTCTAAAATCAGCGCCAGCTCTTCGCTCACCGGGTCGAGAGATTGGGTGATCACCGCCGAATTTTGCAGCCGGTTGAGCAGCTGGGTGGCCAGGGTTTCCCAGTTGACCGAGGCTCCGAGACCGCGCACAAAATCAGGCCCCAGGGTTTGAATATAGCCCTGCACCGCCTCTCGCAGGTTGCGGCGCACCTGGCGCACCGTCGAGACCGGCAGATTTTGCAGCGACACCCGCTGGAGTGAATCCTGGAGCCGTTTCTTAAGCTGCAGCGCCACGATCAGCTCCCCAATGCGGGCGTTGGTCACCTCCCGCTCGTCGAGGCAAAAGGCCCGCAGGCGACCGAGAGCATTGCGCACACCAAACAGGTTGGCCACCACCCAGTAGGTGCCGCTGGTGCGCTCGCGAAAGATGGTGTCGATCACCTGAATGTTGCGATCGGTAAGAAAGTCAATCACCAGCTGCCTGACCCGATCGGGCGGAAACACCCCGCTCAGCAGCCAGGTGGCGATCTGGTCGGCCTGGTCAGGGGTGAGCTTAAAGTCGACCAGCACCTGATCAAACAGCTGGTTGAGCTGCGGTTCGAGAAAATCGTCACGCCGCGCCCACACCCGAATCAGGCGCGGCAGCGACTTGCCAAACAGGTCTTGCAAAATGGCCCCGGCAATCTTAGCGGTGCGCTCCTGGGCGCGGCTCTGCACCTGGTCGAGGGCTAACTGCAACAGCCACTTGATCGCCGCCTGGGTGCGATCGGTTTGCAGCAGACGGCGGGCCAGGTTTTGCAGCTCTTCGGGGGTGAGCAGCGACCCCATAATCGTGTCAGAGATGCGCTGGGCCAGCCGCTCCTGGTTGCTGGGTATTAGCCCTGGGGTAAAGGGCAGCCGCCGCTTGCCCAAATAAATCGCCCGGTAGGGGCGAAACAGCATCTTGATGGCGATATCGTTGGTGAAATAGCCAATCACACCGCCCACCACCGGCGGGGCCAATAGCAGCCACAGATCAGATCCAATCATGGCCACGGCCCACGACCAACACCCCCATCAGCCCTCCGGCAATGGGGTAGTGAACCGCCCGCTCAAACCCCGCCTGACGAGCCAGGGCCACCTGCTCAGGCCCGGTGGGAAAGCGATCGACGCTGGGGCCAATGTAGGCATACTCGTCGGTGAGCCCCATCTCTCGGGCGGTGGGCACCACCAGCGCCTCTAAGTACCACCGCTGCAACTGCCCGGCTAACCCCCCCTGGGGCCGGTGAAAGTCGAGAATGGCTGCCCTGGCACCGGGCTTAAGCACCCGCCGCAGCTCTGCCAGCCCCTGGGGAATGTCGGTGAGGTTGCGCAGGCCGTAGCCCATGGTGGCGGCGTCAATGCTGGCGGTCTCGATGGGCAGAGCCAGGGCATCGCCCTGAATCCATTGCAGGGTGGCGGGCGGCACCAGGGGCGATCGCCGCGCCCAGCGCTCTGCCGCCACCGCCAGCAGCTCAGAAGAAAAGTCGACCCCGTAGACGGTACCCGTAGCCCCCACCGATCGCGCCAGCATCAGGGCCAGGTCGCCACTGCCGCAGCACACATCTAGAGCCGTGTGGCCGGGAGCAACCCCGCTCCAGCCGATAGCCATCTGCTTCCACACCCGGTGCAGGCCAAAGCTGAGCCGCTCATTGAGGCGATCGTAGACCGGGGCAATGCGGTTAAACAGCCCCTGAATCTCAGCGGCGGTTGGCGGTGTTGGCTGGGCGAGTCCCACGGTGGCAGCGACAGAAAGATCAACCTTTACTCTAGCGCTGCCCCTGGGCCTCAGCCACAGTACCGCGTGGGGTTTGTTACATGGAGCAAGGCGTCCCCAATGCCTAGAGCACTCCCATCCCGTCGTCTAGAGCCCAAAACTATAGGGTGTTGCAGTTGGCCACCTGTTTCTCACCGCCGGTCTCTACCAGGGTGGGCGCTGGCACGGCGGCTGGGGTGCCCTGACAGATGAGAGTATCGACCCTGGCCACGCCCCCAGCATCCATATTGGTAAACGCCACCCCAGCATAGCCGCGCAAAGCCGGACTGGTGGGAGTGGCCTGGGCACTGGTCATAATGCCCTGGTTGCTATCGATGTTGTAGGTATAGCCGGTCGGAGCACTGCCTGGGTCAAAACCCAGCGCTACCGAGGAGGGGGCAAAGAGGTTGTGCTCTAAAAAATACATCTGCTGCGATCGGTTGATCACGCCGATGTATTTGAGGGCTCCGGCCTGTTTGGCTTTGGCGGTCTGACTTAAGAAGCTTGGCAGTGCGATCGCCCCTAAGATACCGATCACCACCACCACTATCAGCAGCTCGATCAGAGTAAACCCGGTTGGGTCAGAGGTACCCAAACGTCTGAGGCGGTGGCGGGAAGGGGGCATCCAGATAGCCATAGAAACTCAACACTCACCAGTAGGTCTCTCAGCCATCTACGCAATTTCTCTGAAAAAACCGGGTAGATCTGCGTAGATTTATTGGCTCTTTAACAAGCGCAACAGTGGCCCTAGTGCAGAGTTATGGCGTCTAGACGACCGCCATTTCCTTCCTATTCCCAAAACCGTCTAAACTGTCTGTCTATAGATCTTCGACCTGTGTGTGCTTTGGACGCTGTGCATTCCACCCCCTCCCGCCCCGAACCGCTGCGCGTATTTATGACCGGGGCCAGCGGCTGCATCGGTCACTATATTCTTGAACTGCTGCTAGGGAGCGATCGCTACGAGCTGTTCTTACTGCTGCGCCATCCCGAAAAGCTGCAGCTGCCGGTGCAAGACCATCCCAGGGTGCACATTCTGCACGGGGGGCTAGAAAACATCGCCCCCTTCGCCGACCTTCTAGCCTCGATGGATATTGCCATTTTGACCGCTGCCGCCTGGGGGGGCGACCCCGCCTACGTCGACGCCATCAACATTGACGCCAACCTGGCCGTGATGGCCCACCTCGACCCCCAGCGCTGCCAGCAGGTGATCTATTTCTCCACCGCCAGCATTTTGAACCGGCAGAGCAACCCCCTACCCGAGGCGGGCCGACTGGGTACCGACTACATTCGCAGCAAGTACGAATGCCACCAGCGGCTGCCCAATCTGCCGATCTACAACAAAATCACCACGGTGTTTCCCACCCTGGTGTTTGGGGGCGACAAAGACAAACCCTACTCGTTTATCTCCGCTGGGCTCAAAGATGTCACCCGCTGGGTAGGTCTAGTGCGGTTTTTTCAGGCCGATGCCGGGTTTCACTTTGCCCATGCCCAAGACATTGCCACGGTGGTCAACTACCTCGTCGAGCATCCCACCACCGGCGGCTATCGCGAGTATGTGCTGGGCAACCCGCCCCTGACGGTCAACCAGGCCGTCGAGCAGATCAGCAGCTACTTTGGCCAACGCATCTGGTTTCGCATTCCCCTGTCCCTGTGGCTGGCCGAGGTGCTAATTAAGGTGTTTCGGGTGCAGATGGCCCCCTGGGACTATTTCTGTATACGCTATCGCCACTTTGTCTACGCCGGGGCGGTCAACCCCGCCAGCTTTGGCATGGAGCCTTACTGCCTCACCCTGGCAGACCTGCTGCGGGTTCACGGCATTTTGGGCCGATAGCGATTCGCTATAGATGGCTGATACGAAATCCGCTTTGATCAGCCCCGATTCATAATCAGGAACCTCGTAGGCGCTTGGTAGGGGCTTGGCATGCTACGCCCCTACCAAGCGGGGGTAGCCAAGCAGGATTTTGTTTGAAATGTGCAATATGTCAGCGCAATAGCGAGTTGATCAAATCCCAAGACTCTCTGCCCTGGGCCTGAAACCACTGCGAAATGACTGAAATGAGCTATTGGGAAATAAAACCCGTCGCCAGCAGGGGCAGCAAAATCAGGGCGGTCAAAATTACCATCAGCGTCGGCACGTCGATGTTGAGCACGTTTTTCTCAGAGGCCGAGGGGTTGCGCTTGGGCGAGTTGGGGTCAGTCATGGGGCTTACACCACTCCGGTTAATGTACCTGAGTTTAGCTCTAGGGTATCACCCACGGCATCACCCGTATGGTAGGCCGCTAGCAGCACGTCGCTGGTTTTACCCCAGGCGATTTGGCCCCGGTGGCTAAGGGCGATCGCACCAAAGTCGCGCCCATTGGCCGCTGCTTCCCCAAACGATTTTTCAAACGCCGCCAAAATATCCATGCCATCGCTCACCCGCACCACAATGCGGGCCGCCAGACACTCGTCGATAATGTCTTCGCCAATGCCCGTACAGCTCACCGCCGCAAAGGCATTGGCATAGTTACCCGCCACGGTGGCCGAGTCACTCACTCGGCCCAGGCGCTCTAGCCCCTTGCCCCCGGTCGAGGTGCCCGCCGCCAGATGCCCCTCCAGATCCAGCACTACCACCCCAATGGTGCCGCGCCGACTTTCAACATCCTCAGGGGCGTCTACCGTCTCGGCCACCACCCCGGCCATAGCGCTCTGAAAGTTGTTGGCCCGCTCCCGCAGCCATTCTTGCAGTCGCAGGTCGGTCACCGGGTCAAAGGGCGGCAGGCGCATCTCGCGCGCCAGTTCAGCCGCGCCCAAGTCAGACAGTACGCGATCGGGGGCGGGTTGCAGGTAGGCCGCCAGATCGATCGGGTGCCGCACCCGCGACACGTTGATAATGCCGCTAAACCGCTGGGCATGGCCATCCATCAGCCCCGCACTCATGCGCACCTGGCCGTCAGATTGCAGCACCGACCCATAGCCCGCATTAAAGTGAGGCGAATCTTCCATCAGCTGGCACCCCATCACCACGCAGTCGCGGGCGCTGGCCCCGGCTTCGGCTTTGGTGTAGACCTGCTTGACAATGCTGTGCAGGTCTGCCCGCAGCGTCATCAGCCGATCCTTATGGCCGTGGGAGCTACCGGCCCCGCCGTGGATGATCACCTTGGGTAAAGCCTGGGTCATAGTGGTTGTCCTTACGCACGCCCCTTAATCTTAAAGGGTCGATCGCCGGAGAACTGTAGCGGGGGCGATCGCACCGTCAGACCAGATTCTAACGACGGCGGCGGCAGCGATCGCTGCAATACTTCACCTCATCCCAGCAGTCGGCCCATTTTTTGCGCCAGGTAAAGGGGCGCTGACACACCGGACACACCTTTGTCGGCAGGTCAGCCTTAGCCCGCTGCTTGGCCACCTTTAGCCCTCCTGGCTCCAGGCCGGGTGGTTGAGCAACGCCGCCATCATGCGCACGCCACGCAGCTGGTTTGACAGGGGCAGATGGCCATCGGGGGCGCTCAAGTCCCAGATAAAGCCGCCGGGGTAGCGGGTCCAGATATTCTCGTCCTTCCAGGCAATGCGGGGCCAGAGCTTATCCCAATTTTGGCCCAGGCTGAGCCAGATGCGCCGCTGCACCGAGAAGCCAAACTTGCCCTCTGAGTAGATCTGCCACAGCTGGTCAAGGGTCTGCAAATCGACCACCGGAAACTGCTCTACCTCAGTGAAGTAAACCCACTTGCGCTTTACCGCCGTTGGCCCCGCCAGCTCACACAGCTTGGCCAGCGTCAGCCGGTCAGCCTCTTCAAAGTCTTGCTGAATCAGCAGCTTTTGCAGGGGTTCGTAGTCAACCCCCAACTCCGAGGGTGTGTCCAGCCGCCCCTGGGGCCAGTGCTGGGCCAAAAACTCTCGCAGGCTATCCTGCTGGGTGGCGTAGAGCACCTGAAAAATTTTGCCGTCTAGCACCGCCGCCAGCTCGTCTTTGCGATCGGCTAGGGTGCTGGTCAAGACCTCGATCCCCTCTTGCCCCAGGGCCAACAGCTCATGCACTGCCGAAAGCTGCTTCTTGAGCGCATCGCCCTGCAGCTGCGATCGCAAATTCACCAATGTGTCGCCGTCCGAAACCATAGCTACCGCATGAGAGAGCCCATTCCCAATGATAGAACGTCTTGGGTAGCGGGGTGAAGGGGTGGTGAGGATGGTGAGAAAGTGCTTTCTCACCATCCTCACCACCCTCACTTCTCAGACTCCGCCGGCAGCCGATAGCCTTGCTCAAAGGCGAAACGCACGATCTGAGAGCGATTTTCTAGTTTTAGCTTGGTCAGCATGTTGCTGAGGTGGGTCTGCACCGTGCGGGGGCTGAGAAACAGGTGTTCGCCGATCTGCTTGTTGGTAAAGCCCTGCACCACTTCCCAAAAGACGCGCTCTTCGGCTGGCGACAGGGGAAGGGGGGATGGCTGGGCGGTTTGCTCGATCTGGCGCGTCATGGCGCTGTGGAGGCGTTGCGATCGCGCGATCGCCCCTTTCACCTTGGCAATTAGCTCCTGGGCTGAGAAGGGCTTGACCAGGTAGTCGTCAGCGCCGATCAAATGGCCCTGCACCCGGTTGGTAACTTCTCCCAGACTAGAGAGAAAGATGAACGGTACTATCTCACCCTCGGGCTGCGATCGCAGCTGGTGGCAAAACTCAAACCCCGTCATACCGGGCATCATGACATCTGAGACCACCACATCAGCCGGGCTGGCCTTAATTAGAGCCAATGCCTCTTCGCCCGAGGTCGCATTCATCACCTCAAAGCCCTGACTTTGCAGACGCCGAGTCAGGGCCATCTGCAAAACAGCATCATCATCAACGATTAGGACAGTGCTCATAGATCCAGATCTTTAAAGTACGCAGGATGAGAGGGTATTTAGGGGCGCAGAGACGGGCCTAAGGAGACAGACTTAATCGAGAGGGGCGATCGCAGGGGCAGGCCAGAGTCGTTAGGTTGGCCTCTGACTTTGGCAGGCCACCTAGGGTAGCCCAGGGGCTGTCCAGTCTGAGAGCAGACCCAAACTTAAATCGTTGCTAAACGAGCAAAAATGTCGGTTAAAGCGCATTAGACTATGGGATGTTTTGTCGTTAATCGGGCAATTTGCGATGTACGAACGGATCACCCCCCCGACCGTGGGCGAACGCATCACCTTTAAAGATGGCGAGCCGGTGGTGCCAGACATGCCTATAATTCCCTACATTCGCGGCGATGGAACGGGGGTAGACATTTGGCCTGCGGCCCAGCGGGTATTTGATGCGGCGGTGGCGGCAGCCTACGGCGGCAAGCGCGAGATTGTCTGGTTTCGGGTCTATGCCGGTGACGAAGCCTGCGAACAGTACGGCACCTACCAGTACCTGCCCGACGACACCCTCAAGGCGATCGAAGAATTTGGCGTGGCGATCAAAGGGCCGCTGACCACCCCCGTGGGCGGCGGCATCCGCTCCCTCAATGTGGCCCTGCGGCAGATCAACGATCTTTACGCCTGCGTGCGCCCCTGCAAGTACTACCCTGGCACCCCCTCCCCCCACCGCAGCCCCGAAAAGCTCGACGTCATTATCTATAGAGAAAACACCGAGGACATCTACCTGGGCATCGAGTGGAAGCAGGGCGACCCGATCTGCGACCAGCTGATCAAATACCTCAACACCGAGCTGATTCCGGCCACGCCCGAGCACGGCAAAAAACAGATTCCCCTCGATGCAGGCATCGGCATCAAGCCGATCAGCAAAACCGGCAGCCAGCGCCTGGTGCGCCGCGCTATGAAGCACGCCCTGCGCCTGCCCAAAGACAAGCAGCAGGTCACCCTGGTGCACAAGGGCAACATCATGAAATACACCGAAGGGGCCTTCCGTGACTGGGGCTACGAGCTGGCTACCTCAGAATTTCGCGCCGACTGTGTCACCGAGCGCGAATCTTGGATTTTGGGCAATAAAGAAGCCAATCCGGATATCTCCACCGAAGAGAATGCACGCCAGATTGAGCCCGGCTACGATGCGCTGACCCCCGAGAAAAAAGCGGCCATTCATGCCGAAGTCGAGAGCATTCTCGCCGCCATTTGGGACACCCACGGCAACGGCCAGTGGAAAGACAAAATCATGGTGAACGATCGCATCGCCGACAGCATCTTCCAGCAGATCCAGACCCGACCCGACGAGTACTCCATTCTCGCCACCATGAACCTGAATGGCGATTATTTGTCGGACGCAGCGGCGGCGATCGTCGGCGGGTTGGGCATGGGGCCAGGGGCCAACATTGGCGACACCTGCGCCATCTTTGAGGCCACCCACGGCACCGCTCCTAAGCACGCGGGGCTAGACCGCATCAACCCCGGCTCCGTCATTCTCTCCGGCGTGATGATGCTGGAGTACATGGGCTGGCAAGAGGCGGCGGATTTGATCAAAAAAGGTATGGGGGCGGCGATCGCCTCCCGCGAGGTCACCTACGACCTGGCCCGAATGATGGAGCCGCCGGTCAACCCACCGCTGAAGTGCTCAGAGTTCGCCGAGGCGATCGTCAAGCACTTTGAAGACTAGCTGCGCTAAACTCATAGATTGAATCCACGGGTTTCTAATGGTAGGATTAGAAACCTGTGGATTAATTTGGGTGCTGCTGTCTTTACCCAAACCCTTCAACCTTACGAATGTTGCTCAAACCCTATGATTAAGCTTCGACTCAAGCGTTTTGGTAAAAAGCGGGAAGTTAGCTACCGCATCGTCGCCATCAATAGCGCGTCCCGCCGCGATGGTCGTCCCCTCGAAGAAGTGGGCTTTTACAATCCCCGCACCGACGAAACTCGCCTTGACGTGCCCGCCATTACCCGCCGGCTTGAGCAGGGTGCCCAGCCCACCGAAACCGTGCGCCACATTCTTGAGAAAGCCAACTTGCTTGAGAAGCGTATTATCAAGGTGAGCACCGAGGCCAAGGTAGAGGCCTAGGCCGCCGATTGTCTTTAGCCCCCGCCCCGCCATGGATAGCCCCGACTTCCCAGGACTGGTTCGGTTTTTGGTAGAGCCTTTCTTAGACTCGCCAGATTCGTTGCGCATAGACTGCGAAGAAAATGCCACTCAGGCGAAGGTGTGGATTAGAGTTGCCTTTAAGGGCGATGAGCGGGGCAAGGTGTTTGGCCGAGGCGGACGCAATATTCAGGCGATTCGCACGATTTTAAGATCTACGGCAGCGCTTTCGGGCTGGTCGGCCTACATCGATGTCTACGGCACCTCTGACCAAGATGACGAGGGTGACCACAGACCCGTGAAGAGCCCGCCTCGCTCTGCTAGCAAGCCCAAGCCTCAGCTGCGGCCCAAGCTTAGGACTGACTAGCTCGGTCTGGAGGCCGCTTAGCATCTCTAGGCACTGCAAGGTCTAACCTTTTGGTTTAAATGAGTTCTTCTTTGCGCATTGAGTTGCCCACTTCAGAGGGCGCCCTGGCTCTGGCCGGCTACCGAGACGAAAACATTAAGCTCCTGGCCGCCCAAACTGGGGCGGCTTTGGTGTTGCGGGGTCAGGAGTTACTAATTTCAGGCACCGAGAATGGTGCAGCCCTTGCCCAGCGCCTGGTGATGGCTCTAGAGCCCCTGTGGAGCCAGGGGCAGATGGTCACCACCGCCGACATCATGACGGCCCGGCACGCCCTCGACACCGATCGCACCGACGAGCTTCAGGCCATCCACCAAGATGTCGTGGCGCGTACTCGGCGAGGCGAGACGGTACGGGCTAAGACCTTTCGCCAAAAGCAGTATGTCAAAGCCTTGCGTAGCCAGGACATGGTGTTTTGCATCGGCCCGGCGGGCACCGGCAAAACCTTTCTGGCCACCCTGGTAGGCATTCAGGCGCTGCTGAACAACGAGTTTGAGCGCTTGATTCTCACTCGCCCGGCGGTGGAAGCGGGGGAGCGGCTAGGGTTTTTGCCCGGCGATTTACAGCAAAAGGTGAACCCTTACCTACGTCCTCTCTACGACGCCCTCCACGAGCTGGTTGACCCCGAAAAAATTGCCAACCTGATGGAGCGGGGCATTATCGAGGTGGCCCCGCTGGCCTATATGCGAGGGCGCACTCTCAACAACGCCTTTGTAATTATGGACGAGGCCCAAAACACCACCCCAGCTCAGATGAAGATGGTGTTGACCCGTCTCGGATTTAAGTCGCGCATGGTGGTGACCGGCGACATTACCCAGACCGACCTGCCCGCCGATCAAACCTCAGGGCTGGCGATCGCCAAAACCATTTTGCGCGAGGTCGATGGCATTGCCTTTTGCCAGCTCAACCAGGCCGATGTGGTGCGCCACCCCCTGGTACAGCGCATTGTGGCGGCCTACGAAAACTACGAGGCCAAGCCCGCCAGGCAAAGATAAGACGCGATCGCCGCTTGCAGGCAAAGCGCCACAGGTTGCTGAGGCCGTCGAGACGACTGCTAAAAAATAGGTTGCTCTGGGATATTGCATTTGGGCAATAAACCCAACGCCTAGGGTAACAAAGCGCGATACTAGAGGTGTGGGCTGTACTCGTGGAGTCAGCTACTCCGACGCATAGTTGCCTTGGTTTAAGCGCTTGCATCTCTTCAGTCTCAGCGTTTTAACCAACTTTTGACATTGCCCTGGTGCATCGCTTTGCGAGAGCCTCTGTGGAGGGCAAAACCATGAAACGTCTTTCTGTGCTGGTCAGTGCATTGGCGGCTACGCTGATGGTGCTCGCTGGGGCCGAGGCTCTGGGCCGAGAGACAACCCAACCGCTAACTTTCGCTGATGGGGCCACACCGCTACTGGCTGAGCGCCGCGAAACTAATCGCGAAGTCACCCCTGCGCCGCGCCGTGCCATTGACCCGATAACGGGCTACCCCATTGTCAATGCCGATACCTGGATGAATGAGGCCGATGTGCCCTGGTCAACTCTGGTGCTGGTGCAAAATGACCAGGGCAGTTCGGCTGTGGCCGTGCTCGATCGCTTCTATGAAGAGGGCTTTGCCGCCGACTTTCGCAATCCGGGGATTGCCAGCCAGTGGCAGCGCGATCGCCTAGAGGTGTATGGCTACGGCCAGTGGCAGACCTGTTATTTTGCCGTAGTCTGCGACGTACAGCACCCGATTTATCCGGTGACTGGGACAAGCTTGAAGGTGGGCGATCGCGTGTTTCACCTGCCGGGCAAGCACAGGGTTTTTGCCATCCCCGATGAGGTAGCCTGGGCGCTCAAAACCGCTCAGCCGAACCAGGTCTGGCTCCGGGTGTCGATCGCTGGGGGCAGCAACTATGCCACGCGCCCCATTGGCCCAGCCACTATCGCCGCCTGGGCCACCCTCTATCACGATGCCGAACCCGTAGACGTAGCGGCGTTATCCGAAGCTGGAACAGAGCCTAGGTCGCGGCTACCGGCCAGTCTCCCCACCGATTTGCCCACCATCGAAGAAGCCCGCTGGCGCACCCAGTCCGATGTGCTTTGCTCACAACCGGTAATTGTTCACGATGATTTTGACGGCGACTACCTGGCAGTTCTCGACCGGGCCTACAGCCTCGATAGCTGGTCGGGCAGCTCGACCGGCATTTTGACCAACTGGAGTGCCAACGAAGTAGCGATTCACCTCTACGAATCTGACCCCCAACGTTACACGGCTTGGGCCGTCGATCAGATCGTGTTAGAGCTTGGCGATCAGACCTTTGTGCTGACCGGTATCAACAATCGCTTCCCCATCAGTGATGAGCTGGCCAGGGCATTGGCAAATCCCCCAGCTGCCTCCCCCCGGCTCAGCTATGAACAGACCAATGGGGATATGGCCACCCGCGCCATTGGGACGGCCACTGTCGATGCCTGGCGGTTGATCTATGCCCAAGCGGGAGAGTAATCAATCACTGCCGTGGCGGGCTACACAAGACTGTAAATCTATCCGGCCAGCTGGCTTAGCACGGCGGTCAGCGTCACTGGCGCAGACTCGGGTGGCGAAGCGGCGTCTAGCCAGCGCACTGGCCTGTCTTAACCACAATGGCCATACCAGCGCGTTGGCTAAGGTGCGCCCAGGTGCCCCAGTATCTTCAGAGGTTCAGGCCTGGGGAATCTGCGTTTCAAGAAAGAGCAGGAACTCTAGCAGTTCGTCGTCGGTGAGGTCGTGGCGCGATCGCTTGCCGTAGGTTTTCTCTAAAAATTCGCGGCCCTGGGTGACGCCCCAGCCGAGACGCTGAAGCTCGACATCGGTCTGGGCAATGATGTCTGACAGGTCGATGGGGGCTAGCGAGGAATCATCGAGATGGATCGGGCCATTGTCCTGGGGTGGGGATGACAGCGGTGGGGGCGGGGTGATCTGGGGCGCTGGGGGAACGGTCAAGGCCTCTGCCGCTGACTCTAGCTCTGAGTAGGTCAGAGGTGGGTCGAGGTCGTCTGAGGGCGGTTCTACCAAGGTTAGAGATGGGGCAAGGTGGGTAGAGGTAGGTTCTACCAAGGTCGGGGAGGCAGGGGGCGAAGCAGGGAGAGAGGGAAATGCGATCGCCGTCGCTGGGGCAGAGCCAGTCGCAGAGGCAATGCTCAGCCGCTCAAGGGCACGGGTAGTGGCCAGATCTTCGGCTTGCTCTAGGCTGGTGGTGGCCCCCAAGCCACAGGTCAAGACAGTGCCCTCGACGGCGGCACAGACCCGCACCACATACAGGCCATCGTGGATCGTGAGCAGATCTGACATCAGGCTGCCCTGGGGGTGCCGTTGGCGAAATTGGGTCAGCAGCGTACTTAGCACTCCAGCGGTCTCCCCTGCGGGTGGATGGTAACCGTACTATTCTAAGGAAGTGGGGCACGTTAGACTGAAGCTATTGCGCCGCTGGCCTGGCAGGCTTAGTGCAGGCGGGGAAATTTCCTTGGTATGTCTGCGCCTGGTATGTCTGCGATCGTGGCGCTTTTACCCTAGACCTTTACCATGGCTGCCCTGGGCGGCTGGATAGAGCTAATGCTAGACCGACTGCTGGATATTTCTACCAACTTTGGGGTTGATACCCTGCTGTTGCTGCCGGTGTTGATTGCCCTAGAGGCGGTGCTGTCAGCTGACAATGCGATCGCATTGGCGGCGATCGCCCAGGGTCTCGACAGTGAAGCCATGCAGCGTCGGGCCTTAAATTATGGCTTGGTGATCGCCTTTGTGCTGCGGGTCGGGCTGATTTTGACGGCGGGCTGGGTGCTGCAATTTTGGCAGTTTGAGGTGATGGGGGCAGCCTACCTGCTGTGGCTGGTGTTCAAGCACTTCACCGCTGCAACTGACGCAGAGGCCCAGCACCATGGGCCTCGGTTTGCCACTGTGCTCCAAGCAATCCCGGTTATTGCCTTTACCGACTTGGCCTTCTCCCTCGACAGCGTGACCACTGCCCTAGCTCTATCCAAGGATGTGGTGGTGATTTTGCTAGGGGGCACCATTGGCATTATTACCCTGCGGTTTATGGCGGGCTTGTTTATCCGCTGGCTCGAAGAGTTTGAGCATTTAGAAGATGCGGGTTTTGTCACGGTGGCCTTTGTGGGTATTCGCCTACTGGTGCGGGTGATCGACCCCACCCTGGTGCCGCCAGAGTGGATGATGGTAGCCGTGATTGCCGGTGTGTTTGCCTGGGGTTTCTCCAAGCGTACCGACGCCGAGGCGATCGGAGAAAGCATACCTTTAGAAAATGGCAAATTGCCTACGGTGGCTGAGCTAGAGGCCCAGGGCAGGGTGCCCGTCGAAGCCTTGTCTAGCCAGGACGACCCGACCCCGGCCATCCCGCTGCAGCAAGACTAGCCGTAAGACCAAGAAGTCGCGATGGAGCTGGCTATAGATAGGAGCACCAGTCGCTCCAGCCGCCGGGGTAGAGTTTGGCCATAGGGCGACCGGCTACGGCTTGAGCCAGTAGGTTAACGCAGGCGGTGACGCCTGAGCCACAGTAGACAATGACCTCCTCAGCGGCATCTAGGTCGGCCCAGTGCTGGACGAGTTCGGCTTGAGGTTTCATCTGGCCGTTGTCGGTGGATACGGCCTGCCAAAAGTAGTTAGCCGCTCCGGGAATACTGCCCGCAACGGGGTCGATGGGCTCAACTTCGCCTCGGTAGCGATCGGGCGATCGCGAGTCGATCAGCACTGTGCCCGCCGGGCGATCGCGCACCTGCTGAATATCCACCACCCAATCTGACTGGGGCGAGGGCACAAAATTGCCCGGTTGGGCGACGGGCAGAGCCGTGCTGGTAGGATAGCCCCCAGATACCCAGCTGCCCCAGCCGCCATCGAGTACCGCTACGGCATCGTGGCCCAGGTAGCGCAGCAGCCACCACAGCCGGGCGGCAAAGGCAAAGCGTGAGTCGTCGTAGGCCACGACTAGAGTAGAGTCTGGGCCAGCGGAGGTGACCCCTAGGGCAGAGAGCCGTTGGCTAAAGGTCTCTAAATTGGGCAAAGGATGGCGACCGCCGTGGGCCTGTACCGGGCTAGACAGATCGCGGTTGAGGTCTAGGTACCAGGCGCCTGGAATGTGGCCATCGGCGTACTGCTGCTGGCCTTGGTGGGGGTCGGCCAGGGCAAAGCGACAGTCGACGATCATCACCTGAGGGTCGTCTAGATGCTGGGCGAGCCAGTCAGCAGTGATCAAAGGATTGGAGTAGGGCATTGGTTCAGCCAAATTTGTTGCATGGGGGAGAACTGTCTCAGCCTGCAGGGGATAGCGGTGTACCGTAAAAGTAGGGTATAAGATGGCTGTCAGATCCTAACCGTTGAGGTGTGCGCCATGGCCATAGACCCTCACTTAGATTCCAAACCTAGGACTGAACTCAGGATCGCGACCGGCTGGGTGATTCTCCTGAGCATTGGTCTGATGGTGCTGGGGGTAGCTGCGATCGCCATACCGAGTTTAGCCATTACCTTCTTTACCTCCATCATTGGCTGGCTGGTATTGTTTAGCGGCTTTATACAAATTGTGCAGGCGCTAAAGGCGCATGCGGTCAAGGGCATTGGCCTGAGTTTAGTGGTGGGCGTGTTTTACGCCATTGCTGGCCTCTATATGGTGGTAAATCCGGTTAAATCGGCAGCGGTGTTTGCCTTGGCCCTGGGGGTGCTGTTTATCGCCGAGGGTATTTTTACTATTCTCATGGCCTTTGTCTACAGAGTGGGGGGTGCCCTGTCGTGGTTGGTGGCTATCAACGGCATTGTGACGCTGATTTTAGGCATTTTGGTGATCAACCGCTGGCCCTTTGGGGCGCTGTGGCTGATCGGGCTATACGTAGGCCTCAGCCTGATCTTGAACGGCGCTTCTCTGCTAGGGGCGGCCCTAGCCGCTCGGCGAGAGCGGCCTTAGAACACCCATGGCTGACAACTATCTACTCTTTGTCCAGCACGGCTGGGCCGACACCAACCAGGCGATGATGACCCTGGCAACCCAGCTAGCAGAGGGGCAGGGGCAGATTGTTGCCCCCTGTCTCAACTATGCGATGACCTGGCTGCGCATTGCTCCCCTGGTGGATGAAGTTGACGCCCTGGCGACGGCGACCCTGGCCCGTCAGCCAGATCTGCCGGTGCGCATTGTGGGCCACTCCATGGGCGGGCTGATCTGGCTAGAGGTGCTCAATCGTCACCCAGAATGGTGGCCACGGGTTGAGTTTTTAACCCTGGTGGGGTCGCCCGTCGGTGGGGCTGACCTGGGGAGAATTTTAGACCCGCTCCAGGTGGGGGTGGGCATCGCCGCAGATCTAGGGCGCGATCGCCGCTCCCTAGCCGCTCGCATTGCTGCCGACATCACTACCCTCTCTATCGCTGGAGATGTGGATGGCGGCAGCGACGGCACCATCCCCGTTGAGAGTACACGAGTACCCAATGCCCAGTTTGTCTGTCTGGGGGGCATCAGCCATGCGGCCTTGCGCTGTCATCCCCGCGTGGTCGATCAGATTCAGCAGTTTTGGGGCGGCAGCAGCCTCAGTGACCTGCTTCGGCCCCATGATTTAGTGCAAAAACTCCGCCAGATACCGGGTATGACCGATGCCCACCAACGTGACTTTGCCCAGGCTGCCCCCTGGCATACCTTTGCCGACGGCACCAGCATTCGCCTGTGGCGGAGCCCCTTGGGCATTCACCACGTGTTTTTGGCCTCGCCCGAGGGCGACTGCCTCTATTCAGGCTACGTGGGCTGGCTGCACACCGGAGAGATGTGGCACGACCTGGGTGCTCTGCGCGCCGCCGATGGAGCCTTGTCGTCGGAGATTTCTCCAGTCTCCTAAGCTCGACTTTAGCCACTTGATCCAAAAGAAAGTAGCAAGCAGAATTGAGATGAGGGTCTGAGACCAAATCCGAGTCCCATAACCCCGATTCCCAAAAGGCCGAACCGTAGGGGCATGACGATAGCGTTTGCGCCTCGTTCTCCCAGGGTGAAGTCTCTCGCACGATCTTCGACGCCTGGAGAGCGTTACTTTGTCATACCGCTTGATTGGCTAAAGTCGAGCTGAGGTGTCTTAACTCGCAAAGCGATCGCCCATCTGGTTGGTCGACCACTGGTACTCGACATCAATGCTGGCGTGCCTACAAGTCTCCTCTAGCTGGCGCTGCTGCGACATCGCCTTGCGCAACGTAATAATCAGCTCTTGTACATGAAGACGCAGCCGAGGGTCTTGGTAGGCCGCCGCCATGGTCTGCTGTTCAAGCAGCTGCAGCAGCAGCTCGTAGTGAATATGCGACGGTAGCGGAATGGGTTTTCCCAACTGTGCCATTGCGGTGCCCCGGGATATGTCCGTTGATTAAACCAGACTGAAACGAAAATTTTGGTAACTCAGATCCAGCTTTCAACGGTTAGTTTGTGTTTTTTTGATAAAGCTGATCGATCGCCACCCCCGGATCGGACTGACGAATCAGCGATTCGCCCACCAGTACGGCCCCAGCCCCGGCGGTCTGCACCGCTCGCAAATCTGCCGGGGTGTGAATGCCCGACTCGCTGACCACCAGAGCACCGCTAGCCGTCAGAGCATCGCGGCGCGCCGAAATGAGATCTGCGGTGGTCTCTAGGCGGGTGGTAAAGGTCTCTAGGTCGCGGTTATTGATGCCGATCAGCGCCAGACCCGGCACCGCCAGCACCCGATCCAGCTCCTCCAGCGTGTGGACTTCGACCAGCACCCCCATGCCCAGGGCTTTGGCAATTTGGGTAAAGTAGGTCAGGTCTTGGTCAGAGAGAATGGCGGCGATCAGCAGCACGGCATCGGCCCCCTTAGACCGCGCCAGGTACATCTGGTAGGGGTAGATGATGAACTCTTTGCACAGCAGCGGTAGATCGACCACCTGACGAATCTGGCTCAGATATTCAAAGTCTCCCTGAAAGAAGGTTTTGTCGGTGAGCACCGAGAGGCAGGTGGCCCCGTGGGCCGCGTAGGTCTGGGCGATCGCCACCGGGTCAAAGTCTGCGCGCATCACCCCCTTGCTGGGGGAGGCTTTTTTGACTTCGGCAATCAGGGCAGGAGAGGTTTTGCCATCCCGCAGAGCGGCGACAAAGTCGCGGGGCGGCGGCGCATCGAGCACCTGGCGCTGCAGATCGGCTAGGGGCAGTCTCTCCCGCAGCTGGGCAACCTCGGTTTCTTTGTGCCAGACAATTTTTTCAAGAATGTGTCTGGGCTCGGCGTCGTCGGTTTTGATTTGGTATTGCAAATGTTTGACCGCGACAGCGGGGTTGGGAGGGCGACGGCGAATCTTCATCGATTTTGAGGTTTTAATCTTAAATTGTAGGCAATGCCCACCCTGAAGCCCCAGGAAAAGACCAGTAAGTCAGAGCGAAGCGTGGAGCGACGCAGCAGCAGGATTGACTGGTTCGAGGCAGGGTGGGAAGGTGGGCAATGCCCACCCTAGGGAGATCAGGCGGGGACGACCACGGCACGCTTGAAGGCTTCGTCGAGCACCTCCGAGAGGGTGGGGTGGGTGTGGACATAAAACGATAGGTCGGTGACCGTCTGGCCGCTGGCGATCGCATTAGCCGCCTCCTGAATTAAATCCGCCGCGTGCAGACCAATAATGTGGGCACCGAGAATTTCCCCGGTGTCTTTGCGGTAGATCACCTTGGCCAGCCCATCGACTTCGCCCTCGGCCAGAGCCTTAGAGTTGCCCTTGAAGTAAGTCTTCACCGTATCAATGGCATAGCCCTCGGCCTCGGCTTTGGCCTTCGCGGCGGGCTCGGTGAGGCCGACAAAACTCACCTCAGGGTGGGTAAAGGCCGCCGCCGGAATGCTCATATAGTTCACCTGGCGGGCATCGCCGCAGATGGTTTCGACGGTGAGAATGCCCTGGGCTGAGGCAGCGTGGGCCAGCATCATTTTGCCGGTGGCGTCACCGATCGCCCACAGGTGGGGCACCGGCTCGCCGTTGCGGGTCACTTGCAGGTGGTCATCAACAGGGATGAACCCCCGGCGATCGGTCTCCACGCCCACCTTCTCTAGGCCCAGATCCTTAGTCGCTGGAATGCGACCCGTGGCCACCAGGCAGGCGTCTACTTCCAGGGTCTCGACCACTTCGCGAGTTTCGCGATCGGCCAGCTCGATCACCACCGGAGAACCAGGAGTCACCTTTTGAGCGATCACCCCAGCTCTCGTCTCAATGTCGCGGGGGGCAATCAGCACTCGCTGGGCGATCTTGGCGATGTCGGGGTCAAAGGTGGGCATCAGCTGATCTAATGCCTCAATGATCGTGACCTCGCAGCCCAGGGCGGTATAGACGTCCGAAAACTCTAGCCCGATGTAGCCGCTGCCAATGATCGCCACCCAGTCGGGCAGCCAGTCGAGCTTGAGGGCCTCATCGCTAGTGAAAACGGTTTTGCCGTCGGTCTCGATGCCGGGGGGCACAAAGGGCACTGAGCCGGGCGACAGAATAATGTCTTTGGCGGTAACAATCTTTTCGCCGTCGGGGGTGGCGATCGCCGCCTTTTGCTCCCCCGCCAGCCGCGCCCAGCCTTTGATGATGTCAACCCCCAGCCGGGTAAGGCTGTTGGTCATGTCGCCCTGAATTTTGCTCACCAGGCTTTTAGCGTGGTCGGCGATCGCCTCGCGATCGTAGGTGACATTGCCCACCGAAATGCCCAGAGACTTGAGATGGTGCTCGTTGCGCAGCTCCCGCACCCGCCCCGAGGCCGCCAGCAGCGCCTTCGACGGAATGCAGCCCCGGTTGACGCAGGTGCCCCCCATCACGTCTGCCTCAACGATGGCGGTCTTTAGCCCCCGCTTCACCGCGTGGATGGCGGCCCCGTGGCCCCCTACCCCAGCGCCAATAATCAGCAGGTCGTAATCAAATGCGTCGCTCACAGCAGGCTCCTGAACAGGTGATTCACAAATACAACAACGAGGCCGATCAACGTCAATCTAACCCAGACCTCCGTCAACCATGGGGTTCAACCCAAAACATTGCATCGATTAGCTGCGTCAACCAGGCCATAGATTTTTCTTTCATTCTTGACCACGGTGGGCAATCAGACAAGCTAGTGCCGCTGCCGCTTGGCCTCATAGAGCAGCAGCGCGGCTGAGACCCCCACATTCAAAGACTCCACCGCAGACTCCATGGGGATCTGTGCCCGCACCGTGGCCTGCTGCTCCAGCACCGCCGACAGCCCGGCCCCTTCGTTGCCCAGCACGATCACCGTAGGTTTGGCAAAATCCACGGCCCAGTAGTCCACCGCCCCGTGGGAGCTAGCGGCAACGATCTGCACTCCTGCCCCACGCCACCCTGTCAATAACCGGGGAAGATCGTCAGCCACGGCCATGGGTAGACGAAACCACTGCCCTGCCGAGGCCCGCAATACCTTGGGGTGGTCGGGGGCGACACTGTCGGCACTGAGCCAGAGGCCCTCGGCCCCTGCCGCCACCGCTGTGCGAATAATCGCGCCCAGATTGCCGGGGTCTTGGAGAGTTTCAACTACTAGCCCTATCCCTGCGATCGCCGGATTGGGAGGCCGGAGAATCTGGGGGGCGATGGCCACTACCCCATCGGGATGCTGGGTCGTAGCCATCGCCGTCAGAACTGCTTCAGAGACCCGCTCAATTCGCTGGGTTCGCTGGCTCAAGGCCAGAGCTAGATCGGGATGCCGCTGCTCCCACTCGGGGGTATGGCAGGCGGTGTCTAGGGGATAGTCGGCGGCTAGAGCTTCCTGGATCAGGTGAGTGCCTTCGAGGAGGAATTGCTGCTGCGATCGCCGCTCTTTAGCCTGATGCAATTTTTTGATGGACTTCACCAGAGGGTTTTGCAAGCTCGTGAGCATTGACCGTAACCCCCTGGCTATGTCGTTCTAGATGCGGAACCCGGGACTTGAACCCGGAAGTTATTGCTAACACTAGGACCTGAACCTAGCGCGTCTACCAATTCCGCCAGTTCCGCTGGCCGAGCACTATTGGTGCTGCGATTTGTAATCATGCCTTGATATGGGAGCAGAGTCAAGCCTGTAAAAAAATATTTCGTGATTTTAATCGAATCGGCTATTCTGGGGTGGCCAAACCTGGCAAATTGGTCTGGATTACTGTGGCGAAATCGATGGTTTCGAGTAGAATCTAGACGAAAATTTGGGAAAAGGTGGAGTTATCAGCTGTGGAGGATACCGCTATCGTTACATCCATTGGTTTACCCAGCCCTGCGATCGTCACCGAGACGGACGGTGCTGTACTAGAGATTACTGGCGGTACTCCCCTTTCTGGCCAGGTCACCATCAGTGGGGCAAAAAATTCGGCCCTGGTGGTGATGGCGGGCACCCTGCTTTGCTCTCAGCCCTGCCGCATTCGCAATATTCCTCACCTGATGGATATTGAGCGCATGGGAGAGGTGTTAACCGCCCTAGGCATTAGCCTTAAGCGCGAAGGCGATGCCCTGGTAGTTGACGCCAGCACTATTTCCCACACCAAGGCCCCCTACGACCTGGTGAGCCGCCTGCGGGCGAGCTTTTTTGTGATCGGCCCGCTGCTGGCCCGCATGGGGGTTGCTCGGGTGCCTTTGCCCGGCGGCTGCGCCATTGGTGCCCGCCCGGTCGAGCTCCATGTGCGCGGCCTTCAGGCCATGGGTGCCGATGTTCACATTGAGCATGGCACTGTCAATGCCTATGTACCCGGCAGCGGCGGGCGGCTGAAAGGGGCCAAGATCTACCTCGACTATCCCAGCGTAGGGGCCACCGAAACCCTGATGATGGCGGCCACCCTGGCCGACGGCGAGACCATTATCGAAAATGCCGCCCAAGAACCCGAGGTGACTGACCTAGCCAATTTCTGTCGCGCCATGGGGGCGCGCATTCGCGGCGCGGGCACCAATACCATTACCATTGTCGGCGTGCCCAGTCTGCACAGTACCGACTACGGCATTATTCCCGATCGCATCGAGGCGGGCACCTTCTTGGTGGCTGGGGCCATCACCCGCTCCGAAATCAGCATTGCGCCGATTATTCCTGAGCACCTCACGGCGGTCATTGCTAAGCTTCACGAAATGGGTGGCCAGGTGGTGATCGACGGCCCCAACCGGGTGCGCTACGTGCCTGCCAACACCATCGTCCCTACCGACATTCAGACTGGCCCCTTCCCTGGCTTCCCCACCGACATGCAGGCGCAGTTTATGGCCCTGATGGCGGTCTGCGAAGGCAGTAGCCTAATCACCGAAACGGTGTTTGAAAACCGCCTGCGCCACGTGGCCGAGCTCAACCGCATGGGGGCCGACATTCGCCTCAACGGCAACTGCGCCATCATCAAAGGGGTGCACCAGCTCTCCGGCGCGCCGGTGCTGGCCACCGACCTGAGGGCTTCTGCGGCTCTAGTGCTGGCGGGTCTGGCCGCCAAGGGCACCACTACCATTCAGGGTTTGCAACACCTCGATCGCGGCTACGACGACCTAGAAGGCAAGCTGCGCCTGCTGGGGGCCAACCTGCGCCGTTACCACACCGACAGCCCCATCCCCCTGGCCTAGGCCCGTGGCCCTGGTCTAGCCCATCGCCGGTTGGGGAAACGCGCTAAAACTCAATCCCCGGCTGGGCCTTAACGCCCTGCTCGCGAAAGGGATGCTTTACCAGGGTCATCTCGGTGACCAGATCGGCGCGATCGATCAGCGCCTGGGGGGCACCGCGCCCGGTGAGAATCACGTGGGTCATCTCCGGCTTGTCGGCTAGGCCAGAGATGACTTGATCCACCGTCAGAAAACCGTGTTTGAGGGCAATATTTACCTCATCGAGCAAAATAGTCTTGTACTCCGGGTTGTGGATGTAGCTGAGGGCCATTTCCCACGCAGCCTGGGCCGTCTGGGTGTCGCGATCGCGATCCTGCGTATCCCAAGTAAACCCCTCGCCCATAGCGTGAAAGATAAGCTGATCGCCAAACCGCTCGAGGATGGCCTTTTCTGCCGGTTCCCACGCCCCCTTGATGAACTGCACAATGGCGACTCTATAGCCGTGGCCGAGGGCTCTGAGTACCATACCCAGGGCAGCGGTGGTCTTGCCCTTGCCGTTACCGGTGTTGACAACTACAAGGCCTTTCTCTACGGTGCGATCGGCAATGCGCTGCTGCTGCACCTCCTGGCGGCGCTGCATCTTGCGGCGGTACTGATCCTCAGACAGGTTGGCCGCCTCGGCCTCCTGGTTGAGGCTGGCGGCGGCGGCATCGAGGCGATCGGTGGGTTGAGTCATGGGTCGTCAGTAGTATTGGGGTATGGGCACGCCTGTTCAGGCTTTGGCGGCGGTGACGGGCGATCGCTGCTCTGCCTATCCTAAGGGTTTAGCGCCATCCCTAGGGGCAAAACCAGACTGTCGTCTCAACAGTCCCAGTAGATGCTAAGATAATTCAGCCTAAGGGCATGTAGCTCAGTGGATAGAGCACTAGATTCCGGTTCTAGCGGTCGCAGGTTCGAATCCTGCCATGCTCGTTGTCATACATGTTTAAGATGCGCTAGGCGCTTGTACGTCTCTGTGCGCTTTAGAATCCCTCGGCCAGTGGGCGGGTTTCACGGTTTTGCCTGCGAGCGCAACCGATCAAAGCCTCGGGAAATGGTGTGTTGCGACTTTGCCCATCGTGAATTGCCCCAGGCCCCTGTCGGGTTAAAGCCTGAAACCGTGAGCATTAATTCCTCTTGTCCAGAGTTGTCGAATCTTGACAAGTGTTTAAGAATGTTAAATTGGTACATGCGTTGTCACTAAGCCCCCAGACATGCCCAAATCGGACGCTTCTGCTAAGAAAACCGCTGCCTCTAAAAAGGCCCGAGCGTCCGGCAATGGCAACGAACACACTGGTCTAGCCCACCACCATGCCGCCCTCGACGACAACGTCATTCGCATTCGCGGGGCGCGCCAGCACAACCTAAAAAATCTCGATCTAGAGATTCCCCGCAACCAGCTGATTGTGTTTACCGGGGTTTCGGGCTCAGGCAAGTCTTCTCTGGCCTTTGATACCATTTTTGCCGAGGGCCAGCGCCGCTATGTAGAGTCGCTCAGCGCCTACGCCCGCCAGTTTCTCGGCCAGGTCGATAAGCCCGATGTGGATGCGATCGAGGGGCTCAGCCCGGCCATCTCCATCGACCAAAAATCGACCTCCCACAACCCCCGCTCCACCGTCGGCACGGTGACGGAAATCTATGACTACCTGCGCCTGCTCTACGGGCGGGCAGGTGATCCTCACTGTCCCCACTGCGATCGCAGCATCTCCCCCCAGTCCATCGATCAAATGATTGACCGGGTGATGGCCCTGCCCGATCGCACCCGCTTTCAGGTGCTCGCCCCGGTGGTGCGGGGCAAAAAGGGCACCCATAAGAAACTACTCTCTAGCCTCGCCTCCGAGGGCTTTGTGCGAGTGCGGGTGAATGGCGAACTGCGGGAGCTGACCGACAACATTGAGCTGGACAAAAACCACAGCCACAACGTCGAAGTGGTGGTCGATCGCCTGGTGAAGAAAGAGGGCCTGGAGGATCGGCTGGCAGATTCGCTACGCACCTGCCTGAAGCGCTCCGAGGGTATCGCGGTAATTGACATTCTGGCGGAGAAGCCCCAGGAGACCGCCGCCACGGAGCCAGGTAGCAACGTCGTCTCTCTAACCGATCGCCTACCCCAGGCCGCTGAGGCAGAGGGCAGCTACGGACAGCCCAAAGAGCTGGTGTTTTCCGAAAACTTTGCCTGCCCCGAGCACGGCGCGGTGATGGAAGAGCTGTCGCCCCGCCTGTTCTCGTTTAACTCGCCCTACGGGGCTTGCCCCCACTGCCACGGGCTGGGCAGTCTGCGCACATTTTCAGCCGATCTGGTGGTGCCCGACCCCACCCTGCCGGTCTATGCGGCGATCGCCCCCTGGTCTGAGAAAGACAACACCTACTACTTTTCCCTGCTCTACAGCGTCGGCCAAGCCTTTGGCTTTGAAATTCAAAGCCGGTGGGATCAGCTCACCCCCGAGCAGCAGCACATCGTGCTCCACGGCAGCGAAGAGAAAATATATATAGAGTCAGACTCGCGGTATCGGGAGCGCAAAGGCTACCAGCGCCAGTACGAAGGCGTGCTGCCCATCCTCGATCGCCAGTACAAAGACAGCACCTCTGAACTGCACAAGCAAAAGCTCGAAAAATACCTGATCGACCAGACCTGCGAAGTCTGCCAGGGCACCCGCCTCAAGCCCGAGTCTAACGCGGTGCGTATCGGCCCCCACTCGATCAGCGATCTCACCAACGTCTCCATTCGCGAATGCCTCAAGCGCATTCGTAACCTGGTGGGCGAAGAGGGCGAGGCCCCCAAGCTCTCGGCCCGGCAGCTGCAAATCGGTGCCCTAGTGCTGCGCGAAATCCGCGCCCGGCTGCAATTCATGATGGATGTCGGGCTAGACTACCTGACTCTGCACCGCACCGCCATGACCCTCTCCGGTGGGGAAGCCCAGCGCATTCGCCTGGCCACCCAGATTGGCTCGGGTCTAACTGGAGTTTTGTACGTGCTGGATGAACCCAGCATTGGCCTACACCAGCGCGACAACGATCGCCTGCTCAACACCCTCTACCGCCTGCGCGACCTGGGCAACACCCTGATCGTAGTGGAGCACGACGAAGACACGATCCGCGCCGCCGACTATTTAGTTGATATTGGCCCTGGGGCGGGGGTGCATGGGGGTGCGATCGTCGCCGAGGGCGATCTCAAAACCCTAATGACGGCAAAGGATTCCCTCACCGGGGCCTACCTGTCGGGGCGCCGTGCGATTCCGACTCCCGCAGAGCGGCGACCGGGCAATGGGCGATCGCTCACGATCAAAAACGCTCACCACAACAACCTAAAAAACCTGGATGTTGAAATTCCCCTGGGGGCGCTGGTGTGCGTCACCGGGGTCTCGGGCTCGGGCAAATCAACCCTGGTGAACGAGCTGCTGTACCCCGCACTCCAGCACCACTTTGGCAGCAAGGTGCCCTTTCCCAAGCGCATGGACAAGCTCGACGGGCTGAAGGCGCTGGACAAGGTAATCGTCATCGATCAGTCGCCCATTGGGCGCACGCCCCGGTCTAACCCCGCCACCTATACCGGCGTGTTCGACGTGATCCGTAACCTGTTCACCGAAACCATCGAAGCCAAAGCGCGGGGCTACAAGGCGGGGCAGTTCTCGTTTAACGTCAAGGGCGGGCGCTGCGAGGCCTGCGGTGGCCAGGGCGTCAACGTCATCGAGATGAACTTTCTGCCCGATGTCTACGTGCAGTGCGAGGTGTGCAAGGGGGCGCGCTACAACCGCGACACCCTGCAAGTCACCTACAAGGGCAAAAACATCTCCGACGTGCTGAATATGACTGCCGAAGAAGCCCTGGGGTTCTTCGAGAACATTCCCCAGGCCCAGGCCCGGCTGCAAACTATGGTAGATGTGGGGCTGGGCTACATTCGCCTGGGGCAGACCGCTCCCACCCTCTCCGGCGGCGAAGCCCAGCGGATGAAGTTGGCCACAGAGCTGGCCCGCCGCTCTACAGGAAAGACTCTCTACTTAATCGACGAGCCGACAACAGGCCTCTCGTTCTACGACGTGCACAAACTGCTCGACGTGGTGCAGCGCCTGGTAGACAAGGGCAACTCAGTACTGACAATCGAGCACAACCTAGACGTGATTCGCTGCTCTGACTGGCTGATCGATCTGGGGCCAGAGGGGGGCGATCGCGGCGGCGAGCTGATCGCGGTGGGCACCCCCGAAACTGTGGCCCAGATACCCGGTTCTTACACCGGCAAGTACCTGGCCAAGGTACTAGAGCAACACCCCCCGGCCAGCGAGGCAGTTTCTGCATCCTAGGTCAATCGGCCAGGCCCTAATCGGTTGGTATTACAGGCAAATTGCCCTTGCTCCTAGTGCAGCGTCAAAGCTAAAAATTGGGGTTCCTGTAGGTTGGGTGAAGCAGAGCGTAACCCAACGGCAGTCAGCATTGCTGGGTTATGCTAGCGCGCCACCCAACCTACAAACTTAGGCTTGACAGACCACTAGGGAGATTTTTGAGAAACAAGATACCCCTATGGCGGAGTGCAGGGTCTGCGCCCTCGGGCGGCAACCAAAAATCTTGGGTCCTTTTGTTGCCCAAATTGGCCTAAAGACAAAAACTGGCTTTGACAGAATATTGTCAAAGCCAGTCATCTTAAGGGGTTTAGAAAGGAACTGAACGATCGCTACCTACCAGCTGCGAGTCGGAGCCAAGGCATGGCCGCGAATCAGGCTACCCACGGTTTTGGCGGTGATTTTCATCTGCACCAGCGGGTTAGCAGGCACCACGGTTTTGTAGAGGTAGCTGTCGAAGGTGAGCTTCTGCACGTCGATGTCAGAGCACATTTCGACAAAGGCCTCGCGGGTGGCGTCGGAGCGGTAGAACACCGTTTGCAGCAGATCTAGCACCTTGTAGGTCATGCCGTACTGCCGATCCCAGCGCTTCAGGTAGACCTTGAGGTCGGCTTCGGTGGGGATGCGCTGGCCATTGTTGGAGAATTCCACAATGGTTTCGGCACACATGCGGGCCGACTTGGCGGCGAAGTAAATGCCCTCACCGGAGGACTTGGTGACAGTACCGGCAGCATCGCCCACCAGCGCCACCCGACCGACGACCCGGCGGGGTCTGGGATGCTCAGGAATGGGGTGAGCTTCGACCTTGATAATCTCGCCGCCCTCTAGGCGCTTGGCGGCACGGGCGCGAATGCCCGCCTGGAGGCCCTTGATCTTGGCCTGGTTGACGCGCATGGTGCCGGTACCGACAGCCACGTGGTCGTACTTGGGGAACACCCAGGCGTAGAAGTCGGGGGAAACATCGTTGCCCACGTACATTTCGGCCAGGTCTTCGTAGTAGGCCATTTTGTCTTCGGGCAGGCGAATGCGCTCTTGGAAGGCGATCGCATAGTTGTAGTCGCCAGCCTTGATCGCCTTGGCAACGCGAGAGTTGGCCCCGTCAGCGCCAATCACCAGATCGACCTGAAGAGATTTGTTGTCGCCCACCAGCCCGTCTTCGCGGTGCTCGGTGTAGTGCAGGGTGTAGGCCCCAGTCTCGGTGGTGGGAATCTCAAGGGTGTGGACGGTGCCGTTGATCAGCTTGGCGCCGTGTTGGGCAGCGCGATCGCGCAAAAAGCCATCCATCACCTCACGGCGGCACATGCCGATGTACTCGTCATCCTTGAGGGTGCTGCCGATGTTGACCTCCACATTGGAGGGGGAGATCATTTTCATCTTGCGCACACGGCGATCGATGATCTCAGGGGGCAGGTCAAATTCTTCGACCATGCACAGGGGAATTGCACCGCCACAGGGCTTAGCGTTGTCGAGCTTGCGCTCGAAGAGGTACGTTTCAATACCGGCTTTAACTAATGTCTCAGCAGCCGAGGAGCCTGCTGGACCTGATCCTACTACTGCTACCCGAAGTACCAAGGGTGCCTACTCCACTATTGCAAAAAGCTACCGATGCATCGTATCACGGGTTTTTGGGCATATTGGGCCACTCGCGCGGGTTGTAACTCGATTGAAACACTCGTTTACATTGGGTTACGGGTGCTGGCGACAATCTATTCTCTAGCCAGAGAGAATTCTATGATTTCCCTGCTCCCAGTCGAGACGCCGAGGCCCCATCGCCATGGGAACTGACCCATCACCCCACAGAAACACTGCCGCCATCAGCCTGGCCTGGATCGAGTGGTGCTGACAGGGCGCTAGTGAGCCGTAACCATGCCCAGGCTAAATCGGGCCAGAAGCTAAGCCGGGCGATGGAGGGCTTTGCAGACCAACGACCCCGCCACCATGGCCACGATGAACAGCAGCGGATTGGCCGAGCCGAGCCCCACCGCTGCGATCGCTGGCCCTGGGCAATAGCCCCCCAGCCCCCAACCCACGCCAAAGAGTACGGCACCGATGATCAAGGGGCGATCGATATCGCTGCGGGAGGGCACAAAGAACCTGCTGCCCAGGATTGGCGTCGGTCGCCGCAGAATAAAGCGAAACGAGATCAGCGTCACGGCAACGGCTCCGCCCATGACAAAAGCCAGGGTAGGATCCCAACTGCTCGTCAAATCTAAAAAGCCAATGACCCGCTGGGGGTCAATCATTTGCGAAAACCCCAGGCCTAGGCCAAACAGCAGCCCCGAGGCGAGGGCGACAAAATGCTGAGCCAGGCTGCTCTGCGTAGATAAATTCTGCATTGTCATCGGTCGATATACTCCTGAATCGTAGGCCCAAATTAACCCCAGCCCAGCAGGTGCCGAGTGACAAAAACCGTGACAATGCCAGCGGTCATAAAGGTAACCACCGCCACCAGCGATCGCACCGACAGCCGCCCTAGCCCGCAGACTCCATGGCCACTAGTGCAGCCATTACCCAGGCGGGTGCCAAAGCCCACCAGCAGCCCAGCCACCACCATGGTCACCGGGGCAAAGTCGTAGGTGGGGGTGGGCTGAGGAGCCAAAACGTACTCATAGATCAACCCCCCGGCCACTAGGCCCACCAAAAACAGCCAGCGCCAGGCCTCACCAGCAGCAAAGGTAATGGCCCCGTTGACCATGCCGCTAATGCCTGCAATGCGACCGTTGAGCGCCAGCAAAAAAGTGGCACTGAGGCCAATCAGCAGGCCTCCAAAAAGACCGTAGAGCCATTCCGACGCCATGGAAGAGTCCCTCTTTTATTACTTAACGATATAGTAATATAAATCCGCTAAGTTGTCCTCCCCTGGTTAATGAAAAGGGGTAACGGAAAAGCCGGATTGCTATGGCCGAGGCATGCCAGTGTTTTGGGGCGATGGCTATGCGTCAGTTCGCCACCCGAGTGCGCTTAGGATCAGCCGTGGCTCTTCTAAGCGCACTGACCTCGGCCTATCTTCGGGTTAGCGATCGCCCTCACTGCTGGCCAAAATTCGCTCCGTTAGCTTTTCGGGCACCGGGTCGAGGTGGTCGTAGGCCCACTTAAAGAAGCCCACCCCCAGGGTCAGCGACCTGAGCTCCAAAATCATGGTTTGCATCTCGGCCTGGGGCAGCTGCCCGGTGACCACATCCCAGCTGGGCCAGTCAGCCTTGCCCTCGTAGCCTAAGATCTGACCGCGCCGCCCAGTGATTAGCTTCAGCACGTTGGCGGTGTAGATACTGGGTACAGAGATTTCTACCTGGACGATGGGTTCGAGCAGAGTGGGCTGACAGGCGGCCAGACCCTCTTGCATAGCGATGCGAGCCGCCTGCTTGAAGGCGTTGTCAGAGCTGTCGACGTTGTGGTACGAGCCGTTGGTCAGAGTTACCGCCACATCTACCACCGGATAGCCCAGGGGGCCGTGGTCGAGATATTCGCGCACGCCAGTTTCGACGCTAGGAATGTACTGCTTGGGCACGACGCCGCCCACAATCGTGTCGCGGAACGAAAAGCCTGCGCCCCTCGGCAGTGGCTGAATCGATAGATAGACATCGCCAAACTGGCCGTGACCGCCACTCTGGTGCTTGTAGCGCCCGTGCACCTCAGCCTTGGCCTCACGAATGGTCTCTTTGTAGGGCACCTGCGGCAGGTGGGTAGTCATAGGCAGGTTGTACTTGCGGCTGAGGCGATCGATCGCCAGATTCAAATGCACATCTCCCTGCCCCCAGAGAATCACCTCGCGGGTGTCGCCGTGCTGCTCCCAAAACAGCGATGGGTCTTCGTCTAGCAGCTTGGTCAGGGCGGCGCTGAGCTTGACCTCGTCGCTGCGCTTTGCGGGGGTGATGGCCAGGGCATAGACCGGGGCAATGGCTGGCGCTGTGGGGAGTGGTGCAATGAGGTTACCGGCGAGGGTATCTGTGGTGAGGGTGTCGCCGGTTTGAGCATTCTCCAGTCGAGCTACGGCCACAATCTGCCCGGCCTCGGCCCGGCTCAGGCTGTTCTGCTGGCTGCCCATCAGGTCGTAGAGGCCGCCCATGCGATTGCCGTTGAGACTGTCGCCATCCCTCAGCTCGCCGCACCAGATCCGCACCAGCGATAGTTTGCCGCCCTGGGGCGTGTAGTAGGTCTTGAGCACCTGGGCCAGGGTGGCATCGTCGCAGGCAATACCCCGGCGATCGCAGGTGACGGCGGGTTCTGGTGCTTCCTTCACCAGCGCATCGAGCAAGGGGCGCACACCGTAGTCGCTCAGCGCCACCCCCAAAAACACCGGCACGATCAGGTCGGCCCCCAGCTCCATTTTTAGGTCGCGGACGATTTCGTCCTCTGGGGGAGCGATATCCTCCAGCAGTTCTTCGAGCAGGTGGTCGTCGTAGTCGGCCAGGGTTTCGAGCATTTCGGCGCGGGCGGCCTGTTCTTCTGTCTGAAGCGAGGAGGGCAGAGGCACAGGGTCGGCGGGGGCACCGGCATGGTAGTGAAAAGCTTGCTCGCTCACCAGATCAATGAAGCCCACCAGGTCGTGGTTTTGACGAATCGGGTACTGCTGGGCGATCACCGGGCGAGCTGAGATGCCGCGCAGAGCGGCGAGCACCTCAGCAAAGGTGCCATTGGCGCGATCGAGCTTGTTGACCCAGATCAGGTGAGGAATTTCCCAGGCGTCTAGAAATTGCAGCAGGGGGGAGAGGGTGAGCACCTTGTTGGGGTCAGCTTCACAGACCACGATCGCCGCATCGACGCCCATCAGGGCGTGGCTGGTCTCTTGCTGTAGCTCTACCGACCCCGGACAGTCTAGAAAGGTAAAAGAAATGCCGCCGTACTGAGTACTGGCGGCATTGAGCTCGACGGTCATCTGGCGGGTACGGGCTTCAGGGCAGCTATCACCAAGGCTGTTGCCCTCGTCGACGCTACCCTTGCGCGTGATGGCACCGGTCACCGACAAGATGCTCTCTAGTAGGGTGGTTTTACCGCTAGAGTAGGCACCTACCAGCGCCACATTGCGCCGGGCTAGCAAAACATTTTGAGACATAGAAAACTCCTTGCCATGTAGCGATGGCATGTAAAGGAAAGCCCCCAGAACGAAGGCTCGACGAGCGAGATATGAAGCGACTCCGCTGGGTCTAATCTCAGGTTAACTCCACCCTAACCAGGGAATTAACTCGGTTCTAGAAAGTTCACCTGTTGAAGTTTTGTGGTGGGGTTTGTCGGATTGTGTAGCACCACTAAAACAGCGCCATCAGAGGACAAAGCGACCGGGGCTGAGGCGATGCTGCGGGTCAAACTGGGCCTTGATCGCCCCCATTACGCCGAGAGCATTGCCGTCATAACCCCACACATCCACGGCAGATTTTACGGAGTCGGGGGCTTCGAGCAGGGTGAGGTAGTTAGAGTTTCTAGCAGCTTGGGTGCTAGCGATCTTGCCCAGACTGGCTCGCAGAGCCTCCACTGTCTCTGGCCTAGCTGTCCCTAAACGTAGCGTTCCTATGCCGCTGCCAGCATGAATTCTAGCCAGGCCATCCTCAGGCAGCTGTCTCAGCCAGGCCACTGCCTGGGCCGGGGCAATGCCCACCTTAGCCACTAGGGCTGGCTCAGAGGGCTTGTTGGAGGGAAACAACGCCTCACGGGCTGCCGTCCACAGATCTTCATCGGCTACCCCTTCTAGCACTTGGGCCGACAGACCGGCTCCCACCATGGCTGTCAGCGCTTTGACCTGCTCCTCTACCCCCGGCGCGATCGCCTGAAATCGGGCCACCAGCCCCAGGGCATTCCCTAGGCCAAGGTGTCGGGTCAACCCAGGAGAAAGCACATCGAGGGCCACGGGCGTCAGGGGCGACAGCCGCAGATTGCTCAAAAAAGACTCTACCGCTGCGCCATCCCCAGTGACTACCACCGTCTGAGAGGCCTCTTGCACCGGGTACAGGCGAAAGGTGAGCTGCGAAATCACCCCTAGGGTGCCGTAGGAGCCGGTCAGCAGCTTCATGAGGTCGTAGCCTGCGACGTTCTTGACCACTCGCCCACCGGCTTTGGCAATCTGCCCGTCGTAGCGCACAAAAGCAATGCCAATCAGCATGTCACGCAGGCCGCCGTAGCGCTGGCGCAGAGAGCCGGTATCGGCCGTCGCCACCAGGCCGCCGAGGGTTGCCCGGTCTGGGTAGGCCGGGTCAAGGGCAAGAAACTGGTTGTGCTGGGCCAATTGAGGAGCCAGATCGGCTAGGGTTACCCCGGCCTGGGCAGTGAGGGTCATATCTCCCACGGCGTGGTCGATCACCTGGTTGAGCCGGGCGGTGCTGACGACCAGATCTACCCCGGTGCCCAGCCCACCCCAGGACAGCTTGCTGCCGCGACCGCAGGGTATAACTCGCCAGCCGTGGTCATGGGCGCAGACCATGACCGCCGAAAGCTCGGCCTCGGTGGTGGGGTAGGCGATCGCCTCTGGGCTCAGGTATTCAGGCAGATCGAGGGATGTTGGCGGGAGCATGCAGTCACGGCCCACCACATCTCCCAGAATTTCAGCAATCTTGGTCATGGCCTAGTCAATGCTGATGGGGGTGGGGCCGCTGCTGGAGCTAGGGCCAGCCGGAGGCACGTTGGTGCGGGCCATGCGAAACTCAGCATAGAGGCGATCGCGCCAGGCAAAAAACGTCTCAAACTCTGGCACATCGGCAATGCCGGGCACCCCCTTGCCGCCAATGCCCTCGGGCAGATCTACATACACAGCGCTGGGAAATTTGAGGTACATGGTGGCCGCAGCCACGGCAAAGTCGGCCAGGGTGGGCGCATCGCCCAGCAGGTAGGGGCTAGTTTGTAGCATGAGCACCAGGGCTTCGAGATCCTGGCGCAGGCCAGCGGTGGCGATTTTGATATCGTCGGGGCCAAAGCCGACCCCCGTGCCCACCAGGTTCAAAATATCGCCGGGCAGAGCCCCTACTAGACTACGCAGCGGTGCGGGGGTAAAACTGGGCAGCAGCGCCGTGCGAAAGTTGGGGTGCTGCTTAAAAGCCCCGACCATGGCAACCCGAGCCTTGGGCACGATCGCCTCATCGGCCCAACTCTCTAGGGCCAGACACAGCCCCTTTTGCTTGGGGTCGGTGGGTATGAGGGGTCGATCGGGGTAGGCTTTTTCGAGGTGAAATGCGATCGCCGTCGAGTCGGGAATAATCTGCTCACCATCTTTGAGCACGGGCACCTGCCGCTGGCCCGACAGCTGAAACACTTCGACCTGGCCCACACCGGGGGTGACTTCGACCTGGCGGTAGGGCACCTGCTTATAGTCGAGAATCAGGCGTATTTTTTCGGCAAACGCAGAGGCTTCAAACTGATACAGCTCTAGCATGGCAATCCTTGTAGGTGTTCCATTTCCCAGTATCCCGACCAGAGCCAAGGCCTGATCACCACCCAAGCAACCTGGCTAACTCCCTAGCCAGACTGCTAACTGAAACATGCGAGGATCAGGCTATTGAGGCAGGGAGGGTACTGGTAAACCCGGTAACACTGTATCGCTATTTATCGGCCCTGCACAGGCAGAATTGCTGGGCGGCTGGGTGATCACGGTGACGGTTTCAAAGCCTGCAGTGGCGAGGAGCTGGCCCACGGTCAGCTCGGCCCGACGATTGGCCTCGGTGAGCAGCCCTTCTGTACAGGCGGTCGCTTCGATTTTGGCTAGGGCCTCTCGCTGGGCCTGGGCTTGCAGCTCGGGAGCGGCGTCTGGCCCCAGGCCCCAAAACCCCCGGCTGTAGTCGTAGACGTTAGATTTGCTCAGGTCGAGCTTGCTGTCGAGAATCTGGGCGGGCGGCAGCGTTACATAGATCGAAGACTCGTCGCCGACCTGCACCATGTCGCTGGTGAGTTGCGATAGATCGACCCCGGCCCGCACCTCGCCGTAGGCAATGTAGAGCAGGTTGGTAGAGCCAATCACGTAGCCGGCTAAAGTGCGATCGCTCTTGGTCGGCACCACCGCCTCCATAGCAAAGATCGCCGTGGTCAATTCGCTGGCCCCCCGCAGCTGAGTCACCACCACCGATCGCACATCTACCTGGGATTCGCTGGGGGGCGAGGTGAGCATGAGCCGCACGCCCTGGAGAAACCGATCGGGCGATCGCCAAAAGCCTACCCCTGCCGCCAGACCCACCAGCACCGCACCACCGATCAGCGCATTAAAGGCAGCCCGAAGGGGGCGCAATTGCGACCGCGATTGCTGACTGACCTCAGGCTGAGGGAGGGGGATAGGCCTGGGCTCGACCGGAGTACTGGAATCGCCATAGGGTGGCGAGGCGAGGGTAGGGCGATCGGGGAGTACAGGGCGCATAGACAGTGGCTCGGGGTGGTAGCAGGGTGGCGAGGTGAGGCGGCTATAATTCTAATGTACTGCGCATTGTTGGTGAGCATCAACTGCTTTGGCTGTTAGCGGCGATCGCTAGCTAGATCATGACCGCCGCCATCGGCAGATTGACCGGTCAGTAGTGGCGTCATTCGGGCAGAGAGCCCTGGCCCAGATCCTCCAGCGGCTGAGTTAACTGGTCAACCCGGCTAACGTCAAAATCGAGGGTGATTTTGCCCAATTCTGCCAGACGTTGATCGGTAGCGACGATGAATGCCGCCGGATCGGGGCTCTCCGTAGTGCTGGGCTGAATCGCCCAATAGGTGAGAATGGCGTTGTAGAGCTGGGTGTACTCGCCGTAGAGCTGGCCGTTGAGGCGAATGTTGTCTTGAAACTTGAAGACAAAAATCAGATTGCTGTGAAAGATCACCAGCCCCGTCGACACAATAAATAAATTGATCAGCGCGTTGTTGACCCGCTCCCAGCCCGCCTTGCTGATAAAAAATAGCGAAATCGAAGCCAACCCGGTGGCAAAACCCACGGTGCCCAAGGCAATAAAGTTGAGTTTGTAAAATAGACCCATCACCTGAGCGTGAGTCTCAGTGCGGGCCTGCACCAGCATAAATTGATCGACCATGCGGGCGCGCTCGGCAGCGGTAGCCCCCACGTTGGTGGCGAGTGCCTGGCTGTCTTCAACGGTTTTGGTTACGGTGCCGAGGTTGAGCCAGTCGCGTTCTTGGCTACTGGCAAACGAAAACATCCACAGGTTGACCACCAGGCTACCCAACAACAGGCTACCGGCCAGGGCTACATGGCCTCCCAGAGTGAGCTGGTGGTTGGTGGGGGAAATCAGCCGCGCCAGCCACTGGGGCCGGGCGTCTAGTCTAGCCGGACTCGGGACGGGGGGCGACTCTTCGGCAATGGCCACGGGGTACTCCAGAGAGTTAGCAAGGCTGACCACCAGTGTTCCCCAGCTCTGAGGATATTACCTAGACGACCAGCGTTTCTTCACAGCAAAAAGAAAAAAACCGACAGACCCCGAGAGATTTGCCGGTTGGTTGTGTGTTCCCTGTAGATGACTCGGCTAAAGTTGAGTCATCTACAGTATCCATCAGAGGTTCTGGGGAACCTAGCGAATTTGTCACCGGCCCTGGTGAGATCGATCACAAAATTACGTAGTTTGACGGATGGCAGTGCCCCGGTTGAGGCCCCACTCTCTGACCCACTGTAAAGACTCCTGGCGACTAGATTGCGCCCTAGCCCCTTTGCGGCAAAAATAGGGGGCAAGCAGAAGGGGCGGTGGGCAATCGCAGCCCAATCAACTATAAGGATAGTGCCATGTCCAATCCATCTCTAGGTGCAGCAGAAGCTCTGGCCAGCATTGCCATGGTTGCGATCGCTGCCGACGGCTACATGGCTGAGCAGGAGGGGCAGGACATGACCATGCTGCTGTCGCGCATGGCGCTGTTTAGCAACTACTCTGCCGATGCTCTACACCACCTTTTCGACACGGTACTCGCTCGCCTCAAAGCCGAAGGGCCAGGGGTGCTCGTCGCTCAGGCCAAGGCGACGCTTTCCCAAGAGATGCGAGAGACAGCCTTTGCCATCGCCACCGATCTAGTGCTCTCAGACCGCACCGTCACCCCCCAAGAGCAGGCTTTTCTCGAAGATCTCTACCGCATTCTCGAAATCCCCAGCCCCTTGGCCCAACAGATTGTGCAGGTGATGACGATCAAAAATCGCGGGTAGTACCTACCGCCCAGCGGCCTTGGCATAGAAGGCCAGATGACTGGTGCCGTAGTGCTTTTGGCGCACCAGATCGAGACCGGCGATCGCCACAGGTTCCCACATCTCAGGGTTGTGCTCGACGGCGATTTCCCCCGTGGGCTGAAGCAGATTGAGGCTCACCACCCGTTCTAAAACCGGTAGGTAAAGCTCACTGGCGTAGGGCGGGTCGAAATAAATGCAGTCGAAGGGCTGTCCGTGCAGCCGCGACAGCTGTTTTACCACGTCGCCCTTAAACAGGCTGATACTCTGGTCGGGCTGGGCTACCTTTTGCCAGTTTTCGCGGGTGAGGGCGTAGGCATCGGCAGCTTTCTCAATGCCCACCACCGCCGCTGCGCCACGACAGAGCGCCTCGGCCCCCATGGCCCCGGTGCCGGTGCAGAGGTCGAGCCAGCGGCAGTCTGCGATGCGCCCCTGCCAGATGTTAAACAGAGCCTCGCGCACCCGCGCGGCGGTGGGGCGAGTGTCGAGACCGGGCAGGGTCTTGAGGGCGCGGTTGCCGTAGATGCGCAGCATAGGGGGTCTGATCATACAGGCTAGAATCTTGCCAGTGTACCGCGCCCGCCATGAGCAGCCCAGCGAGTAGCCCAACTCTAGCCCAGCAGATCGCCCACCTGCGCCACGCCAACCGGGTGGCCAGGGCAGCTATGGCGGCAGGGCACCACCCCTTTGGGGCCATCCTGGTCGGCCCCGACCAAACCACGGTGCTGCTAGAGCAGGGCAACATAGACACCGTCAACCACGCCGAGGCGACCCTGCTGCGGGCGGCCTGCGATCGCTACCCGGCAGACTATCTCTGGGGCTGCACCCTCTATACCACCGTCGAGCCCTGCGCCATGTGTGCGGGCACCCAATACTGGGCCAACGTGGGGCGACTGGTCTATGGCGTGTCAGAACGGCAGTTGCTAACGTTGACCGGCGACCACGCCGCCAACCCTACCCTAGACGTGCCCTGTCGCTATATCTTTGACCACGGCCAAAAAGCCATGCAAGTCTGGGGGCCGATTGCCGAGGCAGAGACCGAGATTCTGGCCCTTCATCGCGACTTTTGGCGATCTGGTGCAACCTCTGGGCTGACGGGTACTCTGCAAAGCAAAACCTCAAACCATGATAGTGAAAGCTTTTAGAGTGGGTACAGCGGTTAACCTAAGAAACCCAGGGAGCAGCCAGGGGCGCTACTTCACTCAGTGGGGTATGGCCATCGGGCTGGGGATTGGCCTACTCGTCGGGAGCTTGGTTGTAGGGTCAGCTGTTGCCCAGGGGGTGCCCCCAGCGGTAGCCCCCACCGACGCTGCCCTTGCCCATCAGGGCCTAGTGTTTGTCTTGCACCAGGGGCAATGGCGAGAGGCAGTCGTTCTCAGCAGTAGCCGACAAATGGTCGCCGGGGCCGGGGTGTGGGTCTACCAGGTGCAGTTTTTAGACGGGGCTAGAGAACTGCGCGCCCATATCTCTGCCAATCAGATGCTGACATTGGCCCAAGCCCAGGCCCAAGGCGTCACCACCAAGGTCTATGACTTAGACACCCAGGCGGGGGTTGATGAGATATTGACAGCTCATAACAATCTGCGGCGGCAGGTGGGGGTGCGATCGCTGACCTGGTCGTCAGATTTAGCCAGCTCAGCTCAGCAGTGGGCCGACTTTTTGGTCGCCAACAACGCCTTTTACCACAGCCCCGACCGCCAGCGACGGCGCAGCACCGTCGGCGAAAATCTGCATCGGCGGCGCACCGGCCCCGGACGCTCCTACGCCACCCCCAGCCAGGCCGTCGCTGGGTGGATTGCCGAGGGCGACCACTACGCCTACCCAACCAACCGCTGCGCCCCCGGCCAACAGTGCGGCCACTACCTACAAATGGTATGGGGCGACACGCGGCAGGTGGGCTGTGCCATGGCCCGCACCAGAGATGCCCGGCTTGAGGTGTGGGCCTGCCACTACTACCCCGGCGGCATTGTGCTCAACCGTCGCCCCTACTAGGGGCTGTCCGCGTATGGCCCAAGGATCAGAGGTTACAGCCCCTAGCCTGTTGTTTGGGACGGGCAGGGCAGGGCTTGTCCCACCAGGGTTTTGGTTGCAATTGATGACACGCCCTAAACCTCTCTGCCAACCTTGCCCCCGCTGCAAGACGGTGAAGATGCCGTCTTCCGCTCAGCCTTGGGGAAGGGAAGCAGCCGATTTCCCTGGGGTTAGGCCACGCCGCTTAGCTCAGGCATAGAGCCATTTTTTAGCCCTTGAGCACCTGACGACCCACCGCTAACACCTGGTCAAACAGTGCTTCTAACGCTGGATTACAGCCTCTACAGCCGTTGACCACCTGCTCTGTCCAGTCGAGATAGTCGACCCGCCGGTCTATCGACCAGGTGGCCGGGGGCGAGGCAATGACATCTTGAACATTGGCAATTTTGTCGGCAATTTTAATCTGCTGCGCCTGGGGCGACAGGTGGGGAGCGTGCTCAATTTGCAGGCGTTTGCGATCGCCCTTGGGCAGACTCTTATCGTCGGTCACCTCAAGAACCACCCGCCGCACCTCGGGGCCAAAGTGCCGCTCTAGCTCCTCTGGGCTGGTGTCAGTGTCTTCTACGGTGTCGTGCAAAATCGCCCCTTGCAGCGTCACCAAGTCAGTGACGCCACCCTCACTGGCCAGCAGCTGAGCCACGCGAATGGGGTGGTTGATGTAGGGCGACGCCTCGGTATCTTTGCGGCGCTGGTCGCGGTGTTTGGCGGCGGCAAAGTGCAGCGTTTCTAGCAAAACGGAGGCGTCGATGGCAGTTGTCAGGGGCATAGGTGGTGGCTGATCTGGGGCGATCGCCCCAGGGTGAAATTAAATATTCTTCAAACTGTCGCCTGGGTCACCAAACCGCCGGTAAGTTGAACATTAATCTCATAGCCCATGGGCCTGTGCCCAACGAGGTTGCTTTTCTGAATGCGGTAGAGCCCCAATGCCCCAACAACTCAACAGTCAACTCAGCTTCAATATTAACGGAGAGTCTGTCTCAGTCAAAGACTACTCTCCGGCGATGACACTGCTAGAGTACCTGCGCTTGAGCGGGCGGGCGGGCACCAAAGAGGGCTGCGGCGACGGTGACTGCGGGGCCTGTACAGTGGCGATCGTCGGTGCAGGGGCCGACGGCCAGCCCCACTACCAGGCGGTCAACAGCTGCCTGATTCCCCTGGGGGCGGTGGCGGGGCGGCAGGTGCTCACGGCAGAGGGCGTTGCCCAGGGCCGCATTGCCAAGAGCCCTTTGGTGAAAGAACCCGTCACCGCCGACCAGCTGCACCCCGTGCAGGCGGCCATGGTAGAGACGGGCGGCTCTCAGTGCGGCTACTGCACCCCCGGCTTCATTATGAGCCTGTTTGCCGCCTACTACGACGGCACCCCCGACGACCTCTCTGTCGAGGGAAACCTCTGCCGCTGCACAGGCTACATCCCCATTCGCCACGCCGCTCAGATGCTGGCGGAGGCTGCCCCCCAAGATCGGTTTGCCAAATCGTTGAACTCGGTTTCGCCAGAACTCCCTCCGCTGTCTTACACCACGCAAAACAACGGCCACAGCGAACAGTTCCACCGTCCCACCCAGCTGTCAGCAGTCCTTGAACTTCTCCAGCAGCATCCCGACGCCACCCTGGTGGCAGGCGCGACAGATCTGGGCCTAGAGATGAGCTGGCACCGGCAGCACTACCCAATTTTGATTTCCCTAGAAGCGGTAGCGGAGCTTAAGCAGATTCATCAGACCGACGCATTCATCGAAATCGGTGCGGTGGTGCCCCTCAGCCATATCGAAACCACCCTCCACGGCATCTTTCCCAGCCTGGATGAGATGATCCACTGGTTTGCAGCCCGCCAGGTGCGCAACCGGGCGACGCTCGGCGGCAACATTGGCACGGCTTCTCCCATTGGCGATCTGCCACCGGTTCTCCTTTCCCTAGATGCCACGCTTAAGCTGGCCGGGTTGGCGGGAGAGCGGACAATGCCCCTGGCCAACTTCTTCACCGGCTATCGCCAGACCGAACTCCAGCCCGGCGAGGTGATCGCGTCTGTCATGATTCCCAAGGCGATCGCACCGGGGACGGCCCGCCGCCTGGCGCAGTCCTACAAAATCGGCAAGCGCGGCACCGACGACATCAGCATTGTGGCCGCCGCTTTCGTCGTGGATGTGGATGGGGATAACCAGATTCTGCATGCACGACTGGGCTACGGGGGGGTGGCGGCGACTCCGGCCAGAGCCACGGCAGCGGAGGAATTTCTGGTCGGTAAGCCATGGCATGGCGACACCATCCAGGCGGTAAAACCCATGCTTCAGGAGGCGTTTACTCCGCTGACGGATCTGCGGGGCAGCGCCGAGTACCGTAAGCGACTGGTGGTGAATTTGTTCGAGAAGTTCTTTGTAGAATTTCCGTAACTTAGTCCCTCCGGATCCTCGATGGGTGGGCACTGCCCGCCACCCATCGAAGCTAATACCCACTCCTCTCCCGGAGGGGAAATCCAAAATCACAAATCCTCACAGACCCACCCCTGCCCATCCCAAGAGGGGATAAGCCGTCCAAACTCTTCACCACCCTGCCCTCCTAAGAGGGGATAAGCCGTCCAAAATTCTCTCAAACCCACCCCTGCCCCTCCTAGGAGGGGATAGACCGTCCAAACTCCCTTACGAGGTTGCCCCATGAGCCCAGTCGGTAAGCCCAAACACCACGAAAGCGCCGTTGCCCACGTCAGCGGCACCGCCATCTACACCGACGACCAGCGGGAGCCCGCCGGGATGCTGTCACTGTTTCCGGTGCTGTCGCCCCACACCCACGCCAAGATCACCAAACTGGATGTGGCCCCGGCGCTGGCGGTCGAGGGCTGCGTGACGGTGCTGACCGCTGAGGATGTGCCGGGGGAAAACAACACCGGGGTGATCGTCCACGACGAGGTGCTGCTGCCGACGGATGAGGTCTACTACTACGGTCAGGTGGTGGTGTGGGCCGTGGGTGAAACCGAGGCGGCGGCGCGGGAAGCGGCAGCGAAGGTGGTGGTGGAGTACGAGCCATTGCCCGCGATAAAGACGGTGAAAGAGGCGATCGCCGCCGACAGCTACCACAGCGATCCCCAGTTCATTCGTCGGGGCGACCCGGATGCGGCGATCGCCCAATCTCCCCACCGGTTCACTGGCGAAGTCGAGATCGGTGGCCAAGACCACTTCTACCTCGAAACCCAGACCAGCTGGGCCGTGCCCGACGGCGAGGGCAACCTTCAGCTCTACACCTCTACTCAGCACCCCACCGAAACCCAGGAGATCGTCGCTCGCGTGCTGGGCCTGTCCAAAAACCGGGTGGTCTGCACCTGCATTCGCATGGGCGGCGGCTTTGGCGGCAAAGAATCGCAGGCCAACCCCTTTGCCTCGGCGGCGGCCCTGGCCACCTACAAGACCGGACGCCCCGCCCGCTGTCGCCTGCGCCGCCATCACGACATGCTGATCACCGGCAAGCGCCACGGCTTTCTCGGCGAGTACGAGGTAGGCTTCAACGACGACGGCACCATCACGGCGATGAAGTCGGTGCTGACGGCAGACGGCGGCTGGAGCTTAGACCTATCGCCCCCGGTGCTGGGGCGGGCCATGCTGCATGTGGACAATGCCTACTACGTGCCCAACCTGGTGGTGGAGGGGCGCATCGCCAAAACCAACCGGGTGTCGAACACGGCCTATCGCGGCTTCGGTGGCCCCCAGGGCATGATCGTGATTGAGGAAGTCATGGACAGAATCGCCCGTGCCCTCAATCTGCCCCCCGATGTGGTGCGCGATCGCAACTTCTACCACGGCACCGGGGCTACCAACACCACCCACTACGACCAGGAGATCGTCGACAACCGCCTCGCCCGCGTCTGGCAAGAGGCAAAGGAAAACGCTAACTACGAGGCGCGGCAGGCAGCGATCGCCGCCTTCAACGCCACCAGCCCTTATAAAAAGCGCGGCCTCGCCATCACCCCGGTCAAGTTCGGTATTTCCTTCAACAAGGTGACCTACAACCAGGCTGGGGCGCTGGCGCTGATCTACACCGACGGCAGCATTCAGCTCAACCACGGCGGCACCGAGATGGGCCAGGGCCTGCACACCAAAATGATGCAGGTCGCCGCCAAGGCCCTAGGCGTCAAGATCGATCGCATTCGCCTGATGCCCACCAGCACCGACAAGGTGCCCAACACCTCCGCCACCGCCGCCTCCAGCGGGTCAGATCTGAATGGCCAGGCGGTGAAAAATGCCTGCGAGATCCTGCGCGATCGCCTGGCCACCGTCGCCGTGCGCATGCTGAATCTGGATGCTCCCGAAGATATGGTGTTCGAGGACGACTGGATCTACTGCCGCACCTACCCCAGCGCCCGCATCGCCTTCGACGAGGTGGTCACCCAGGCCTACAGCGAGCGCATCAGCCTCTCCACCACCGGCTTCTACCGCACACCCAATATTTTTTGGAATCCCAAGCTCGGTAAGGGTCGCCCCTTCTACTACTTTGCCTACGGTGCGGCGGTCTGCGAAGTGGAGGTCGATGGCTTTACCGGCACCTTCAAACTGCGCCAGGTAGACATCGTCCACGACGTGGGCGAGTCGCTGAACCCCCTGGTGGACAAGGGCCAGGTGGAGGGAGCCTTTGTGCAGGGCATGGGCTGGCTGACCATGGAAGAACTCGTGTGGGACGGCGAAGGCCGCCTGCGCACCTTTGCCCCCAGCACCTACAAAATCCCCACCATCAGCGAGATTCCTGAGCAGTTCACCGTACACCTGCTGGAGCGCGCTGCCCAGGATGGGGTGATCTACGGCAGCAAGGCCGTGGGCGAGCCGCCCTTCATGCTGGCCATGGCCGTGCGGGAGGCGATCCGCGCGTCGGTGGCAGCCTTTGGCGATGCCGACTATGTGCCGCTGGGGCTGCCTGCAACCCCGGAGGCGACTTTATGGGCGATCGAGGGGGTGCGGGCGGCGGCGGCTCAGGCTCAGCCGGTGGCAGTGTCGTAGACAGTCCGAAGAGACCAGTTTGCTGTCGAAGGGAATACAATCACCGGTACGGGCGTTAGCGTATAGGCTGTGTGGTGAGATTCGAGTTTGTGATTGATGGCCCGCCCGTATCACAACAAGCTCGTAGGCGTGAGAACCTAAGAGCCTGGCGAGCAAAGGTTCGTAGTGAAGCAGAGAAAAACTGGCCATCCGAGCAACCGCCAACCTCCGGCCTGGTCATGCTCCGAATCATCTATTTCTATGACATCGATATGGATGTAGACAATATAGTAAAGCCAATTCAAGACGCATTGATTGGACTTGTTTATATCGATGACAAGCAGGTTATTGATATTCTAGTGAGCAAGCGAGATTTGACTGGAAACCTGAGGATAGATCACGGATTGGCCATGTTGGCCGAAGGCTTTGCCCGAGGGAATGACTTTCTCTACATTGCTGTTGCCAGCACCTCTGAGGAGGATATCTTGAACCTATGGTAGCCACTGCTAAAGAATCTAAGAGAGCGTACTTGCTAGGGCTTGTTAACGAATATCGTGCCAAGGGCTACAGGGTAGTTTCTCAACCCGATCGCGATATATTGCCTGACTTTCTAAAAAGTTATAGGCCAGACATGTTGGCTCTTAGCGACAACGAGTCCGTAGTAATTGAGGTTAAGGCCAGGCCGCTTGCCAAGAATGACTCTGAGTATCTCAAGAGCTTATCTCAGATCGTAGACGCCCACCCTGGATGGCGTTTTGAATTAGTAGTGTTAGCGTCAGAAGAAGATGATGAGCCTGCCAAACCTTCTCATCTTCAGGGAGAATTGAGAATTCAAGACATCGCATCTGGCTTGAATTCTGCCAAGCAGTTAGCATTAATTCAGCCCGAGTCTGCTCTATTGTATGCGTGGTCTTTGGTTGAAGCAATACTTAGGCTATTAGCCAAAAGTGAAGAGATCGGTCTGAGAACGTTCGATGCACTTTATTTGATCAAAACATTGGTCGCAGAGGGTGTAATTTCTAGAGCCAACTACCAGTTACTGACCAACATTCTTCCATTACGTAATGCTACTGCCCATGGATTCAAAGTCGATGAGCTTAATTCAAATACGGTGGGTGAGTTGATAGATCTTGCGGAACAGTTACTCTTGCTTTTGAACTCTAGTGAAGCAGTGAGCTAGCACAGCACCGTGATAGTAAGTTGTTTTCAACAGCTAGCTCAGGCACTGGAGCGCGGCCCCGCCGTCTTAGCCACCGTTACTAGGGTCAAAGGGTCGGTGCCCCGGGAAGTCGGGGCCAGGTTAGTGGTCGATGTCAACGGCCAAGCCTTCAACACCATCGGCGGAGGGGCGGGAGAAGACAAGGTGCTGCACCACGCTCATGAAGTGCTGAGAACTGGGGAAAAGCAGTTGGTCGAAATCGATCTCTCTGGGGCACCCCAGCGGCAGACCCAGGGCATTTGTGGCGGCCACATGGGGGTGTGGCTAGAGCGCTGGCAGGGAGAGGGGGCGAAATCTCTGGTGGCTGAAATCTTGCAGCAGCTCCAGCAGGGGCAGGCGGTGACGTTAGTAACGCCCTTAGATGGCGTTCACGATCCTTACCTAGCAGAGGATGCCGTTGACGTAGATGAGGCGATCGCCTTCGTTCAAACTCTCCAACCCCAACCCACGCTGCTAATCGTCGGCGCAGGCCATGTGGGTATTCAGCTCGCTAAAGTCGCTCACCACATCGGGTTCCAAATCGCGGTGCAGGACGATCGCCCCGAGTGGGCCAACGCCGACCACTACCCCCAGGCCAGCCAGATTTTTGCAGTACCCATAGATCGTGCAATCGCATCCCTCAACCACCACCAAAACCTCTACGCTGCCCTGGTCACCCGAGGCTATACCTACGACCTCGAAGCCCTCCAGGGCTTGTTGACGCGACCCATTCCCTGCCAGTACATCGGCATGATCGGCAGCGAAAAGCGGGTAAAACAGGTCTATGGGGCGATCGCACAGACCGGCATTTCGAGGAAACTACTAGCCACCATCTACGGCCCCATCGGGCTCGATATTGGCGCACTGACGCCCGAAGAAATTGCCGTCAGCATTGGCGCTGAGCTAATTATGGTGCAGCGGGGCGGCACGGGGCGATCGCTCTCCGAACGCCTGCGCCAAGCCCTCAGCCTGGGGCTGTAGATCTCTGTGGCCCGCCACTGGTCTAGGGTTAGCGCTGGGCCATGGGGTTTAGCAGCTGGCTAGCAGGAAATCTGGGGCCAAGATGCAGCACAACATAGCGCTGATCAATGGTCAACCAACCGTCAGCCTTAAAATCTTTGAGCAGGCGGGTGACAGTGACCCGGGTGGTACCAATGGCGGCGGCCAACTGGTGGTGCGTCAGCCGCACAGGAATGCGAATACCGCTGGGCTCGACATGGCCAAAGTCTTTGGCCAGCATGAGCAAAAACTGCTTGAGGCGATCGGCCACTAGGCGCTTGCCCGAGAGAGCCAACCAGGCCTCCGCCTGCTGCAACCGCAGATTTAGATGGCGAAACATGCCCGCCATCAGCACTGGCGACCCCTCAATCTCGGCCATGGGCAGCGACAGTATATCCACATCGGTGAGGGCGGTGGCCCAGTAGGGGTCAACGGTAGTCAGGGGTAGACCCACCGGCATCGACGGCCCCGCCAGACCCAGCAGGGTTTCGCTACCGTCTTGCTGAATGGTGAATAGCTGCGCAATGCCTCGGCAAATCACCAGCACCTCATCAGCCCGCAGGGGAATGGGCCGACCTGCGGCGTAGGGCACCAGAGCGCGTTCTCGATAGAGCTGCTCTAGCAGCTGAATGAAGGTCTGATGATGATGATGGTTGAGGGCAGCGTCACGGGCAGCGGTGGTTGCAGTTAGAGACACGGGGATACCTAGAGTTCGCCCGGGCAAGTTGCCGATTGCTAAAGCAGGGCGATCGCCCTCTCACCCCCACAACTGGGCATCTTGAGGATGGATCCCAACCTAGCGATAGCAACGTACCCAGCCTTATCTTCAACGCCCAAAATTAAGAGAGCCCCCCAACTAGGTTAAGCCCAGGGAAATGATTCATTAACATCTGTGATCTGACACACCAATTCAATGAGTTTTGGCTGTCTGCGATACCTTTGGGGGCGATGCTTAGCATGGGTCGCCAGACCTTCCCCAGCGATCGCCTACCATCCCCTGCGACCCACGTTTCTAGGAAACCGCCAGATAATCTCGCACGTCAGTGACCTGACCGGCGATCGCCGCCGCCGCCACCATGGCCGGGCTCATCAGCAGGGTGCGCCCCGAGGCCGAGCCCTGGCGTCCCTTGAAGTTCCGATTTGACGACGACGCGCTGATCTGCCGCCCCTGGAGCTTGTCGGGGTTCATGGCCAGGCACATCGAGCAGCCCGCCTCGCGCCATTCAAAGCCCGCAGCAGTAAAGACCTTATCGAGTCCTTCGGCTTCGGCCTGCTGCTTCACCCGCTCCGAACCCGGCACCACAAAAGCTTTTACCCCTGGGGCTACGGTGTGGCCCTGGGCGATCTTGGCAGCTTCACGCAGGTCGCTGATGCGGCCATTGGTGCAGCTACCGATAAAGCACACGTCCACCGCCGTACCCTTGAGGCTCTGGCCGGGGGTGAGATCCATATAGACAAAAGCATCTTGGGCCAGCACCTGGTCTTCGTCGGGCAGGCTGTCAGGGATGGGCAGGGTTTCGTTGATGCCAATGCCCTGACCGGGGGTGATGCCCCAGGTGACGGTGGGGGAAATATCGGCGGCCTCAAACACCACTCGATCGTCGTACTCAGCATCGGCGTCGCTGCGCAGGGTATTCCACCAGGCCACGGCTTGATCCCACGCCTCACCCTGGGGGGCAAAGTCGCGCCCCTGCAAATAGTCGTAGGTGATCTGGTCGGGGTTGACGTAGCCGCAGCGGGCGCCGCCCTCGATCGCCATATTGCACAGGGTCATGCGCTCTTCCATCGACATGGCCTCGATCGCACTGCCCGCAAACTCGTAGGCGTAGCCGACGCCGCCCTTCACCCCCAGATGGCGAATGATGTGCAGAATCACGTCTTTGGCGTAGACGCCGGGGGCCAGCTCGCCATTGACCTCAATGCGGCGTACCTTGAGCTTGCCCAGAGCCAGGGTTTGGGAGGCCAGCACGTCGCGCACCTGGCTGGTGCCAATGCCAAAGGCGATCGCCCCAAAGGCCCCGTGGGTAGAGGTGTGGCTGTCACCGCAGGCGATCGTCATACCCGGCTGGGTCAGCCCCTGCTCCGGCGCAATCACATGCACAATGCCCTGGCTGCCCGAGCCAATGTTGTAAAAGCGAATGCCGTAGTCTTGACAGTTTTTCTCCAGCTCCTGCATCATGGCCTCGGCCAGGGGGTCGGCAAAGGGGCGGGCCTGACTCTCGGTAGGCACAATATGGTCTACGGTGGCCACAGTGCGATCGGGGTACATGACCGTGAGCTGCCGCTCGCGCACCATGGCAAAGGCCTGGGGGCTGGTGACCTCGTGCACCAGATGCAGCCCGATGAAGAGCTGGGTCTGCCCCGAGGGCAGGGTGCCCACAGTGTGAAGATCCCAAACTTTGTCGAACAGCGTACCCTTGCTCATGGCAGACCTATGGCGATAGCGGTAAAAGGTAATGGCGAATGCATTGCCAGCTTTCTATCTTAGCCCAAAGGTCTAGCCCCAGAGGGTGCACCCCAGAGAGCGCACCCCAGAGAGCGCACCCCAGAGGGTGCACCCCAGAGAGCGCACTCCACAGAGCGCATCAGCCCAACGACCTAAAAGCTGGCAATGCAATTGTATCGAGTTAGCCTTGGCACCCCTTTATCGATCCTTTACCATTTGCTGCTAAGTTCCAGTCTGGTACGGTGATGTCCCTGACAATGCGCGGGGAGCCCGGCTCCAGGGCCATGCCGCCCAGATGAGAACGGAATTAAATACATTAGGAGATACGTCATGGGTTTTCTAGGCAAACTGTTTGGCAAAAAAGAAGAAGAAAAAGCTAAAGCTGCCCCCAAAATCAACGTGCAGCAGGCTGCCGCCGCCGCTTCTATCGACCCTGCCAAGGTGGGCATCGACGGTCAGTTTGACGAGAGCGGTCTGGCCAAGCGCGTGGCCCTGGCCCTCGACCAAGCCAACATCTCTGACAGCGTGGGTCTGTGGGTGGCCCAAACCGGCTCTACCGTGGTGCTCAAGTACAACCCCGATGCTGAAAGTGTGCTAGAGCAGGCGAAGAAAGTCGCCCTCACCGTAGACGGCGCTACCAACGTCACCGCCGAGCCCAACTCCTAGGCAAACTTGCCCTAGGCCATAGATCAGCTATAGATAACCAGAGCGGCCAAAACCTAGGTTTTGGCCGCTTTTTTTTTGCTTTATCTGGCGGCTGTGTCTACAGAGCCTTGGTGAAGATGAGAAAGTTTGTCAATCAACAACCGGGCGCTGCCCTGGGGCGACAGGCCAGCAATATCGATCTGGGGAATGACTTTGCCGCGTCGCTCTAGGTCGTAACGGTAGCTGCGATCGTAGTAGTCGAGAATGATGGCGCAGGCCTCGCGCAGACGGCCCGATTGAATATGCTGGATGGCGGCTTGAGTGCGATCGCCCCCCAGCCGCTTCCGAATCCGCTGAGTCGCCTCCACCAGCCCTGTAGTATCGGCTTCGCCGTAAATTTCCACCAGTAAATCTAGCCGCTCATCGAGCGATCGCACCACCTCCACCGCCGGGGCCGTCTCCATCTGAGCAAACAGCTCGTCAGGAATGCGACAGATGCCCACCCGACGGCTTTCAGCCTCCAGCCAAATGGGCCGTTGCCCCGTTGAGGCCAGTCCTTGACTCTCCCTAGAGAACCTCACCCACTGCTCCGCCAGCAGATTTTCGTAGTGCTCTGTCGAGGGCTGGGGCGGCAGCAGCAGTGCTCCGTAGCTGCTGCCCCGGTGGTTAGCCATCCCCTCCAGATCCAGCACCGGCTCCCCCAAATCCGCCAAGGCGTGGAGAATCTCGGTCTTGCCACTGCCCGTCATGCCGCCGAGGATCACAATCGGCTGGGGGGTGGCCAGGGTTTTTCGCACCCAGCGACGATAGACCTTGTAGCCCCCTTCCAGGATATGTACCGCAAACCCGGCCAGTTCCAAAATCCAGCCCATGCCGCCGCTGCGCATGCCGCCCCGCCAGCAGTGCACCCGCAGCTGGCGATCGGGGGCCAGAGCCTTGGCAGCGCGAATAAACTCGCCACACTTGGGGCCAGCAATGTCGAAACCCAGCTCCACTGCGGCCTCACGACCCACCTGCTTGTAGCAGGTGCCCACCTGGGCGCGTTCTTCGTCAGTAAACAGCGGAAAACTCACCGCGCCGGGAATGTGCCCGTGCGCGTACTCCCCCGGACTGCGCACATCCAGAATGGGGCCTGGGCCTTGCAAAAAGGCGTCAATATCCAAAGGCTTAGGCATGGGTTGAGTTGATCGCCCCTCACAGCGACAGTTAGATTCAGCGTAACTGCAACTAAAAAAGACCCGTTCTCTGAGCAGGTTTTACCAACTTACCGCAATGCTCACCCAAGAACGGCCCACGGCTTTCACCAAGATTTGCTAGAGTCCTTTCGAGTTCTTGCCCTGCCGCTTGCTCCTCAATGTTTCCCACCCTGCAACACCCTAGCCGCTACGTCTGGGATTTTTGGTACTACTTCAACCCCGCCGACCAGCTCTTTCACGTTTTTTACCTCAACGCCGACCCGGCCCTGGTGCCGCTGGGCCACCACCCCTACAACGCCTGCATCGGCTATGCCACTACCCCCGACTTCATCCAGATGGCCTGGGGCAGCGAGGCGGCTTACCAAGTTCTGACTGCGGCCAAAAACCACTGGGCCAACACCTCCCTTTGGACAGGGGATGTGGTCAAAGTCTCCAGCGGATTTCTGCTGTTTTTCACCTCCAGAGACCAATTTCTGGACGATGGTATGACCCAGCACATAGGAGCCGCCTACGCCCCTAGCCTGCAAGGGCCGTGGCAGCTCTCGTTGCTACAAATTCAGCCAGGGCAGGGCTACCAGCGCCAAAGTGTCTCTGGAGATCTCACCATTCACGCCTGGCGTGACCCGTTTTTGTTTCGCGATCGCGGTCAGACCTACATGCTGGTTTCGGCCAAGGTGGCGGCAGATGACTTGGGCCGAAACGGGGCGATCGCCCTTCTCCGCCTCCAGGGCAATGACCCGCTCAACGACCCCTGGGAGTACCTAGAGCCCCTGGCCCGCCCCCGCTGCTATGCCGAAATGGAGGTGCCCCAGATCTACCGCAATGGTCAGGGCCACTACGAGCTGGTGTTTTCTACCTGGGCAAAGTATGACTTTGCCCCCTCCACTCAGGGGGCAGGGGGGCTCCAGGGGTTTACCCATGCCCAACTGGGCAACGTTGGTGACCGGCCCCACGTGCTGCTGCCAGAGTCAGCAGGGCTGTACGCCTGTCGCATCATTCCTGAGCTGGGCGGCGAGATGGTCGGGTTTGACAGCGCCACCGGAGGTCTCCGCCGCAGCGGCGTGAAGACAGGGTTTCAGCCCTGCGATCGCGACTTTTCATCGCTGGTGGTCAATTGGAACGGTTGAGGCCACTTACCGTAGTCAACGGTTGCCGCGTCAGTCTAACCCCAGCTCGCGCTTGAGCAGCAGAATCGATTTTTCGCCGATGTAGTTGTCACAGATGATCAGCTTGGGAGCGCGAATCAGGTCGTCGCGGGCGGCAGCGATCGCCTCTTTGACCGTGGGCAAGCTGGCCTCATCAAAGACCACGATGGTCTGGGCGCTGTGGATGACGGCATTGAGCTTGTAGGCATCGTCGGGCTGGGCGCTCATCAGCAAAATCTCGTCGCCCCGCAGGCTGTAGCTGATCACCGCCGCCGCCCGCAAAATGCCCGAGCTGACGCTGACCATGCCGAGACAGGTGCCCTTGGGCAGATCCTTCAGCAGGCCCAATTCTTTTTTGTAGTCGTAGATATCGACGGGGATGACGCGCACCGACTTGGGAGCGGCGATCGCCTCGGCTTCGCTAATGAAATAACGGCTGGTCACCACCGTGCCCGATCGCGCCTGGGCTAAGACCGTATCGAGTTCCTCAAGGGGCACCAGCTGCACAGGAATTTTGAGCGCCGCCTCTAGCTCGCGCACCATCAGCTGGCCCGCGCCAATGTCTTGGCCCGGAGTGGTGACCAGCACTCGAGCGCTACAGCGCAGCCGCCAGTCGATCTCCGCGAGAAACAGCTCCCGCGCCTGGTTGAGCGAGCAGCCCTGGCGCAGCAGCTCGTCTAGCCCCGACTCCACCACCTCCCGCGCCTGGGGAAACTCGGCCCAGAGTACGGTCTGGGGACGGGCGCTGTCGGTGCTGTTTTGCTCACGCACGTAGATGCCCGAACCGGGCATGGCCTCGACTACCCCCGCGTCTTCGAGCTGGCGATAGACCTTGCTAATGGTGTTGCGGTGCAGGCCCGTCTGCATGGCCAGCTGGCGGGTGCTGGGCAGCCGATAGCCGGGGGGATATTGCCGCGAGGCGATCGCAAACCAGACCTGGTCGTACAGCTGGGTCGACGCCGGTATTTCGCTGTCGGGCTGAATATGAAACTGCACCACCAAACTACCTCCAGGCTGTTGCCAGATACATCGTGCCGTTCTCTTCAGACTAAATACACTGGCTGTACTGCCAATTTAGGACGATTCTAAAAAAGTCGCTGGTTTTTGAGCCCTAGCTCCGGCTACCGCAATGATTTTTGACAATTGCAGCCATGCCGACGTTAAGGTAAGAGAGTTGGCAACGACCTAGCCCAATGACATCTCCAGTGCGCACCGAAACCATTTCCATCCCCAGCGGCGATACCGAAATTCTGGCCTACCTGGCCGAGCCGTCGCACTCTGGGCGCTTTGGGGCCGTCGTGGTCATTCAAGAAGTCTTTGGGGTCAACAGCCACATCCGCGAGGTGGCTGAGAGTCTGGCGAGGGCGGGCTATGTGGCGATCGCTCCCCACATCTATCACCGCCAGGCTCCTGGCTTTGAGGTGGGCTACACCGCTGAAGATTTGGAGCTAGGCCGCCGCTACAAACAGGGGACGACGGCTGAGGAACTGCTGGCCGATATACAGGGGGCGATCGCCTACCTCTACGGCAAAGACAACGTTATCCCCGACGGGGTGGGCTGCATCGGCTTTTGCTTTGGTGGCCATGGGGCCTACCTGGCGGCGACCCTACCCGAGGTCAAAGCCACGGCCTCTTTCTACGGCGCAGGCATTACGACCATGACGCCGGGCGGCGGCGACCCCACCCTCACTCTTACCCCTCAGATCAAAGGCACCCTCTACGGCTTCTTTGGCGGCAAAGATCCGCTGATTACGGCTGAGGAAGTGGATCAGATCGAGGCCGCACTGACGGAAAACAGCATCCCCCACCAAATCTTTCGCTACCCCGACGCCGACCACGGCTTTTTCTGCGATCAGCGCTACAGCTACGACCCCGAAGCCGCCCGCAAGGCATGGGGGCATGTGCTGGAGTTATTCAAGACCACGCTCCCCAGCGAGGCTTAACCATGGGGCTAAAATCGAGCCCGCTACCGTTTAGATTTTGCCCCCAGCAGATAAATGCCGCCCGAAACCAGGGTCAGAGCTACCGCCAGCCAGAAGAGAATTTGCGCTGGCAAGTCCCACCCTGGAGGTAGGGGGGCGATCAACAGGGCGATCGCCGCGATCTGCACCACCGTCTTGGCCTTGCCCCACAGGTTAGCCCCCGGCACCGCGCTCCCCTGCATAGCCGGGTTTACCCGCCAGCCCGAGATGGTAATCTCCCGCGCCACGATCAAAAACACCCCCCAGGCGGGCACCTGCCCCAGCTCAATTAGCATTAAAAACGGGGCCAGTACCAGCAGCTTATCCACCAGCGGGTCGAGGAATTTGCCTAGATCCGTCACCTGGTTGAGTCTGCGGGCCAGATAGCCATCTAGCCAGTCAGTACCCGCTGCCAGCAAAAAAATGCCCGCTGCCCACCAGCGCTGGGCCGGGCTGGGCGATTGCAGCAGCACTAGCAGCAGCGGCACCCCCAGCAGGCGAGAGACAGTGATCCAGGTGGGGAGATTCATCTTGAGCTAAGGGAAAAATCGATCAATGGCTTTAAGTATTAACGCCTTAACAAAAATAATCTTATGGTCGACGCGCTAGCCTTAAACCTAACTTACACCCCTTGCGCGGCAGCAGAGTCAGAATGTCGTTTTCCTCGACAAATTCAGTGTCGGGCTAGAGAGGGCTAGAGCTTGCTGGACAGGGAACCTTCCTGAGACACCTAGTCCACTCCCTAGTTGATAAGGGTTTTACAATGGATTTACCCTACGTGGCGAGCGGTCTATGCTGAATTCATCGGATACGCGAGAACAGATTTATCGCTATGTGGAGCAGCTGTCCCAAGAGCGGTTGGCGGTGGTGCTAGATTTTTTGTCGTACCTGGTGGAACGCGAAAATAGCGACGCCACAGCAGAGCTGCTGGCCATTCCTGGGTTTGCAGCTGAGCTAGATGCGGCTGAACAGGAGGCCAATGTAGGCGAACTCACCGACTGGCGAGCTGTGCGCAGCGATGTATAAGGTCAAGCTGACCAAGCGTGCCGCTCAGTTCTATCGATCAGCAGAAACTCCCCTGGCAAAGCGGCTAGCTAGAGCATTTGAGACGCTAGAGCAAAACCCGCGTCAGCATCCCAATATCAAGGCTTTGAAGGGAGAACTGGCTGGACGCTACCGCTATCGGGTAGGAGACTATCGTGTGGTCTACCGCATTGACGATGATGCAGCAGAGGTCATCATTTTGCTGATCAAGCACCGCCGAGAGGTCTATGACTAGCAAATTTCATGCTGTGTCCAAGCACCCTGCCTCTTTGAAAAACTGGGGTGCTGACCTCGTCAAGACAAAAAAGTGAATAGTGCAAGAGTACTAAAGAGTAAAGCTCTACAAAAGAGACCTCGCCGCCGCACACACCACGCGAAAGCCGGCGATGCGTTCGATCCGGTGGAGACTGGTGCGATAGGCCGAGCGGCAATACTCCGGGTCTCTATTGTATGAACCGCCCCGCAGCAGCCGATGATCGACACTAGAGGATAACCAGGCACTACCATCTGTGGGCGCTCCATCGTAGTTGGGGTGCCAGTAATCGGCGCACCATTCCCACACGTTGCCGTGCATGTCATATAAACCCAAGGCATTGGGCGGGAATTGACCTACCTCAGTGGTTTGATTTCTGTAAATGCCCTTTAGCCCGTTGCCATAGGTGTAGTTGCCGTCGTAATTAGCCAGGTCGGGCGTGATTGTTTGCCCAAAGTAGAAGTGGGTTGTAGTACCTGCCCGGCAAGCGTATTCCCATTCGGCTTCACTAGGCAGGCGATAGGTGCGCCCCGTCTTCTCAGAGAGCTTATGGCAAAAGTCCTGGGCATAAATCCAGCTGACTCTATTCACTGGGCGGTTGGCACCATTTTCGCCAGTGTGGCTGGGGTTCTCGCCCATAATGGCTTGGTACTGAGCCTGGGTGATAGGGTATTTGCCCAGCCAAAACTCTGGAACGGTGACCCGATGCTGGGGGCTTTCATTACCCACTGGGGAACCCATCAAAAATTGACCAGCAGGGATTCTCACAAGATCCAGGGTGATGCCGTTGCCCAGGTCTTCGCGAAAGTATTCGGCCTGGGCGCGACGGCGGGTGAGATTAAGCTTGGGTTGGCCAAACCCCAGTAGTCCAGTTTTCTCGATACCGGTAATGGTGACGGTTTCAAACTCAAAGGTGGGGTAGCTCTCCACACGCTCTGCACGGTAGGCCTGAGGGACTACTGGGGGAGTTATTACGGGTCTCTGGGGTGGCGGCGCGGCGGTGGGCGGCGCCCACCGTACAGGAAGGGATTGAGGTGTGGACGTAGTGGGGTTGAGAAAGCGCTCTATCAGGGTTTCAATCCCCCGGATCAGCACGTCCATGTCGGTATGGAAGTCGCGACCGGCGCGGGCGGTAGTCGCGTTGCGGTAGGCCAGGTTTTGCAGGCTGGCTGGCAGTTCGTTGGCCTTGGGCAGTTGTGTCCCGCGCACCAGCAGAGGAATGATGGGGATCTGGCGGGCCAGGGCGGTTTCGAGTTCGATGCGAACCCAGTCGGCGGTGTTGTCGAGGCGGCGGTGGCCGTCGCCATCGGTGGTGCCGAGCCAGGTGGGGCCAATGATAGCCACCAACACCTGGCACTGCTGCACCTCGCCCTGGAGAAACTCGCGAAAGTCAATGCCCAGGGGGATGGTATCGATATCGAAGAAAATGGAGTCCTTGCCGAAGTGGTCTTTTAGGCGATCGTAGATGCGGCCAGCAATGTCTTCGCTATCGCTGCGGCGGTAGGAGAGGAAAATTTTCGGCATAGTGGCTGGGGCAGGCTGTCTCTACTATTGTTGCACTACCCCTTCACCTTGCCGAAGCGGCGATCGCGCTGTTGGTAGGCGGCGATCGCCCGATGGAACTCCGAGGTGTCAAAATCAGGCCAGAGGGTATCGGTCACATAGATCTCGGCGTAGGCCAGCTGCCACAGCAAAAAGTTGCTGATGCGCATTTCGCCGCTGGTGCGAATCAGCAGGTCGGGGTCGCTGATGTCAGCGGTGTAGAGGTGGCGGCTAAACAGCGCTTCATCAATGTGGGCCGGGTCGATCTCGCCCCGCTGCACTTGTTCGGCGATCGCCCGACAGGCCTGCACAATCTCCTGTCGACCGCCGTAGTTGGTCGCCACAGTAAACTCAATGCCGGGGTTATCTTTGGTCTGGGTCACCGCCTGGTCGATTTCATCTTGCAGTGAGGGGGGCAGCGCCGCCAGATTCCCCACAAAGCGAATGCGTACGTTCTCCTCCATCATCTCCAGCAGCTCCTGGCGCAGCACCCGCTCAAACAGCGCCATCAAAAAGTCAACCTCCTCAATGGGTCGGCCCCAGTTCTCCGTCGAAAAGGCGTAGGCAGTCAGCGCCCCAATGCCCCAGTCGCGGCAGCAGCGCAGCAGCGTTTTGAGCGTGTCTACCCCTCGGCGGTGACCCATAATGCGCGGCAGCCCCCGCCGCTTAGCCCAGCGCCCATTGCCATCCATAATTACCGCCACATGCTGAGGCATGCGATCGGGCTTGAGGTCGGCGGGCATAGGGTAATGCACAATCGGCTTGGTGGTCATTTTTTCTCTCGGGGAGACGATGAGGAAAGACGGAACAAACGCAGCACCGAAGCACCGCCCAGGCTGCTCAACCGCCGACCAAGGCTTCTGAGTTGGGGGGCCACTGCTTCGCGGTCTACCGATTTAGAAAACTTAGACCGCAGAATGCTGCGCAGGCGGCTGCTGGTCAGAGGCCGATCTAGAATACCGCCTTCCGCCAAAGAAATAGAGCCTGTTTCTTCAGAAACCACAACACAAACACAGTGCTCTACCCGCTCGGTAATGCCCATCGCCGCCCGGTGGCGAGTGCCCAGCTGGCGCGATGCCACCCGCTCAGAAATCGGCAAAATCACCCCCGCCGCCGAGATGCGCGACCCGCGCACCAGCATAGCCCCATCGTGGAGCAGAGTACTGGTCTGAAAGATGGTTTGAATCAGTTCCTTGGAGACCTCGGCGTTAATGCGCACCCCAGGCACCGTGAAGTCGCGCTCGTCAATGGGCTTATCGGTTTCCAGAATTAGCAGCGCCCCAGTGCGGTTTTGGGAGAGTTCCTTCACCGCATCGACAATTTCATCAATCACATTGTCCGGCTGGGGCATGGTTTCTCGCGAGGGGCTTAACAACTCCCACAGGCGACCCTGACCCAGCAGTTCGAGCAATCGCCGAAACTCCCCCTGGAGCATAAAGGCCATCGCCACCGCCGAGCCAATCACCAGCTTGTCGAGCACAAAACCCAGCAGCGCCAGGCCCAAAAACTTGCCCAGCGCCGCCGCCAGCATTAAAAAGATCAGTCCTCGCACCATCCACAGGGTACGGCGATCGCCAATAATGACCAGCACTGCGTAGCTCAGCAGCAGCACCAGCGCTATGTCGAGCGCCTGAAGCAGGAACCTAACCTGGTTTAGGTTTGATAGCCATTGCTCCCAGAGGTAGTTCATGCAGCGTTAGAGAATGGTGCCTGAGCGGCTGTGCGGTGGATTGCCCCAGCCCGGCCAAAACATCGGCCAAGGCGCACCACCCTTGCTGGCTTAGGTAGACTTTACTTTTGGGCGCAGGGTTTCGGGCAGGCAGTCTTGACGGAGTAAATCGGCCACAGTTTCTCGGCGAATGATCAAAGTGGCGTCGCCTTCGGCCACCAGCACCGCCGCTGGCCGAGGCACCCGATTGTAGTTCGAAGCCATGCTGTAATTGTAGGCACCTGTGGCCGCAATGGTAACGACATCACCACTCTTCAACGTCGGCAGAGGGGCATCTTTGATTAAAATGTCGCCTGACTCACAGTGCTTGCCCGCTAGAGTTACCGTTTCAGCTAGAGGCGCACTCATGCGGTTGGCCACCAGCGCCCGATACACCGATTGGTAGGTAATGGGGCGAGGGTTGTCAGACATGCCCCCATCCACCGAAGCGTAGGTGCGCAGACCAGGAATCTCTTTCTGACTGCCCACCCGGTAGGCTGTGACGCATGCCGGGCCAATCAGCGATCGCCCCGGTTCACACAGCAACCTCGGCAGCGCTATGCCCTGGGCCTCGCAGGCGGCCACTACGCTCTCGCAAACGGTCTTCACCCAGGTGTCAATACTCGGCGGGTCATCGCCCTCGGTATAGCGAATGCCCAGGCCACCGCCCACATCTAGCTCGGTCAGTGCCAGGCCGTAGCGCTGGGCCGTCACCACCCACTGGGCCATGACGCCGCCCAAGTCGGTGTGGGGGTTGAGTTCAAAAATCTGCGAGCCAATGTGGGCATGGACGCCCAGGCAATGGAGCTGGGGCTGGCCGCGCAAGAACTCAAATACTGGCTCGATCTGATCGGGGTCAAAACCAAACTTGCTGTCGATGTGGCCAGTGCGAATGTATTCGTGGGTGTGGCACTCAATGCCGGGGGTCACCCGCAGCAAGACCGGCACAGTCTTGCCCTCTTTGGTAGCGATCTCGCCCAGGGTCTTGAGCTCAAGCCAGTTGTCTACCACGATGCGGCACCCCACCTCTACCGCCAGGGTCAGCTCTTCAAAGGACTTGTTGTTGCCGTGGAAGTAGATATTCTCTGGCGATGCTCCGGCCTCGGTGGCGGTCAGCAGTTCTCCAGCCGACACCACGTCAATGCCCAGCCCTTCGTCGGTGACGATCGCACAGACCGCCATACAGCTCCAGGCCTTAGAGGCGTAAAGCACCAGCGCCTCGCCGGGGTAGTAGCGCTCAAAGCCCTGGCGGTACTGACGGCAGGCAGTGCGCAGAGTGTGGTCATCTAAAATATAGAGAGGCGTGCCAAACTGCTGGGCTAGCTCCACCACGTCGCAACCGCCGACACTGAGGTGGTCAGCCGTGACCGTAGCCGTCAGGGGCAGGAGCTGCTGGTTGGGAGACAGTGATCCCTCTGGATTGGTCGGGGGCAAGTACTGGCGGCTGTCGGCGGCAGACAGGGGAGAAGTCGAAACCATAGGACGGTGAACTCGCTGGAGAATCGGTTGTGAATCGGTTGTGTTGTGAGTAATGCGAAATAGCATCCCCTCAGGGGTGAGGCAGGGGTGGGTCAGCCTAGACCCAAGACCCACCCCGCCCGCCGGGCACCCCTCCCAGGAGGGGATGGCACTCAGCATCCCCTCCTGGGAGGGGTAGGGGTGGGTCTACTCCTGGCAGGGGCATAGGTAGGTCAGCTCAACCCCCAGTGTACAATTAAGGGCTGTGCCAGTTTCTAGCCATTTTTTCTAGCCAATCTATATTTCGTGGGCTACCTTCATTGCCATACCCCAGGCCACAGTGACATTGCTGCTCTAGTAGCGCTCGATCAGCTTGCCTTAGGGGGGCTGTGGTCGGCAGAGGGCTATGCCCGCGAAATCGACAGCCCCAATAGCTGTCTGCTTATGCTGGTCCACAGTCCCCAGCGTAGCCAGGAGACAGCTGAGCAGCCATCGACGCTGTCGATGGTTGACCCCGACTCTACCATTGGTCTGGGTTGCTACTGGGCAATTTTGGATGAAGCCCATCTTACAGTGCTGGCGATTGATCCCCATTATCAGCGGCGAGGGCTGGGCAAGTGGCTGTTGGTAAACTTATTGATGGATGCCAGGGAGCGCGCCCTCACCCGGGCCACTCTGGAGGTGCGCCCCTCCAACAGTCGCGCCCTGGCCCTCTATGAAAGCTTTGGCTTTGAGACTCTGGGCCGCCGCCGCCGATACTATGCCGATGGCGAAGATGCCCTGGTTCTCTGGCAAAATTCCCTTAAAACTCCCGAATTTCGCGATCGCCTGGGTGAGCAACGTCAGGCTGCTATTGATCGCCTTGAGCGCCAGGGATGGCAGATTAACGCCTAAAAAACATTTGCCAACCGAACCTAAAACCGAACCTTTAAAGTTGAGAAAATTCACATTTTCTCTAGACTCAATCCATTGACAAGCGGTGATCCCAACCGATTTCAAGGCCCATAGGAGCGCCCTAAGGAGGCGCGGTAAACCGGCTGTTTAGTAGGGCACAACCGATAAAAATCGCTGTGCTAGAATTTGCCTATCCGGCACGCACCAGGTGATATATACCGCCATGTTTGAACGCTTCACAGAAAAAGCAATCAAAGTCATCATGCTGGCTCAGGAGGAAGCTCGTCGGCTCGGCCACAACTTTGTGGGCACTGAGCAAATCCTCCTGGGGTTGATTGGGGAAGGCACGGGCGTAGCCGCCAAGGTCTTGAAGTCAATGGGCGTCAACCTCAAGGATGCGCGCATCGAAGTCGAAAAGATTATTGGTCGTGGCTCCGGCTTTGTCGCCGTTGAGATTCCCTTTACCCCCAGAGCCAAGCGGGTGCTTGAACTCTCCCTGGAAGAGGCCCGTCAGCTCGGCCACAACTACATTGGTACCGAGCACCTGCTTCTGGGGTTGATCCGCGAAGGCGAGGGGGTCGCGGCCCGCGTGCTCGAAAATCTGGGGGTTGACCTCTCCAAGGTGCGTACCCAAGTCATTCGTATGCTGGGTGAAACGGCGGAGGTGTCTGCCGGCAGCAGTGGTGGCCGTACCAAAACCCCAACTCTCGACGAGTTTGGCTCTAACCTGACCCAGATGGCCGCCGACGGCAAACTCGACCCGGTGGTGGGTCGCCAGAAAGAAATTGAGCGGGTGATTCAAATTTTGGGTCGCCGCACCAAAAATAACCCGGTGCTGATTGGTGAGCCTGGCGTGGGTAAAACCGCGATCGCCGAAGGTCTAGCCCAGCGCATCGGCAACGGCGACGTGCCCGATATCCTCGAAGACCGCCGCGTGGTAACGCTGGATATTGGCCTGCTGGTGGCCGGTACCAAGTACCGAGGCGAGTTTGAAGAGCGCCTGAAAAAAATCATGGATGAGATCCGCACGGCGGGCAACGTCATCCTGGTGATCGACGAGGTTCACACCCTGATTGGGGCCGGGGCTGCCGAGGGGGCGATCGACGCTGCCAACATCCTTAAGCCTGCCCTGGCGCGGGGCGAGCTTCAATGCATTGGGGCCACAACGCTGGATGAATACCGCAAGCACATCGAGCGCGACGCTGCCCTAGAGCGCCGCTTCCAGCCGGTGATGGTGGGTGAGCCTAGCGTCGATGAAACTATTGAGATTCTCCACGGGCTGCGCGATCGCTACGAGCAGCACCACAAGCTGAAGATCGCCGACGAAGCCCTCGAAGCTGCCGCCAAGCTCTCCGATCGCTATATTGCCGATCGATTCTTGCCTGACAAGGCCATCGACCTAATCGATGAAGCGGGCTCCCGCGTGCGCCTGCTCAACTCCCAGCTGCCCCCAGCCGCGAAGGAGCTCGATCGCGAGCTGCGCCAGGTGCTCAAAGATAAAGACAACGCCGTCCGCTCCCAGGACTTTGACAAAGCCGGGGAACTGCGCGATCGCGAAATGGAGATCAAGGCCGAAATTCGGGCGATCGCCCAGAATAAGGTCAATGAAGACGCAGGCGGCGAAGAAAATATGCCCGTAGTAGGCGAAGAAGACATCGCCCACATCGTCGCCTCTTGGACTGGGGTACCGGTGAGCAAGCTCACCGAGTCCGAGTCTGAGAAGCTGCTGCACATGGAAGACACCCTGCACCAGCGCCTGATCGGCCAAGATGAAGCGGTGAAAGCCATCTCCCGCGCCATCCGTCGTGCCCGTGTCGGCCTCAAAAACCCCAACCGACCGATCGCCAGCTTTGTGTTCTCTGGCCCCACCGGGGTTGGTAAAACTGAGCTAGCCAAGTCCCTCGCCGCCTACTTCTTCGGCTCCGAAGACTCCATGATTCGTCTGGACATGTCTGAGTTTATGGAGCGCCACACCGTCTCCAAGCTGATCGGTTCTCCTCCGGGCTATGTGGGCTACAACGAGGGCGGTCAGCTCACCGAAGCAGTACGTCGTCGGCCCTACACCGTGGTGCTGTTCGACGAGATTGAGAAGGCTCACCCCGACGTCTTCAACATGCTGCTGCAAATCTTGGAAGACGGTCGCCTGACCGACGCCAAGGGCCGCACCGTTGACTTCAAGAACACCCTGCTGATCATGACCTCGAACATCGGTTCGAAGGTGATCGAGAAGGGTGGCGGTGGTCTCGGCTTCGAGTTTGAGCAAGACCAGGCCGAGTCGCAGTACAACCGCATTCGCTCCCTGGTCAACGAAGAACTCAAGCAGTACTTCCGCCCTGAGTTCCTCAACCGCCTCGACGAGATCATCGTCTTCCGCCAGCTCACCAAGGACGAGGTCAAGGAGATCTCCGACATTCTGCTCAAGGAAGTGTTCGGTCGGCTCACCGAGAAGAACATTCACCTCCAGGTCACCGAGCGCTTCAAAGAGCGCCTGGTGGAAGAGGGCTACAACCCCAGCTACGGGGCAAGGCCGCTGCGTCGGGCGATTATGCGCCTGCTCGAAGACACCCTGGCCGAAGAGATTCTCTCCGGTCGCCTGGGCGACGGCGACACCGCCACCGTCGATGTCGACGAAGCTGGCAAGGTAGTCATCCAGTCTGAACAGAAGCGAGAGCTGATCTCTGCTGAAAGCTAGGATCAATTGGAATAATTTCCAAGGCTGAACTTAGGTCTGGTTTAAATCATCTGCTGTCATAAATGTCGCTCTTCCAAAGGAGGGCGACATTTTACTTTTTATCCGTAGGTAATGTTGTGGGTACCTAGAGCCGCTATGCTGGCAGCACGCAATACCGTAGATAAGGTTTCACCATGGACGGCACCACCAATTGCGAAAAGCTAGCGGCCGTGTTTAACCGGTCTAGCCAGCAGGGTAAAAGCGCATTTTGTAAAATGCTCTGGGGCAATCAATCTGAAACCGTGCAGGCTGAGCTGAAACCCCTGCTTAGTCAAGAGACCCTTGACGTACTGCGCAGTGAAAGTTGACGGCACAGCGTCGCCGATGAGCACTGCACCTATCCCAGCCGTCTGTCATAATGCCCATTGGACGATTGGACAGGCCTATGAAAATTAACGGCGAGCCCACTAGAACTATTCGACTGCACCAAGATGATGCTCGCATTGTGCAGGTGATCGATCAGCGCCAATTGCCCCATCAGCTCACCTGGGTAGATCTGAGCTCCGTCGATGAAGCCGCCTACGCCATCAAAGATATGGTGGTAAGAGGTGCTCCACTGATTGGGGCCACCGCCGCCATGGGCATGTATCTGGCCGCCCTAGAAGCATTGTCAGTCAAAGATTTTCGCAGCTTTTTACACCAGGCGGCCAACACCCTGGGCCAGACCCGCCCCACCGCCGTCAACCTGCACTGGGCATTGACCTCTCAACTTAGGGCGCTAGAACCGGTGGCAACGTCGTCAGAGGCGGTGGAACGGCTGCGTCAGAATGCTGAGGCCATTATTGATGCCGACGAAGAGCAATGTCGCCAAATTGGGCTCCATGGCTTGCGGCTGATCGAAGAGATTTATGCCCAAACGGAGCAGACCGTCAACATTTTGACCCACTGCAACGCAGGCTGGCTGGCCTGTGTCGACTGGGGTACCGCCACCTCACCCATCTACCAAGCCCACGATCGCGGCATTCCCGTCCATGTGTGGGTCGATGAAACTCGCCCCCGCAACCAGGGGGCCAAGCTCACCGCCTGGGAGCTGGGCCAGCATGGGGTGCCCCACACCGTCATCCCCGACAACGCCGGGGGCCACCTGATGCAGCACAGTATGGTCGATCTGGTGATTGTGGGCACCGATCGCACCACCCGCCAGGGCGATGTCGCCAACAAAATCGGCACCTACCTGAAAGCGCTGGCCGCCCACGACAACGGCGTGCCCTTCTACGTGGCCCTACCTTCGTCTACCCTCGACTGGACCCTGCGGGACGGGGTGAAAGAAATCCCCATCGAGCAGCGCAGCCAGGACGAGGTCAAGTACATGGATGGGTTGTCGCCCCACGGCATTACCTCAGTGCTAATCTGCCCCGAGTCTTCCCCCGCTGCCAACTACGGCTTTGACGTTACCCCCGCCCGCCTGGTGACCGGGCTGATTACCGAACGGGGCATCTGCCCAGCCTCGGAGGAGGGGCTGCTGGGCCTGTTTCCAGAACAGGCAGCGTCCTAGGCCACACCCATGATGGACGAGGGGGTCATTAAATATATCAGCCATTGGACGCCTGGTCCGCCGCTGGCAGCGAACCAGCTAGCGGAACTGATTGCGTGGCGCGATCGCCTCCACCAATCCGGCCAAATCGGCCTCTACCCCAACGGCATCGGCTACGGCAATATCAGCCTGCGCCTGTCGCCTAGCACCTTCGTCGTCTCTGGCACCCAGACCGGCCACCTGGCCACCACCACCGCCGACCACTACACCCTGGTAGATGGCTGGGACATCGATCGCAACACCCTGCACTGCATCGGCCCCATCCAGGCCTCGTCAGAGTCGCTCACCCACGCCGCTCTATACGACTACAGCGCCGAGATTGGCGCTGTAGTCCACGTCCACAACCGGGATCTCTGGCAGCGCTACCAGGGCGTGCTGCCCACCACTGCCGCCACCGTTCCCTACGGCACCCCGGCCATGGCCTACGAAATGCACCGGCTCCTGCACCAGGGCGATCTGGCCCAAACCCGCATATTGATCATGGCCGGCCATGAAGAAGGCGTGCTCACTTTTGGTCCCACCCTCGATGCCGCCGCCCAGGTGCTGTACCAGTACCTCAAGCTGTAGCCACATCAGGCGGAACCTGGGCAAAACAGGTGAAACTATAATGGGGCAATCGCAGAGGCAGCACGGGGCATGGCAGGCGAGGCGCTAGACATATTCATCTCCTACTCGCGCCGCGACGAAGGGCTCAAGGATGAGTTGGTGAACTATCATCTCAAGCTGCTGCAACGGGAGGGCAAAATTCGCACCTGGCAAGACCGCGACATCGAGGCCGGGGCCGAGTGGGCCACCGAGATCAAAAACAATCTCGAAAAAGCCGACATCGTCTTGCTACTGATTACCCGCCACTTTTTGGCCTCAGACTACTGCTACGAAACCGAAATGCAGCGAGCCGTGCAGCGCCACTACGACGGCACCGCCAGGGTAATCCCCATTATTCTGGAACCCTGTGGCTGGAAATATAGCGACTTCAAACACCTACAGGTGTTGCCCAAAGATGGCAAGCCCGTCACCCGTTGGGAAGACAAAGCGGAAGCCTTTTTTGACGTGGAAGAAGGCATTCGCCGAGTGGTAGATGTATTAAGTGCTGAGCGGCAGCGCCAAGCGCAAGAACGGATGGCTACTTCTCTAGGGGTAAGCCCGAATGCCCTGAGCATAGTTGAATTTCAATCCGTCAGGATCAATCAAACGGGGAACGTTATTGAGCGTCAGCAAAGGCAAGGGACCGTCTTTCGCCAAGACCTGGGCAATGGCCTTGGCCTGGATATGGCGGCTATTCCTGCCGGGAAGTTTGTAATGGGGTCACCACCGGATGCGGAAGGACGCAGAAATGGGAAAAGTCCTGAGAGAATTATCTCCACACCCAGTTTCCTAATGGGACGCTTTCAAATCACTCAGGCCCAGTATGAAGCTGTTGTAAAGGAAAACACATCCTATCATCAGGGAGCCAATCGCCCGGTTGAGCAAGTATCTTGGGATGCTGCCGTATCGTTTTGTGAGAATCTGTCGGCACTGACGGGGCAGACCTATCGTCTGCCCAGCGAGGCCGAATGGGAGTATGCCTGTCGAGCAGGCACGACAACACCCTTTCACTATGGACCAACGATCACCACAGAGTTAGCCAATTACGATGGCAACTATGCATACGGGGATGGGCCTAAAGGGCTGTTTCGATCAGAAACAACAGACGTAGGCAGCTTTCCTCCTAACGCCTTTGGCCTGCACGACATGCACGGCAACGTATGGGAGTGGTGCCAGGATGTGTGGCACGCTAACTATAAAGGTGCCCCCTCTGATAGTTCGGCCTGGATGGCAGGCGGCAATCAACATTGGCGTGTGCTACGCGGTGGTTCATTTGCCCTCGATCCTGTTTACTGTAGCTCGACACTTCGGACTTACTGCTCACAGGATTACTCTAACGGCGATGTGGGATTTCGGGTTGTGTCGGTTCCCGCGTAGCACTCCCCGGCTTCAAAGCAATAGCCTCAGTGTTATCCAGGCTGCCTGCAAGGCAGGTGATAATGTGAGCTTATCCCTTGGCGCTTAACGCGTGTCGTCATACACTGGTGGCATGCTCACAAGCTTGATACGTTGATTCGCAACTTCAAGGATAAAGAAGCTCAAAAAATCTTTGAGCGGCAGCGTTCCCGCAGGCTGCCATCGGACATTCAGCAGGTAGCCCTACGCAAATTGCGAATGCTCAACCGTGCCGAAACTCTCCAAGATCTTCGGGTTCCACCCGCTAATCGGCTAGAGCGCCTCAGCGGCGATAGGGCTGGCCAATACAGCATTCGGATCAACGATCAGTGGCGAATTTGCTTTGGCTGGCAAGACGGTGAAGCACTTGATGTAGAAATTGTGGACTATCACTGAGGAGATTTTATGGGTGAAGACAAGCTCAAACCAGTGCATCCAGGCGAAGTTTTGCTAGAAGAATTTCTCAAACCCATGGGTCTGAGCCAAAACCAAATCGCCCTGGCCCTGAGGGTGCCTGCTCGGCGCATAAATGAGATTGTTCACGGCAATCGGCGCATTACCGCCGATACGGCCCTACGCCTAGCTCACTATTTTGGTATGTCGCCCCGGTTTTGGCTGGGCCTGCAAATGGACTACGACCTCGATGTCGCTGAAGATGAAATGGGCGATCGCCTTAGACAGGAGGTTGCGGCACTCATTAACCAGTCCTAGCGAAATCTACATCAGCCAGGGTGTGTGGTATCTATGTTCCCAACCAATTCGGTTGCATTACGTCACGGCTTTTCTCCATCTGTCCTATTCCCTTGCTACAGTCGATAGGCGGCATTCGCCGTATTAACTGTTTGGGAGCAACACCGTGGATCAGTGGCAGCAGGGAGAAACCCTGGATTTAGACATTACCGACCTCACCAGCAGTGGTGACGGCCTGGGCCGCTGGCAGGAGCGAGTGGTGTTTGTGCCCAACACCGTACCGGGAGACAAAGTTCGGGCCAGGCTAGTGCAAGCTAAGCCCACCTTCGGGCGGGCCCAGGTCAAGCAGCTGCTCGAACCTTCCCCCGATCGCATTCGGGCGGCCTGCATCGTAGCCGACAAATGTGGCGGCTGCCAGTGGCAATCGATCGCTTACCCGGCTCAGCTGGCTGCCAAGCAGCAGCAGGTGGTGGCGGCCTTTACCCGCATTGGTGGGTTTGAGCAGCCAAACGTATTGCCAATTTTGGGCACTGAAGCGCCCTTGGGCTACCGCAACAAAGCCACCTACCCCCTGGGGCGATCGCCTGAAGGCCAAGTCAAAGCGGGCTACTATCGCCAGGGCAGCCACAAGCTAGTCAACCTCAACCAGTGCCCCGTGCAAGATGAACGGTTGAATCCCCTGCTGGCAGAGGTCAAGCGCGACATTCAGGAGCGGGGCTGGTCGGTCTACAACGAGACCAAGCACCAGGGGCGACTGCGGCACCTAGCGCTGCGGGTGGGTCGCCGCACCGGGCAGCAGTTGCTCACCCTGGTTTCCACCGCGCCCAACCTTAAAGATATTGAGCTCCAGGCCCAAGAGTGGCGAGAGCGTTACCCCGATCTAGTCGGCGTCTGCGTCAATCTCAACCCCGACAAAACCAACGCCATCTTCGGGGCCGAAACCCTGGTGATCGATGGTGTCCCCTATATCGAAGAGATCTTTGCCGACCTGCGGTTTCAGATCCACGCCACTACTTTCTTTCAGGTCAACACCGAGCAGGCAGAGCGAGTCTTGCAGGTAATTCTCGATGAGCTTCAGCTCACCGGCAGCGAAACCATCATCGACGCCTACTGCGGCGTGGGCACCCTGACTTTGCCTTTGGCCCAACAGGCCAAGCGAGTGATGGGGTTAGAGGTGCAGGCCGAGGCGGTGGCCCAGGCGCTCACCAATGCCGGGTTTAACGGCATCGACAATGTCGAGTTTCGCGCCGGCGATGTGGGTGCTCTGCTGATCGATGCCGCCGCCAGCCTCAGCGACCCACTCGACATTGTGGTGCTTGACCCACCCCGCAAGGGCTGCGATCGCCCCGTGCTCGACGCCTTAATCGAGCTTCGCCCCCCCCGCATCGTCTACATGAGCTGTGACCCGGCGACCCTAGCCCGCGACCTCAAGGTGCTGCGCGAGGAAGGCGGCTACACCCTAACTAAGGCCCAGCCCGCCGACTTCTTTCCCCAGACTCCCCACGTCGAATGCGTCGCATTTCTGGTAGCGTAAAAGCCAGATTGGTTTTCAGGCGTTTCTCCCAGCTCCTATGAAGTTCAGCACCATTGCCGACAAAGTTCAGATCACTGCGGCCTCTAGCCTCTCCGCCAACCCCGCCCACGATCCAGAGATCTCTGGGGTCGCCGCCGTCGATCAGGCCTCCGCTGGCACGCTGAGCTATATCGAAGGCGACAAGTTTGCCGCCTTTATCGCCACCACCCAGGCTAGCGCCCTGATTTTGCCTCAGAACCCAGATCTACAAACCCAGGCTACCGAGCGGGGTCTAGCCTGGTTGAGCACTCCTGATCCCCGCCTGGCGTTTGCCCGTGCCATTGCCCTGTTCTATCAGCCTTACCAGCCCGCCCCTGGCATTCATCCCAGCGCCGTCATCGACCCCAGCGCTGCGATCGGTGAGAACGTGTCTATTGGCGCGAACGTCGTGGTTCAGGCAGACGTCAAACTGGGGAACGGGGTCTGCCTACATCCCAACGTCGTGCTCTATCCCGAGGTGCAGGTGGGCGATCGCACCGTGCTGCACGCCAACTGCACAATCCATGAGCGCACCCAGATCGGGGCCGACTGCGCCATCCACAGCGGCGCGGTAATTGGAGCCGAGGGTTTTGGGTTTGTGCCCACCGCCGCCGGCTGGGAGAAAATGGATCAATCGGGCTACGTGGTGATTGAAGACCGGGTGCGGGTGGGCAGCAACAGCACCATCGATCGCCCCGCCGTGGGCACCACCTGCGTGGGCCGCAACACCAAGCTCGACAACCTAGTCCATATCGCCCATGGCTGCCAGGTCGGCGAAGGCGTAGCCATGGCCGCCCAGGTGGGTATGGCTGGCGGTGTGACTATTGGCAACCGGGTCATTTTGGCGGGCCAGGTGGGCATCGCTAACCAGGCTGTGATCGGCGATGGGGCGATCGCCACCGCTAAGGCCGGCATCCACGGCGATGTAGCTCCCGGCGAAATTGTGACTGGCATTCCAGCCCTACCCCACAGGGTTTTTCTGAAAGCTTCAGCGGTATATCGCCGCCTACCAGAAATGTACAAAACTCTCCAGCGCCTGCAAAAGCACTTGCCCTAGATAACCTTTGAATGAAGAGGTGGATGGGTGGGGGGTGGATGAGTATGCGCTCGGTTGTTCTTCAATAAGCTGATAGCCATGGCTGTTGAGCCTCAAGATTCAAATCCTGATATCCAGCAGGAGATTCGCCTGAGCCGTCCGTTTACCCTGGCCGATGCCATTGGCCAGGAGGCTGGCAATTTTATGAAGGGGGCCTCGCCCATACCGCCTCTGGTGCAGGCCAAGCACGGCGCTCAGGAAGCGCTTAAATCGTCTTTGCAAGATGGCCCAGGTGCCCTCCAGCAGGTATTAGAACGGTGGCTACTGGACGATGAAACTCGCCTCAGCCGCCATATGACCAATCCCCTGGAAGCGGCTAAAGACCTGATCGAAGCCGTCCTGCGATCGCCCGAAACCCTTTACGAACTGGTACGCCAGGCCGATGTCATCTGGGGGCAGATCTACGACAGCCGCCCTCATTTTCAACAGCCAGGCCAAGCACCCCACCCAGACGACGAATATACCCATGAGTCGGTGCGGGCCACCCTAGTAGCCTGCCTAGATCGTCTCAACCATCTCCCCCAGTCCGTCGCCTCCGAAGCTGACGGAGACACCAGCAGCTAACGAAAAACCGCTGCGACCCAAGGCAGCAGCGGCAAGAAGCCTATGGAAATCACCTCACCTTAGACCGTAAAGTCGGGGTCTACACCGCGCCACACAGCCACCAGTCTCCCCTGCACGTTCACCGTATCCGCAGGAAACTCCATGACCGGATAGCTGGGGTTAGCGGGCTTGAGCTGAACCTGGTTGTCCTGACGGTGAAAATACTTGAGGGTTGTTCTGTCCTCTACCAGGGCCGCCACGATAGTGCCCTCACGAATACCGTGAGGATCCTTCACCGGCCGCATGATCACCACGTCACCATCCTGAATCATGGCATCAATCATACTGTCACCAGTTACCTTCAGGGCATAGTCGCCGTTTTGGATCGGTAGCCCGTTAAGATCTAAACGCTCCACGGTATCCGTAAACACCTCACTGACAAAACCGGCGGCAATAGTCCCATAGATGGGGACACCACGCAGATCATCCCGCACTCGAATAGTGCGAGCTTTTCCCTCGCTCCACTCGATGTAGCCCTTATTTTTTAAATGCTCTAGACGACTTTGGATGGGGGCGGGAGAGCGCAAGTTCATCGCCCGCATCATTTGCCGAATGGAGGGAGAATGCTGATTGGCGCGAATATATTCGACCAGCCAGTCGTAGAGCTCCTGTTGAGCAGTAGTGAGGGATTCCATAGGGATTTAAGCCACGGCTTTGAATTGTTTCATGGAACAAGTGTACCAACTGAACCAAATTCTGTCCACTATGGGCAACAAACATTTAGTCAGGGCGTGAGGAGATGTCTGCGCAAGAAAATACTCTCACCTAGAGCCGCAGGGCCTGCGCTCTCGGGAGGAAACCAAAATGCGGCGGTGCCCTTTGTTACTGAAATTGGTCTTATGCTGCATCCGAATTCCACAACCCCCGCTTTCAATCGGCCAACCTGCAAGGGTGCGCCGCCGTGCGTCTTGCTAAATCGGGGACAGCCAAGCAGGATTGGGTATTAGCCCCTCGGATATTCAGTTCCTAGACAATAAAAAAGGCCACCGGAGCGGTAGCCTTTTTGTCAGCTCAAAGCTGGGTCAGCCTTGGCTATATTCAAGCCCTAGATCTAGCGAATATACTCTTTGAGAATGCTGTTGCGGTTGGGGTGGCGCAGCTTGCGTAGAGCTTTGGCCTCTATCTGGCGAATGCGCTCGCGGGTGACGTTGAAGATTTGGCCAATTTCTTCGAGAGTTTTCATGCGACCATCGTCAAGGCCATAGCGCAAACGCAGCACGTCACGCTCACGGGGGCTGAGGGTGCCCAGCACGCTTTCGAGGTCTTCTCGCAGCAGGCTCTTAGAAACCTGATCTTCAGGGGTTTCGCCGTCAGACTCAATGAAGTCGCCGAGGCGAGAATCTTCTTCTTTACCGATGGGGGTTTCAAGGGAGATGGGCAGCTGAGCCGACTTGGCAATAAACCGCAGCTTCTCGATGGTCATTTCCATACGAGTGGCGATCTCTTCTTCGGTGGGCTTGCGACCGAGTTCTTGGGAGAGCAGCTTGGTGGTTTTTTTGATGCGAGAGATGGTCTCGTAAAGGTGCACCGGCAGGCGAATGGTGCGAGACTGATCGGCGATCGCCCGAGTAATGGCCTGACGAATCCACCAGGTGGCGTAGGTGGAGAACTTGTAACCCTTCTCGTGGTCAAATTTCTCGGCGGCGCGGATCAGGCCCAAACTGCCTTCCTGAATTAGGTCTTGGAAGGAAAGACCCCGATTCATGTATTTTTTGGCGATCGAAACCACCAGACGCAGGTTAGACTGCACCATTTTGTCTTTGGCTCGGCGACCGATATGCAGCCGATGACGGAAGCTAGCCACAGTGTAGTTGGCTCCCTCATCTTGGCTGACGGCAGCTGCCCACTCGATATCTGAAGGGTCACGCTCAAGGGAGTCAAATAGCTCGTCGTGGATGCGCTCTAGCTTGAGCAGGTCGGCAATCTTACGGGCCAGCTCAATTTCTTCCTCAGCCCGCAGCAGCCGAATGCGACCAATCTCTTGCAGGTAGAGGCGAATGGAGTCTTCAGTGTAGTGACGCTTTTTGGTTTGAGTACGGCGGCGGGTTGTTTTCCCCTTGGGCGCTTTTTCGTCGGCGCCGGCCTCGTCATCTTGATCGGCAAAGTTCTCGTCACTATCATTACCGTCGACCAGCAGGTCAAGTTCAGTTTCAGGATTGATAGTGCCGAGCAGATGATTTGCTTGGGTCATGCCGCGATCCTCGTGCTCCTTGAGTTCTAAAGACAAAGACTGTGATCAGAGTAACAGCTCCTTTTGATAGATGCCCACACATCCGAAAAAGTGCGGATCTAATTTTGGGCGGAGTCGTGGTAGCGCTGAGGCAGTTAGGCTGTTGGCACCACGCACCGGAGCTGTCAGCCTAGGCCAGCCACCGCCTCTATCTAGAGGAATACATCAACGGGGCCAAGGCTTTTCAATTTTAACTGCAATATCCAGGGATGTACCACCCCAACTTGTGGGGGTGAAGCCGAGATCCGCTTAAATGCCTAGTTTAAGAGTAAAAAAGCGACGAAAAAAATCCGTTGGGGCACCCTCAAAATTCCGTCAACTAGGACAAGCAAACTAGTTTAAGGCTCCTTTTTACGGTGTTAGGAAGAATATTCTCCCCCTCAGCTGGGAAAATCACCCGTCGAGTCGAGCCCGGCTTAAATATCTCCGTTTCGTTATAAATTCTGCCGACAGAGGCGGGGCTTTTGTAACAGAATCCTTACATGACGCCAGTAGAAATCGGCAGAGGAGGGGACTATGCCTCCATCTATTTATTGGCTGAGGAAGAATAGATCTAATCTGGCAATAGATCTAATCTGGCAAAGGAGGGGGATCAGTATGGGATCCATCTTGACAGGACTGGCGATGCTTACCCTATGCAGTTGTCCTAGGCAACCCTTGGGCGCAGATGCGGAAAGAAGTTTAGGCCAATTCTGACAGCACGAGTTATGACAACAAAATGCCGAAGAATTTTGGTTACCTTTCGAGAGCGCAGACCCTGCGCCCATACATCTGCGCCCATCCATCGGGGTATCTTCTTTCCCAGAGACTCTGCCAGGGGCTGATTAGCTACAGCAGAGACTCCTCAGGGCAGCGGTGGGGCCTAGGGCTTAAATACCGGTACCGTCAAGAAATTCTTCAAGCACTCGGTCTTGCAGGCGACAGCTAGAGGCGTCTTTGGGCTTGATGGCTCCGACTAAGACGGGTTCGCGGTGGGTTTGCCCCAGGGTCTGGACTTCTTTTTCGAGGGCTTCAATGCGATCGAGCAGAGCGCGAATCACCTGGGCCTCGGAGTCGGGTAAGCTGCCGTGCTCTAGGGGCTCAGTGCGCTCTCCAGCTCGGTACACAATGCGCCCAGGGATGCCGACAACAGTGCAGTCGGAGGGCACCTCTCGCAGCACCACGGAGCCCGCACCAATGCGAACGTTGTGGCCAAGGTAAATGTTGCCGAGCACTTTAGCCCCGGCACCGACTACCACATTGTCGCCCAGGGTCGGGTGCCGCTTACCGATTTCCTTGCCTGTGCCCCCCAGAGTAACGCCCTGGTAGATCAAGGCGTAGTTACCAATGATGGCGGTTTCGCCGATCACAACTCCCATGCCATGGTCAATAAACACGCCTTCGCCGATGGTGGCACCGGGATGAATTTCAATACCGGTGAGAAACCGAGCTAGGTGAGAGAGTAGGCGCGGCACTACCGGTAGGCCAAGATTCCACAGCCAGTGGCTAAACCGATGCAGCATCAAGGCATGGAGGCCAGGGTAGCAGGTCAGCACCTCTACCCAATTACGGGCAGCTGGATCCCGCTCGAACACGATGCGAAAATCAGCGATCAAGGTTTTGAGCACGGCAATCGATGGAATGAATGGCAGCTTCTTTATCCTAACGTGGGGTTGTCCTCTCGTTATCGCTCTGTTGCAGGACTCACGGTCTACCTGAATAACGATAAAAGATGCTCTGGAGAAGACCCTTAGGGGCTCACTGTCAGAGAGTAGTTGTAGCGCTGCCCCTGGCTGTGGGAACCGACCCAAATGCGATAGGTGCCCGCTGACCAGCCCTGGTCTTGCACCTGGGCGTCGGGGTTGCGGCGACCGGTGTCTTCGCCGCAGCGCACGGTGCCATCGTTGGGGCCTTGGATCAGCAGGCTGGTGTCATTGCCGCCGCTGTTGACCTGTAGGGTGAGGGCCGCAAAGTCTTGCTGGAGTACCATGATGTGGTCGGGGTTACTGTCGGCAAACCCGGTGCAGATGATGCCACGACGATCGCGTCCAGCAATATTAGACAGGGCAAAGATGCCGTTGGTAAAGCCGCTGACGCTGGCGGTTGGGCGATCGCCAGTCAGATCAAAGGAGTCAAAGTTGGCCGACTGAGCCAGGGCAGGCAGTGCGCCCATCAGACCCAGGAGCAGCCCCATCGCTAGAGCCCTACGGTTGAATTGGAAGTGGGATTGGGCAGCCATGGCTCCAGCCTCTTGCGGTTCAACTCTATGATGCTGGGCGGCGGATGCGATCGCCCCTCATAATAGACAGAAATTTAAACTGTCTGTTCAGCTGTTAGCCCCTGGCAGAACTAACCCCATGGAACTCATAACCCTTATCGTCTTTGCAGCAGCAGCTTGGGCGATCGCGACTGCCGTCGATAGTCTGCCCCATCTGGGGCAATTACTGGTGCCTTCCCCTTGGCTACTGGGCGGGATCGGGCTTATTTTGGCCACCTGGCTCATGGGCGATCAGCCCTAACCCCTAGACCTCGGTCGTGCCGTAGAGCTCTGGCAGATCTCGAGCCGGGGGCAGTGACTTAGCATCGCGCGTCTCAATGTAGCCAGTGTAGTAAGCGCCTGCTTCAATTTCTAGGGAGCCAGCTACCACATCGCCCTCAAGACGAGCCGTACTGCTGAGGGTAAGCTTGCCTTCGGCAAACACCCGAGCCTTGAGCACTCCTTGCACCACAATATTGTTGGCTTTGACTTCAGGCCCTTCAATCAGCCCGGTCGAGGAAATTTCTAGATCGCCTTTGATATCTACGGTGCCGTGGATAATGCCATCGACCCGCAGCATGCCTTCGGCATGGAGGACTCCCTCAAACTCAGTTTTTTGGCTCAGGTAGGTCAGCAGCGGAGCCGGTTTGCGCTTAAACATCCAAAATTGCCCTCATTACTCTGGGGAGCGGTATCGCAAGAACAACCCTATCTATAGGCATTGTTTGCCAAGGTGGCAACACAGTAGGTATTTGAACAGTACGTATTAAATCTTAAAAGACAATGGCTCCGCCCTGACCTGAGACCCTGACGCTTTAGAGCTAGAAGCGGATTTGGAGCTGCCTCACGCTTACCGCCACTCGGTCAGGGGTAGAGCAAATCAAAAGAAACTTGGAAGAAAGCGGCCATCGGGAAAAATAATAGGGATCAATATAAACAGACGATAAACCACTTTAAATTGATCAACCTCCGCTATAGAGGCACCGCTGGTAGAGTCCCTCTTGAGTCGGATTTATAGCTCTCAAGGGAATCAGCCACACCTTTGGTTGATTTCGCTCAGTTTATTCTCGACCACATTGTCTATAGACAGACCTAGAGCCTCTTTAGAGCTCTCTTAGGTCTAACCCACGGTCGGCCTTTGCCGTACCGCTCCTCATAACAAGCTAAATAAGGAAAAACTGCCATGACTGCCGTCAATATTCCGCTTCAATTTGAGCAGGTCGTTCAATCTTTCGAGGCTGCTGAGGTAGACTGCCGCATCGCGGTCATCTGGCAGACCTACGAGACCCTGGGTCAGGCTTTTGCGGCGATCGCTCCAGTGGCCCTCTTCTCCCAGGCCGTGCAGCAGTTGATCAGTCAAATGCAGCAGGTCGACAGCCACGACCAGGTTTCGATTTTACGCGACATTCTGGCCGGGGCCGACACTCGCTTTAGTCAGGCCTACCAAGCCCTCAACATCAATATGAAGCTGGCCTTTTGGCACCGCATGGTGCACCTGATTCCTGCCGGTCGGCTACCGCTGGATGCCTGCCACCTGGAGAGTGCCCCCCATAGCTTTGCGGCCCCCAAAAATTTGCTAACTCGTATCGATGCCATGGGCCTAAACGAGCGCCTGCACTTTTTGCGTCGAGTCGTAGGCTAAGCCTCGGGTGGGCGTTGGCGGTAAAGTAGAAACCAGATGCTCAGCCGCCACCATGCCCACCATTGACGTTCATCAACTCAGCAAGCGTTACCCCGTAGCCGCAAAAGATCCTGGCCTGGGGGGCACCCTGAGACATTTTTTTCGCCGCCAGTATCGACTGGTAGAGGCGGTGCAGTCCGTATCGTTTCAGATCGAGCCGGGAGAAGTCGTGGGCTTTTTGGGGCCTAACGGGGCAGGCAAAACCACTACCCTAAAGATGCTCACCGGCCTGATTCACCCCTCAGAGGGCACTGTGCGCGTGGGGGACCACATTCCCTTTCAGCGGCGGGCCGACTTTTTGCAGGCCATCACCCTGGTGATGGGCCAAAAACAGCAGCTGCTGTGGGACCTGCCTGCCCTCGATTCGCTGCGCATCAACGCGGCCATCTACGGCCTCTCCGATAAAGAGTTTCGCTACCGGGTCGACGAGCTGGCTGAGATGCTGTCGCTACAGAGTCAGCTAATCCAGCCGGTGCGCAAGCTCTCCTTGGGTGAGCGGATGAAGGCCGAGATGATGGCGGCTCTGCTGCACCGGCCCCAGGTGTTGTTTTTAGACGAGCCCACCCTGGGCCTCGACGTCAACGCTCAGGTGGCAGTGCGAGAATTTTTGCGCGACTACAATCAGCGCTACCAGGCCACCATTTTGCTCACTAGCCACTATATGGCCGACATCACCGCTCTCTGTCGACGGGTGCTGCTGATCTACCAAGGGCGGCTGATCTATGATGGCAGCCTGGAGGGGCTGCTCGATCGGTTTGCCCCCTATCGTGAGGTGACCGTAGAGCTGGCTACAAACTGTGATGTCGACACTTTCAGCCGCTACGGCGAAATTGAAAGCCTAGAGGGCTGTACCGCCCGGCTGATTGTGCATCGGGAAGACTTAACTCAGACCGTGGGTCAACTGCTGGGAGAGCTAGACGTACAGGACTTGACCGTCAGCGATCCGCCAGTGGAGGAAGTGATTGGCCGGGTGTTTGCCGCCGGCTCTGCGGCGGGGTAGAGGGGTAGAATTGACTGGATCCAGCATCAAAGCTACTGGATCCATTGGGTCGAGCATGTCAGCCTCAGCGAGGTTGGGTAGTTTTAGCCTAAATTGCCTACTGATCGACCCGTCGCATCAAGTACGCTACCCCAAAGTCGCCATTGGGGTGCTGCTCTAGCAGATCGGCTAGCTCAAATAGGCGCTGGGCTATGTCTGGCCCGAGCTTGGCAATGGTGGCCTGGCGCTCTCGCTCGCTGTGCTCTAGGTCGCGCACCTGAGCCTGCCAGTCGGCAGAAAAAATGTACTCAGCGTGGGTATGGAGGTTGAGCTGCTGCAAGATCTCCCACTCGCCAGCGTCGCACCAGAGGCCAGTGCAGCTGGGGCAGCGCTCGACATAAAATGAACCGTTTTGGAGCGTCACTCGCCCTCGCACCAGGTAGCTGCGACAGTCGGGGCAAAGGGCCGCCCGGTTGTCTAAGGGTGCAGGCTGGAAGGGGGTGCTGAGCGATAGGGGCAGAATGGATACCTTGACCGGCGTCTCGGTATCGACCTGCTGCTTTTGCCAGGTGATGTAATCTTCGGGGGAAATCCATGCGCCGCCACAGCTAGGGCAGGCTTTAACCGACAGATCTGGGGCAAGTTGACCATCCTGGAGGTCGATATTCCCTTCCTTAGGGCACTGATACAAGGCACTGGCTCCCGCGTTTCTTCAACAAATCCCTGTGGATCTCTTTGACTATTAAACCACCCAGCCTGGGGCCAAAGGCGAGGCTTTGCCGGGGATACAGATCAAAAGAAGAAGCCATCCTGCTCAATTTCTTCGATGGTTTGCAGCCCTCGGGTATCGCCCACCTTGAGCAGTGCCGTGCGAGCATCTTCGCGCACGCCTAGGTCTTCTTCTTCGGCAAAGCTCTCGATCAAGGCATCGATCGCAGTATGGTACACCACGTTGGAGGGCAGCTCGCGACATAGCTGACCCACGGCCCAGGCACAGTTGCTGCGCACGGCGGGCACTGGGTCACGGCGCAATCCTTCGATTAGGGGCGGAATGGCGGCAATCACGCAGTCGTAGCCCACCTGGGACATCTGGGCCAGGGCACTGGCGGCCCACAGCCGCACCGCAGAAATATCGGTGCGAAGAGCTTGGATCAGGGGGTTGAGCGATCGCCCGTCGTGGGCATTTCCTAAGGCCCAGACCAAACCTTTGCGCACATAGCCGTTCCAGTCGGTTGCCAGCTGGGCAATTAACGCCTCTACCGCCAGCCCATTGGGGTTGCGGCCCAAGGCGTAGGCGGCACTCACCCGCACCAGAGGGCACAAATCGTTGAGCAACAGCAGCAGCGGGACTACCGCCCGCCCGTCTTCTACTTCACAAAAGGTGCGCGCGGCCAGCATTCGCTGCTGGGGGTCGGCCGCCGTCAGCAGCGGCAGCATGGCCTCGGGGTCATACTGAGGGGCTGCGTCTGCCTCGACGGGGCCGAGGGCATCGAGGGGGTCAGCAAACTCCAAATCGGGGTTTTGGGTAGCGAGGTCGTCGTCATACATAGGGCTACTTTATCCGGTTGTGCCCCACTTTTAGCGGTTACCCTAGGCCTCTGCAAACTTTCGTTAAGTTGACAGCACAGACCAGGGAATCTAAGGCTTTTCGGGGCTTTGCTGGGCGCTTTACACCACCCGCTAGAGCGGGTTAGCCCCTAGTCGCACCGCTCCTCTGGGCAGGCACTGGGGCCATAGCCTGGCTGCGGAGATGCGATCGCCGCTTTGGGCCTAGGGCTAGACGAAAAATCTTTCCGAAGATTATCAGTAGATTGCCAGAACCAGGCGGGGCAGCCGCTAGGATATGGGCATAGACCAGGCGGCTAGCCCTCCTAAAGGCCTCAAAGGCCTCGCTCAAACGCCTTGCCTAGAGGCACATTTTTCTAGACTCCCTTCACTTGGGCTAGTGGGGTATCAGCCCTTCAGGACCTCATCAGTTCACAACAAAATACCCCCCAGGCCTGTTCAGCTACGCGATGACACAATAAGGATCAAGCGACATGGCATCTCAGACTGAAGTGAGAGATTTTTTGGCCCACTGGTTTCAGTTGGGCAAATCTGTGGTGCTGGCGGCAAATCGGCCTGCCTGCCTGCCCTCTCCCATCTTTCAAAACGGTCACTACAGTGCATCGTTTGAGGATTGCTGGCATCAGATTATGGTGACCAACGGCCAAGGCTGCTACCTCGACGGCACCACCCAGAGTATCGCCGAAATGCTGTCGCCCGCCTGGGATATCATCGCCTGCGCTCGCTGCACCATGCCCATCGCCATACCCACTGCCGGCACGGCCACCCACCTCTGCCCCTGCAACGACTTACCCACTTGGCCCAATACCGAAGTACCCATGCCCCGCACGGGCGTAGCCGATCGCGATCGGCTAACGACACTTCAGCAGCGGTTGACCCAGAAGAAAAGCCAGAGCCATGTCAAACCAACAACCAACCTACACCGCTGAGGCAGACAACACGGCCTCGCCGGGGCGGGGCTCGTCTAGGCGGGGAATGTCGTAGATCAAGAAGTCGTGGGCCAGGTTGGTACGAGGGAAAATAGCCCTGGCCTCGGCTAGCAGGTCGCTGAGCTGAATGTCGTTGCCGGGGGCATAGCGGGGGCTGAAATGGGTCATGATCAGCTGCTTGGCCTGGGCCCCGAGGGCCACCTGGGCCGCCATGGTCGAGGTGGAGTGCAGCCGCTGGTAGGCCAGGTCGGCATCGCGGTGGGAGAAGGTGGCTTCATGGATCAGCACGTCGGTGTTGGCGGCGAGGGCCACGGCGCGATCGCAGTAGATCGTATCGGTGCAGTAGACCAGCTTGCGCCCCACCAGGTCTGGCCCACAGAGGTCGGCCCCATTGATGGTGCGGCCATCGTCAAGGGTGACCCGCTGCCCCTGCTTGAGCTGACCATAGATTGGCCCCGAGGGAATGCCTAGGGCCTGGGCTCGCTTGACGTCAAAGTGGCCTGGGCGATCGCGCTCTTCGACCCGGTAGCCGTAGGCGGGCACCCGGTGCTCGAGCAGATCGCAGAACACGCGAAACTCATCGTCTTCAAACACCAGCCCCGGCTCGACGGCGTGGATTTTGATCGGCAGGGTGAAGTGGGTTTGAGAATAGCGGCGGCTGGCTTGCAGGTAGTCGTTGAGGGGCTTGGGACCGTAGATATCGATGCGCTGCTGCCGGTTGCCAGCTAGGCCGCAGCTGGCCAGCAGCCCCATCAGGCCAAAGATGTGGTCGCCGTGCATGTGGGTAATGAAAATGCGGCGAATCTGGCTCGACTTAAACTCGCTGCGCAAAAACTGGTGCTGGGTGCCCTCGCCGCAGTCAAACAGCCACACCTCGGCCCGCTGGGGCAGCCGCAGGGCCACGCTCGACACATTGCGCGATCGCGTCGGCACGCCAGAACTGGTGCCCAAAAATGTAATCTGCAAAGAAACCGCCTCGGGGGAACGCCATGGGGCACAGGGGAAACCCGCTGGCCCAGCCTACCCACCTATCTTGCCATGGCCCAGAGCCAATGGTCGGAGCCCACGGCTGAATCTAGGCCCAGGCGGTATCATCGACATTGAGGCAGCAGTGAGGAAACATCAATGATGGCAATGACCTACGTGCTGACAGCGTTACTGACCGGTCTGGGCCTGGCAGCCAATGTCTCCCCCACCCAGGCCGCACCGCCAGGACTGCACTACGCCTGGCAGGTGCTCGATATGGATACAGCCCAATGCCTGGAGAGAGCCCGGCAAGCACTCGAAGCCCAGGGCTTAGACCCAGTTCAAAACGATGCCATCAGCCTTGCCGGTCGATCTGAGACCGTAACCGCCATGTTTGTCTGTCTGGAGAACCCACCAGCAATCACCACGGTCATGGTCGTTGTGGCGGGTACTGACGACGATCAATCGCTTGCCCTGCGGGAAGCGTTGAAGCTGGCATTCTAGGTCATGCGCATTGTTGCTTACTGCTACCGAGAGACTGATGACCGGGTGCCGCCCCGGCCCGGCCCGCTGGATGAGACTGAACTGGGGCCGATTGAGCGAGTTTATACCGACATCGCCCTGCCAACGGAGCCGGGATATCGGCCCGAGCGCGATCGCCTGCTGGCCGACCTGCAAGTCAACCCGGCAGATCGGGTGCTGGTCAACAATTTGGCCACACTGGGCAATGACCTCGACGAGATGCGCCACTGGGTACAGGCGATCGCCGCTGCCGGGGCTGAGGTGGTCACCGTAGAAACGGGGGCGATCGATTTAGACAGTCTTTTGCACGGGGCAGAGCTATCGACCGATCAGCGTCGCCGCCGGTTGCGCGAGGGCCACGCCCGCAGCCGCCTACAGGCTCTACCACCGCCGGGCAAACCGCCCTACGGCTATCGCCGGGGCCAGGGCCGCTACCTGATCGATCGCACCACTGCTCCGGTGGTCACCGCCTTGGTCAATGAGTTTTTGCTCTACGGCTCGCTGCGGGGGGCAGTGCGGTTGATTGAGAACAAACTGGGCAAGCGCATTTCAGCCTCGACTGGGCGGCGCTGGCTCACCCACCCGGTGTACCGGGGCGATCTGCAATACCAAGATGGCACCGTGCTGCGCGACACCCACGCCGCCATCATTGGCCGCGAGGAGGCAGCTCAGATCGATCGTCTGCTGCGCCGCAACCGGCCCTTGCCACCCCGGACGGCGGGGGCACCGCGATCGCTCGCAGGCCTAGTCACCTGCCAGGAGTGCCGCCAGCCAATGACCATTTCTAAAACTGCCCCCAGGGGACAGGCCAAAAGCTACCTCTACCTGCGGCCCCAGGGCTGCTCTAGAAGTCCTCGCTGCAAAGCCATTCCCTACGACGAGGCCCTGAGCCGGATCGTGGCTGAGATTTGTCTAGTGCTACCCCAGGCCGTGGCCCAGCTCTCCGCCAGCATGCCCCCCGGTGTGCCCGCCCCTGGCACCCGATTGCAGGGGGAAATTGATGCCAAAACAGCGGTCTTGGCTCAGCTCCCCGACCTAGAAGCCTCTGGCATTCTCGATGCCGAAACTGCCGCCCTGCGCCGTTACAAGCTGCGAGGCGAAGTGGCTGACCTACACCAGCAGCTGGCCCAGCTGCCCCCGGTGAATCTTCGAGAACTGTCCCAGTCAGTGTCGATTCCTCAGTTTTGGCTCGATCTGTCCGAGGCCGAGCGTCGCTTCTTCTTTCGCGAATTTATCCGCGAGATTCAGATTGTGCGCCAGGGAGACCAGTGGCAGATCGAGCTGGTGCTGGTGTTCTGAGGGAGGGTTTTGGTTTTCTGTTAGGGTTGTGGTTGGTATTGAGCATCCACGGATGAAGCTACTCTGCATCAGCAATGGCCACGGTGAAGACGGCATCGCCGTTCGCATTCTCAAGCAGTTGCGTCAGCTGCCCGGCGCGCCCAGCCTAGCCGCCCTGCCCATTGTTGGTGAAGGACGCGCCTACGAAAAAGCAGGTATTGCCATTCAGGGGCCGACCCAGGCGATGCCCTCCGGCGGCTTCATCTATATGGATCGCCATGAGCTGGTGCGCGACTTGCAGGGGGGCCTGGTGGGGTTGACTCTGGCCCAGCTCAAAACCGCGCGGCAGTGGGCCAAGGGCGGCGGCAAGATTCTGGCGGTGGGCGATATTGTGCCCCTGGCGATCGCCTGGCAGAGCGGGGCTGAGTACAGCTTTGTGGGCACCGCCAAGTCAGAATACTACCTGCGCGATGAAACCCATCGCCTACCCGGTCGCCCACCGCTGGAGGGTTGGTCGGGCTCGGTCTACGTGCCCTGGGAGCGCTGGCTGATGGCTCATTCTCGCTGTCAGGGGGTGTTTGTGCGCGACCAGCTCACCGCCGACATTTTGCAGCAACGAGGAGTGCCCGCCCGCTACCCCGGCAACCCGATGATGGATGATCTGGAAACCAGCGCCGACAAGCTGGCCCGGCTGACCGCAACGTTTCCCCCGGCTGCCGCTCGGCTCACCCTGGCGCTGCTGCCCGGCTCTCGTGCGCCCGAGGTGTTTGACAACTGGCAGCGCATGGTGACGGCTGTTGCCTCGGTGATGAAGACCTTCGGCGATCGCCAGATCCGCCTGCTCGCCGCCCTGGCTCCCTCCCTCAACCTGGCAGCGTTTAAGGATGTGCTGCTGGACGTAGGCTGGCAGCCCGTGGCTGGGGAATACCCTACGTTTCAACGCAGTAATGGGGTGCTGGTGTTGACCACCAACGCTTTTGCCGAATGCCTGCACCTGGCCGATGCCGTCCTGGCCACCGCTGGCACCGCCACCGAGCAGGCCGTTGGCCTGGGCAAGCCCGTCATCACCTTCCCTGGCTCTGGGCCACAGTTCACCTACGCTTTCGCTGAATCGCAATCGCGGCTGCTGGGGCGATCAATCATATTGCTGAACCAGCCCGGCGAAGCGGGGGTCACCTTACAAACCTGCCTAGCCGACGCCCCTCGGCTCCAGCAGATTGCGGAGAACGGTCGCTGTCGCATGGGGCCACCGGGGGCTGCCGGGGCGATCGCCCAAGCCCTGCACCAGCACTACGCCCATCCGCCCTACTCCGACACTACTTCCTGGGCCACCTGATTGCGGCTGGGGTCGCCGTAGCGAAACGGCCCAGTCTGCATGATCACCTTCGTCCTCATATCGGCGGGCGCTGCCGCCACCCCCCAGTGCGCCTGAATTGCCTGCAACAGCTGGTCTTGCTGCATCCTCAGGTCGGGGAGATCCCAGCCTTTGTTGATGATGGCGAACCACACCGGGCCGCGCTCAGCGGTGGGCACCATTCCCGCCAGGGCACTGACCTCCGCCAGACTGCCGGTTTTCACTGCGGCCGTGGGGGGAAGGCGGCGATCGACCAGCGTCCCCACATCTTCCCCAGACACCGGCAGCACATCCGCTACCGAAAAACCTGCGTCGGACAGAAATCGCTGGATGGCCACCGTCATGGCCACCGCCATTCGTGGCGACATCTGGTTATCGGTGCCCAGGCCCGACCCATTGACCAGGCTAATTTCCCCGGCGGGCAGTTCTGTGGCCTGGGTAGCCTTTGCCATCACCGACCCAGGCCCTCCCACCAGGTCGGCCACCATCTCAGCCATGGTGTTGTTGCTGTAGATATTCATCGCCTTGAGAATGGCCACCAGGGGCAGCGACTGGTGCCGCACCACCCAATCCACCGCAAAGGTTTCTAGCTCGGTCGGGGCTACCCAGCGGGCACCGCCGTCAATTTGCAGGCTGGGTTGAGGGGTGTCGGGGGGCAGATTGGCGTAGGCCTGGCGGGTTTCCCAGGTCCAGGTCGAGGCCGACATCACCTGTTTCAGCGCCCGCAGGGAGTCCGTCAGTTCCTCTTCAAAGTTCATGGTGAAAGAGCCGCTCACCAGCACCTCCCCCGTCACCCGCTGAATGCCCAGCTCTTGCAGACGGTTGGCCAGCACAATGCCCTCTTCCCACACAAACAGCGGGTCGCCACTGCTCTGGATCACCAAATCGCCGTAGAGAATACCTTCCTTCACTTCGCCTCGGATGCCCACCAGGGTCTCGAAACGATGGTCTAGAGGCCAGGTTTCGAGGGCAGCCAGGGTGGTCGCCAGCTTGGTCAACGAGGCCGCTGGCATCAGCACGTCGCCCCGGTGCTCAGCCACCACACTCTGCCCCGCCTGAATCCATACGCCCTGATCAGGAATCGACCAACCCTGGCTCCGCAGCCCTGCCAGGTACTGCTCGACGATCGCCTCCACTTCCGGATCGCGGGCCAGTCCGGCTATCCACGGCGACTGCCAGTGGGGCTGCAAGGCCGTGGGGTTGAGCCCAGAGGGTTGCAGGGGCTGGGGTTCACCCAAGCCGAGAATGACGGAGAGCACGCCCAGGGGCAGGGCCAATAGCGATAGGGAAGCCACGGATTGCGAATCCTCCACGCGTGTAGCCCAGGGGGTGGGCGATACCCGACTAAGATACCTCAGATGTTAGGGAGTGGGGGGTGGGGGAGTGGATGGGTGAATGGGTAGATGGGTGATGGGGCGTTTTGGATCTTTTAGGCTGTAGGTTAGCTGTGTTTTTGGCTGGGGCTGATGATTGTTTGCATTGGGGATGTGCTGAGCCCGGATGAGGTGGCCCAAATTCAGGCTGGTTTGGCCGAGGCTGAGTTTGTGCCGGGGGAAACGACGGCGGGGTGGCACGCCAAGCTGGTCAAGCAGAATGAGCAGGCGGCTAAGCAGGCAGCTGAGCCATTGAAGGCGGTGGTGCAGAAGGCTTTGGTCAGGAATGCGCTGTTTCAGGCGATCGCCCTGCCCCGCATGATCCACTCCCTGCTGTTTAGCCGCTACGGGGTGGGCATGAGCTACGGGCGACATACCGACAATGCTCTGATGGGGGGCACTAACTTTTACCGCTCAGATCTGTCGTTTACGGTGTTTTTGAGCGGGCCGGAGGAGTACGACGGCGGCGAACTGGTGATCGAGGGGGCCGACAGCGAGCAGCCCTACAAGCTGGCGGCGGGGAGCGCCATTGTTTACCCCTCCACCACGCTGCACCGGGTGGAGCCGGTGACGAGGGGCGATCGCACTGTAGCAGTGGGCTGGGTGCAAAGCCTGGTACGCGACGCCGCCCACCGCGAAATTCTCTTTGACCTTGAAACGGTGAAGCGTACCCTGTTTGCCCAAACCGGCAAGACCCCAGAGTTTGACCTGTTGACCAAAACCACCGCCAACCTGCTGCGCCAGTGGGCTACGTAGGGGCGTACCGCCGTACGCCCTCACCTCAGCAAGAACTATTATCAATAAAAAAGTTCTTTATCAATCAGGAGTCGGCATAAAAGCGAGTTCCTTGAGACCTTTTGCGCTAAAACCCCTTTCAAGCAAGGATTTTGCTGGCCAGAGAGATTCATCCACCCAGATCTATTTGACAGCAATTCTCATTTAGAATACAGTCTGAAATTATCATTTCATCGTGACGCAGGATTTTTCATGAATGCTCGATACAAGGCCGTAGACCTGTTTTTGGCGGCGGGGGTAATGGTGGCAGGGGCGCAAACTGCGGCCATGGCAGGCGTCACGCCCGAAACTGTTGGGGCCAGCAGTGGTGCCGACGCCACCCTGGTGGGTCAAAACTCCGTTTGTCGTCCGATCGCCGTCAATGGCGGCGGCGAGGGCGGCGGGGCTGATGAGGGCGGCGAGGGCGGCGAAGGCGGTGCAGCCCTCCCCGCTGAAACGGCTGAAACCGTCGTGCTAGCGCCGGAGGATCAGTTTCGCGATCGCCAGATCATCACCGACTTTGTCGATGCCCTGATCGTGCCCAACTACGAGCAGCTCACCGAGCGATCGGGGGCGCTTGCTGAGGCGATCGCCGCCTTTGTCGCTACCCCCACCGATGACACACTGGCGGCGGCCCGCCAGGCCTGGTTGGCCACCCGCCAGCCCTGGGAGCAGAGCGAAGCCTTTGCCTTTGGCCCCGCTGCCACCCTAGGGCTCGATGCCGAACTGGACGACTGGCCCCTGAACGAGACCGATGTGCAGGCGGTGCTGGAGAGCGAGCAGGCCCTCACCCCTGAGTATGTGGCCGGGTTACAGACCAGTCAGAAGGGCTTCCATGCGATCGCATTTCTCCTCTTCGGCACTAACGCCGACAAACCGCTGGAGTCGTTCACCGAGAGCGAGCTAGAGTATTTGGCCGCGATCGGGCCGGTGTTTGACGGAACCGCCAACGCCCTGCTGGCTAGCTGGACTGAGGGCATCGACGGCTTCCCCGCCTACCGCGATGAGTTTGTGGAGGCCGGGAAAGATAGCAACACCTACCTCACCGTGCAGGCCGCCGGGGAAGAGATTGTCCAGGGCATTTTGGGGATTTTGGATGAACTGGGCAACGTCAAAATTGGCGAAGCGGCGACCACCCAAAACCCGTTTTTGCTGGAGGCCCGCTTCGCCCAAAGCTCCCTCCAAGACTTTCAGGACAATTTAACTAGCGCCCAGAACGCCTACCTAGGCACCTTCCCAGCGGGCAATACCGAAGGCAAAGGGCTTCAGACGTTTGTGGCCGCCGTTGACCCAGCCCTAGATGCCGAAATTCAGGCCCAGATGCAGACGGCCCAAACGGCGGTAGCCGCCATCCCCGGCCCGATTGAGCAGACCCTGTGCGACCCCACCGCCCAGCCCCAAATCGAAAACGCGGTAGACAGCATTGCCACCCTGTTTGAGACCTTTGAGCAGCGGGTACTGCCCCTCGTCCAGCAATGATGCCGTCCAGGCTCCGGCGCTGGGGCCGTCACGCGCTGCTGGCGCTGATGGCCCTGGGGTTAGGAATCGCTCTCTCGGGGCTGCTGCGATCGCCCGCCTACTCCCAAACCCCCAGACCTCAGGCGGGCGGCGACACCACAATCTACAGTCGCACCTCCCGCGCCTACGAGCAGCCCGCCCCCAACCTCGACGCCTACTGGGCCGAGCGCCACGCCGTGGGCGACCTGGCCTTTGAGGCCGCCTTTGTCACCGCTCCGGCCCAGGTTAACCCCGGCCTGGGGCCGCTGTTTAACGGCACCGCCTGCGCCGGGTGCCACATCAAAAATGGTCGGGGGTTGCCCGAGAAGGGGCAGCGGGCCGTGCGGGTCAGCCAGGTAGAGCCTGGTCTAGGGCCGAGGGTCGATCATCCCTACGCCTTGGAGGCCGAGTCGCCGGGTGCCAATACCCCGGCAGTGCCCGGCATTGGCACCCAGCTGCAAGAGCAGGGGGTGCATGGCTACGCCCCCGAGGGCATTGTGCAACTGGTGTGGGAAGAACAGTCAGGCACTTACCCCGACGGCACCGAGTATCGGCTGCGATCGCCCCAGATCACCCTGCTGTCTCTCGACGGTACGCCCCTGCCCGAGGGCATTGCCATCTCCCACCGCATTCCGCAGCCGGTGTTTGGGGCGGGCCTGCTAGAGGCAGTGCCCGAGGCCGACATTGTGCAGCGGGCCGACCCCGGCGATCGCAATGGCGACGGCATTTCGGGTCGCCCCAACCGGGTGTGGAACGTGATCGAGCAGCGCCCTACCCTGGGCCGCTTTGGCTGGAAGGCCAATACCCCCACCCTGTTGCAGCAGTCGGCCTCGGCCTACATCAACGACATGGGGGTGACTAACCCGCTCTTCCCTGACGCTGATGGTCAGGTGGATATCGCCATGGACACCCTGGAGGCTGCAGCGGTCTACGTGCAGACCATCGCGGTGCCCGCCCGCACGCTGCTCGACGACCCCCAGGTACAGCGGGGCGAGCGCCTGTTTGCGGCGGCCAACTGCACTGCCTGCCATGTGTCTGAACTGCGCACTGGCCCCCACCCAATTCCGGCTCTGACGAACCAAACCATTCACCCTTACACCGATCTGCTGCTCCACGACTTGGGGCCAGGGCTGGCGGATGGTCGGCCCGATTTTGAAGCCACAGGCCGTGAGTGGCGCACGCCGCCGCTGTGGGGCGTGGGGCTGGCCCAAACGGTCTTACCCTTCTCAGGCTTTTTGCACGATGGCCGCGCCCGCACCCTAGAAGAAGCGGTGCTATGGCACGGGGGCGAGGCGGAGCTGGCTCGGTCAACCTTTCTCGCGATGGAAAAGGACGATCGCGCCGCGCTGATTCGGTTTTTGCGATCGCTGTAGGAGATTTCCGCAAGAAACCCCTGGGCCATGGCCACCCCCAGCCTGAGCCCGCCACAACCCAAGCAATTGAGGAATTCAAGCCCCTGATTTAGGCAGAAGGGAATATTTGCAAAGGCAAGAGAGCCCTAACGGCAAAGCGGATCTATCAACCTTAAACAGGTCAATAGATCCGCAGTGAAAGCCAGGGGGGATAGCACCCGTAGGTGCGTCAGGAGTCTAGCGCTTGCTCAGCCACTTGGCAGCGATCGCCCCTACCGCTGCCCCCACCAGGGGATTGCTGAAAAACTTCAGAATTCCGGGTTGATCGGCCAGCACATCCTGAAAAATATCTGGGTGGCTGTGGTAGGTAAAAGCCGCTAGCTTGGTCACGTCATCTTCGCTCATGCGGCTGGCGTGGTGGGTAGACAGCCCCAGCTGTTTTTCCAGATCGCGATCGCTTAGGCCACGGCCTTTGAGATGCTTAACCAAGTCGCGGGCAACGTCATCCCGTTCGTTAGGTTTAATTTGTGCGATCGCCTGGCGCAGTTCGGGCTCCATCTCGCTGGGAGGAATGCGATCGGGGTGAAACCCGCGACCCACCAGCTGCCGCCGCTCATCGCGAGACGAACGGTTGGCAAAATCGTCAAAATTGGCGTATTCCTTTTCAGGTTGAGTGGCGAGGTCATCAATGTTGTCAACATTGCCACCGGCCAGGTCATTCATAATCTGGCGTTTATAGTCTTTGCTGCTAGTCATAGGGTCTCCTAATTTTTCATGCTTGAGTTTTGATGCCTGAGGCGGGCTTCTACTGGTATCTAATTTGCTGGGTTGTCTCGTCGTAGTTGGCGGTCAAGATCAGCTCTTTATCGGGGGCATAGACCAGCACACTGAGGTCTCGGTTAGGAAATTTTTTATGGAATCCCTGCAAGAGCGATTGGGCCAGCGTCTTGACCTCCTGCGGCTTGACCTCTGGCGAGATCACAACGCCCAGTTTGTCGTTATCGCGAACAAAGGCATCGCTCACCAGCCCTCGGGCGGTTTGCATCACCCAGCGGCCATAGCTTTCGCCGCTGGCAGTGTCACCCCGTTCTAGCTGGCCGTAGGCCACCGTAGGCGCTAACCCAGGGGCAGTGCTGGTTGAGGAGGCGCTACCACAGGCGCTGGTGGTCAGTAGCACCACCCCCAGACACAGGGCAATCATCCCCTGGCGGATCGCTTTCAACATAGTCATTGGGGTTCTCCTTAATCATTTGATTGGGGTTTTCTCAACGGGTGCCATGACACCAGCGGCTTGCTGAGGGTTAACAGCAGCCCCGCCCCGCTGGTACATAGCTCGCTGTGGCCTTCAAAGGGTCAGCAATGTATGCCTGCTCGATCGCCCGATGGCAAGCCCCCAGCAGTCGCAAAGCTGGCGGCTGTTGTGGCGTTGTAACAACGATGACGGGCGATCGATATCGCTCATTGGAGGGAGAAAAGCCCACAGCAAAAAAGGAGATCACCCTTTAGGTCATCCCCACATCTGCCTGCAATGATGTTGCAATGAGCGATCGCGCCCCGTGGTCGCGGCTGGGTCTCAACCGGAGGAGCTCAAGCTACGATCGCTGCAAGGTTTGAATTTCGTCAGAGGTGATGGGCTCGGCGGTCATGGTGTAGAGCACGCCCTCCTGCACAGAAACCAGATTGAGATAATATTCGGCCTCGCCGGGCTTGCTGACGGCATAGACCCGCACCCCCGTGTCGATGGCCAAGACTTCGCCGGTAATGTCGCGCACGGTGTAGCCCTGGGCCTTTAGCCGGGCTTGCAGATCGCCTGCGGCACTGCGCCAGGTGCCGCTGACGGGGCTGCGCCAGCAGTCGGCCACCCCTTCGCAGGCGGCCTGGGCACCCTCTAAGTGAGGAAAGTTGGCGTAGAGCGCTGGCGGGGCAGGCGGTTCTGGGTCAGCAGGGGCAGGCGGGGGCGTAAAGGGAAGGGCTGCTGGGGCTGCCGCTACGGGCTGGGGCTGAGGCGATGCTGCTGGCGCAACAGTAGGAATCGGCGCTGTCGGAGCCTGGGGGGCGACCTGAGCAACCGGGGCCGCCGCTACCGGTGCGGCTAGAACTACGTCTGGAGGAGGAGCTACCGCAGATTTAGGGATCACCGTGACGGACACATCGTCTAGGGGCGGGGGCGTTTCAGCCAGATCTTCGACCGGTGGCGGCGCTGGGTCTGAGTGGGGAACAACCATGGCCAGCAGAGCCCCGTGGGCGGCGAGAGAGGCGATCGCACACACCATCCCCAACCAAGACCGCGATCGCCCCTTGGGCTTTGATGCAGGGCGGCTCAGGGCAAAAGGCGGGGTCGTAAGTCTGGGAGTCATTGTCGAAAGGTTGCGATCGCAGATGCGGTTAAGCTAACAGGACTTATTCTTCTTAGCTTTATTCTAAAGCCATTCTTCTGTAGTCTCAAGCCCCTATTTTTAGGGAATCATAGCATTGTCAGAGATGCCGATCTAGCTTAAAGATATTGAGACTATCCGCCACAGGGTGGGATACAAACGCGGCATTATCAAGAAACGGTCGCAATAAGCGATACAATGCAATCTGACATCTCAACGGCCTGGAGCGATCTAGCTAGGTGCTGCCAGCGGTTTGGTTGAGATTTATATTTTTTGGAGGTAAAACCCTGATGAAACTAGGAAGACGCGCATTTTTGGGTGCCAGTGCCGCCGCCACCGCCGTAGCCATAGGCTATGGGCGTCAGCGCCCTGCCACCGCCCAGTTTGGCTTTGGCCGTGGCCCGGTGGTCAATCTCTATTCGTCTCGCCACTACGACACCGACGACCAGCTCTACACCGGCTTTCGCGAAGCGACGGGCATTCGCGTCAACGTGGTTGAGGCCGAGGCCGATCAGCTGATCGAGCGCATCAAGAACGAAGGGCAAAACAGCCCTGCCGACATTCTCATGACGGTCGATGCCGGTCGCCTATGGCGGGCCGAGCAAGAAGACATGTTCCAACCGGTGACGTCATCGATTTTGGATGCCGCCATTCCCGCAAACCTGCGCCACCCCGACGGGCTGTGGTTTGGCCTCACCCAGCGGGCGCGGGTGATTTTTTACAACAAAGACACCGTTAACCCCGCCGAGCTATCGACCTACGAAGACCTGGCCGACCCCAAGTGGCGCGGCCGCATTTTGATTCGCAGCTCGACCAATATTTACAACCAGTCGATGGTGGGCTCGATGATTGCCGCCCACGGGGCCGAAGAGACTGAGGAATGGGCGCGGGGTCTGGTGGCCAACCTGGCCCGCGACCCTGAGGGGGGCGACACCGACCAGATCAAGGCCGCTGCCGCTGGGCTGGGCGATATTGCGATCGCCAATACCTATTACTTTGCCCGCCTGGTCAAGTCTGACAGCGCTGAAGACCAGGCCGTCGCCAACGCGCTGGGGGTGTTTTTCCCCAACCAGGGCGATGGCCCCAACGGGCGCGGTACCCATGTCAACATCAGCGGCGCTGGGGTGGTCAAGACCGCGCCCAATGCCGAAGCAGCGGTGAAGTTTTTGGAATATCTGGCCAGCCCCGAGGCCCAGCGCATTTTTGCTGAAAGCAACAACGAATACCCTGTGGTAGAAGGCGTTGCGATCGACTCGGTGGTAGCCAGCTTTGGCGAATTTAAGGCCGACCCTCTCAACGCCGATGTGTTTGGCCGCAACAACCCCGAAGCCCTGCGCATCACCGATCGCGCTGGCTGGAAGTAGGGTTTTCACTTTAGCGATCTCTCGCTTTAGGGGTCGGGTGCCTAGCTGGGGTTTAGAGGCTTTGCTTCTAAGCCAGCAGGCACCCGACTTTTTTGAGTGGCTATTCGATGCGATCGGGAATTTTGGGCTAAGCGGCTTGATAGTGGGTGTCGCAGAGCCAGAGGTAGTCGCCCATGTAGGTGGGCATGCGCTTGAGGCATAACCGCTGATGATGAAGGTCTATTCGCGTTGTATGGTTCAGTTGCCTGGGCTAGGATAGAACGAAATTTGGGCGGCTGGGGTTATGGGACAAGACATCTTTCTAGCCAGAACCGAGGAACAGCGACAGTTTCGGCGATCGCTGATGCCCCTGATCCCCAACTGGCCCCAGCGACACCTGCCCACCCTGGGTAAACTGTTGCCCCAGCGCGACTCCACCCCAGAGCCCTCGGTACTTTTGTTCTATGGGCCGGGGGGCATGGGCAAAACCACCCTCACCCGGCGGCTTCACACCATTGCCCAAAGCGAATCGCCCTTTAAGGGCCAAGTCAATACTCTGTTTCTCGATTGGGAGCAGGAGCAAAAGCTAACCGTCGATTTGCAGGTAGGCCACGACAATATTTCGCCCGAAACGGTGCTGCGGGTATTGCACAAAGCTCTGGCTAAAGCTTACGGGGGCAATGGTTTTGGTGACTACGAAAAAGCCTTGAAGGAGTTGAACCAGGCTGAGGAAAAGGTCAACAAAGCCATGCAGGGACAACCGGACAACTCTCTGCCTGACCAGGTGAGCAAGCTGGGGGCAAAGGGCGTGGCTTACCTGATTCGCTTGCATGTGGGCATGGCCACTGTCCCTCAAGAGCCGCTGGAATCGACGTTGGATACGACGTTTAAGGTTACGGCTGAAGGGCTGTACCAGACCCGGCAGTTTGTGCAAAAGGCGCTCACACCTCAGGAATATGAGCTGTACGAACAGCCCCACGAACGATTGGCAGAAGCCTTAGGCAAAGGTATTGCCCGATTGAGCCAGCGGCGGCCTCTGGTGCTGCTGTTTGACACCTACGAAATTGTCGATCGCCCGGCCTGCGACTATACCCTGCGGCGGGTGATGCAGACCAGCGGCGACCAAGCCCTATGGGTCATCGCTGGCCGCAGCAACCTGGCCGATAGTGGCCAGCGAGGCAAGGACTATTTTCGCGGCTACAAGCGCGACTTTACCGAAAACCAAATCTACGCCAAAGCCCTGAGCGAGTTTGGGCCTGATTTAATTCAGCAGTACTTTGCCCAGGTAGCCCCTAGTCAGCCCATTACCGAAGACCAAGCCGATGCAGTAGCCCGGTTTAGCCTGGGCATTCCCTTTGTGATTCGCCAAGCGGCGGTGATGTGGCGCGAAGGCAAACCGATTGAGGAAATTGTGGCCCCCATCCCCATCCCCACTTTGGGAAGTGGAGTCTCAGCCTATGACCAGGTGGTTACCGAAACCAGCGAACGGTTTTTGGTGCACTGCTTTGGTGCACCAGAGCAGGAGGCCGACCTGGAGGCGATCTATGCGCTGGCCCTCATGCGCCGCCCCGATGCCGACCTGCTGCGGCAAATGCTGGATGAAACGGATCTAGAAGCTCGGCTACAAGGATTAAAAGAACGCTACGGCTTTATTTGGGTAGAGCAACTGCGGCTGGATGAAAAGCTGACCCAGTTTTTGCGGGCTTATTTGCAGGCCGACCTGCGACGCACCAGCCCACGAGTGCAAACCCTGAATGACCGCGCCATTGCCTGGCTGGAGTTGCAGATTGAAGAAAAAGGGCGCGGCATTACCGACACCGCCGAAAAACTGGCTGAAGACGCCCTGGCCGAAACCCTGCTAGATCTGGCCCACCACCAGTTTTGGCGCAGCGAAGATGCGGGCATGCGGTATTTGGTGCCTCGCTTTGTGGAAGGCTGGCAGTATGACCGAGACTGGACGCGCAGTTTGCTGGAAATTGCCGAAGCGTTTCGACCCTGCCTGGGGACAGACAGTTCAAAACGTCTTTTGCGCTTCGAGAATGCGCTGGATTTTGATGCTGATTTGGATACGGTGGATGCAGTGCTGAAGGACCTGGAGAAGCTAAGCCAACGAGGTTGGCTAGCAGACGGCAATCAGGCCGAACAAGACACTCTTTTGTGGATAAAGAAGGGGCAGCTAGCCTTTCGCCAAGGAAGCTTTGCTGACGCATTGACCTGCTGCCTAACTGCTGAAAAGCATCTACCCGCTGGCTTTAATCAACTCCGAAAAGATTTGGCCCAGGGATTTTATCGCATCAGCGGCAAGTTTATCTGGCCAGATGACCCGAATGATGCCGTCTATTCAACAGAAGGAGAACAGGCCATTGCACGTGCTTTGGCTTTAGAGGCATCACGAAGTGATTGTCATTACCGTTTTGCCGTTATTTGTAATCTCTCAAATAAGGTAGAGGAGGCGATTGCTGCCTACAACCAGGCGATCGCCCTCGACCCCAAAGATGCCGCTCCCCATAACGGCCTCGGCAATGTGTACAACGATCAGGGCCGCTACGACGAGGCGATCGCCACCTACCAACAGGCGATCGCCCTCGACCCCAAAGATGCCGCTCCCCATAACGGCCTCGGCAATGTGTACAACGATCAGGGCCGCTACGACGAGGCGATCGCCGCCTACAACCAGGCGATCGCCCTCGACCCCAAAGAGGCGGTTCCCCACAACGGCCTCGGTAATGTATACAGCAACCAGGGCCACTACGGTGAGGCGATCGCCGCCTACAACCAAGCAGCTGCCCTCGACCCCAAATTCGCCGGCCCCCACAATAACCTCGGCAATGTGTATCGAGGTCAGGGTCGCTATGATGAGGCGATCGTCGCCTACCACCAAGCAGCTGCCCTCGACCCCAAATTCGCTTATCCCTACAACGGCCTCGGTAATGTGTATCGAGATCAGGGTCGCTATGATGAGGCGATCGCCGCCTACTACCAAGCAGCTGCCCTCGACCCCAAATTCGCCTATCCCCACAACAATCTCGGCAATGTGTACTGGGCTCAGGGTCGCTACGACGAGGCGATCGCTGCCTTCCAGCAGGCGATCGCCATTGATCCAAATAGAGGTAGCTTTAATTCTCTTGGTTGGATCTATGTGGTAGTCGAAGACTACAAAAATGCCCAAGAAGCCCTAGAAAGATCGCTTGAAGAAGCTGACTGGGCTAATTTGTTTAATTACGGATTACTCCGGGCTCTACAGGGGAAATGGGAGACAGCCCAGGACAACTGGCAGCAAGGCTATCAGCTTTGTCAACAGGATGACAGCCTTGAAGCTGTTAAGGCTTTTTACCTCATTGCTCTCAATGATGCCGAAAAAGGGCTGGCCAACTTAAAAGCCCTTCTCGATCAAGACATCATTCCCTTGGAGTTGAAACGAAAGTTACTATTAGTGGCACAAGTCATGCAGCGATGCCCAGAATTTGTAGAAACAGCCCAACAGGCTGCCGCCATGCTTGAAAGCTCTCTGCCCTGACGAACTTTGTTATCTAATTCAGTCCTTTACCTGACCTTGGGGATAATCCACGATTATTGTTCCAATACCTTCTGACCCAAAACCTTAAGAATCTGAGCTACCTGCCCCAGTTCATGGCGCTGAGGAAATAGCGAGAACGAGCGAGAGGCATCGTATTCTAGCCCAGTATCCAGTTTCAAAAAGACAAATTCATCCCCATTGGTGGCCATGCCATAGCTAGGCTGTTGCAGGTCAGGGTTTGCCGCCATATAGGCCAGCAGCTGGGGCAACGCCGCAGGCACAGAAATACTGGTGCGCTTAGACTCCACCGTCAAAATCCAAAGTCGCTCTTGCAAAACCAGTACATCAATAAAACCTCGCACGGTCTCCTCTGGATCTTGCAGGTCGATCGCAATTCCGTGGGGTGACTTAAGGCGAAAAGGAGGGTCAATAAAATCTAACAGTTCAAGCAAGGGTGCGACAACCACCAGGTTAATGGTGCCCTCTAGCAGTAGCCCATCGGCGCGATGATAGTCGTAGCGCTGTTTAAGGCGCTCAATACCCGCTAGCTGCTGAGGCGTCAAAGTTGGCAGGTCATCCACCCATTCAGAGAAAAAATTGATGTTTTGGGTTTGCACCAGTCCTAGGCGCTGTTGCAGATCGTTTATCGTCGTAATGGCTTCCCTAACGCCTGCGCTGCTCACCATAGTTGGGATACCCTAAAGCCGCTGTAGCTTCTAGTCTAGGCCTTAAACAGATAGATTAGAGTCTGCTGAAATCTGCTACGCCTCATCCCGTACGATCAACCGTCTCAAAATAGCCGTCACAGCGTAGAGCTGGTTTCCCTGACGGGTCGAGAGAGTAAATTTATCAGAAACGTCATACTGCTGCCGTTGGGGGTCTAGCTTCACAAACAGATAGTCCTCACCCGTGGTAATCATTCCAAACACAGGAGTTTTCTGGGTGTCATTGCTCACCATATAAGTCAGCGTTTGGGGAAGAGCCTGCATCACGCTAAACCCATAGCGCTTGCTCTCCAGCAGCACCAGCCAAAAGTTATCCTGAATCACCAAAACATCAATCAAACCTTCCAGCAGCGTGTCGCCATCTTCAATTTCAAACCGAACAAACTTTTCACCCTGAATTTTGTAGGGCGGGTCGCATAGCCCCAGCAAATCCAGCAGAGGCGATACCAAAATAATATCCACCGTGCTTTCTGTAATGGCTCCATCGGCCTGATAATACTGATAGCGGGCTTTTAGCCTATCTAGGGTGCTCTGTTCGGTCTTGGTCAGGGTTGGTAAATTGGTCTGCCACTCGGCAAAAAAGCTGGGGTCAGCCGCCCGGCTGAGATTGAGTCGAGCATGGGCCTCAGTGAGGCTAGTAATCGCTTTGGTAATGCCAAGGGTTTGGGCCATGCTGCGGTTCCCCAGGGAGATCTAGATTCTGACTAGAGCATAGCGACCTATGCCACTCAGCGGCCAATTTCAGACCTTGCCCTCGTTGGCGATCTGTTTGCTCAGCCACAGCACCGGCAGCAGCCCCACCAAAATGATCGCCAGCGCCGGGGCCGAGGCCTCGATCAGCCGCTCGTCGGCGGCATACTGGTAGACCCGCACCGCCAGAGTGTCAAAATTAAACGGGCGAATGATCAGCGTAGCGGGCAGCTCCTTCATCACATCCACAAACACCATCATGGTAGCGGTGAGCAGACTGCTGCCCAGCAGCGGACGGTGAATTTTGAGCAGAGTTTGGCGCGGGCTTTGGCCCAGGCTGCGGGCAGCGTCATCTAGCGACGGCTTGATTTTGCCCAGGCCCGCCTCGACGGCCCCAAAGCTGACCGCCAAAAACCGCACCAGGTAGGCAAACAACAGCGCAATAATGGTGCCGCTCAGCAGCAGCCCGGTAGAAAAGCCAAAGGTCTGCCGCATCCAGGCATCGATCGCATTGTCAAACCGCGCCAGAGGAATCAGCGTACCCACCGCAATCACCGCACCGGGGACGGCGTAGCCCAGATTGGCCCCCTGCACCGCCATTTTCAAGAACGGCGTGGAGTTGAGCCGCAGACCGTAGGCCATCACCAGCGACAAAACGACCGCCAGCGCCGCCGCCAACACCGCCAGCACCAGACTATTGCGACTCAGCGCCCAAAAGCTGCGGTTGAGGGTAGCCTCAGCATTGCGTAGGGTCATGGCTAGCAGCAGCCCGGTGGGCACAATCAGCCCCAGCAGCACCGGCACAAAGCAGGTCACCCAGGCACCCACCGCCCGCAGGCCTCCCAACCCATAGCGCGACTGCGACACCGATCGCCCCATACCCTGGTAATAGCGCGCCCGCCGCCGCGATCGCTGCTCTAGCACCACTAGGGCAAAAATAAACAGCAGCAGCAGCGCTGAGAGTTGCACCGCCGCCGGGCGATCGCCCATGCCAAACCAGGTGCGGTAGATGCCCGTGGTAAAGGTAGCCACACTAAAGTAGGCCACGGTGCCAAAGTCATTCAGCGTTTCCATCAGGGCTAGGGCGGTACCAGCGGCGATCGCCGGTCGCGCCATGGGCAGCGCCACCGAGCGAAAGCTGCGCCAGGGGCCACAGCCCAGCGATCGACTCGCCTCCAGCGTGGCGGTAGATTGCTCTAAAAACGCCACCCGCGCCAGCAGATACACATAGGGGTAGAGGGTCAGGCTAAACAGCAAAATCGCCCCCTCAATGGAGCGAATGTTGGGGAACCAGTAGTCGGTCGCCCGCTGCCAGCCAAACAGGCCCCGCAGCGCCGTCTGCACCGGGCCAAAGTACTCCAGCGTATCGGTGTAAACGTAGGCCAGAATGTAGGTGGGAGCTGCCAGGGGCAGCAGCAGCAGCCACTCAAACCAACGCCTGCCCCAAAACTGGCAGGTGCTCACCAGCCAGGCCGTGCTGACGCCAATGGCCAACACCCCCAAACCCACCCCCACCATCAGCACCAGGGAGTTGCGGATGTACTCGGGCAGCACTGTCGCCACCAAATGGCCCCAGGTTTCGCTGGAGTTGGTCAAGAGCCCCGTGAGAATGATTGCCACTGGCAACAACATCACCAGGGCAATCAGCCCAACCCCCACCGTCCAGGCGTCCAGCCTCGGTAGCAGGGCTTTGCGGGGGGCACCCAAAACGTTCATAGACGGTACTTATTGCTACCCATTCCTTTTAACACAGAACGAAACCCTGCCCCGCGATCGCCGCTCGATCAAAAAGCAAAAATAGCCCAGCCTTGGCACAGCGGGGCTATCTAGGAGAGGAAAACCACATGGCTAAAACTCTAGAACCGGACGGTGCCCGCTGGAGGCTGTAGGGAGTGCTGTTATCGGTCACCACACTGCCGGCATTGGTATACTTGGCGATTTTGCAGCACCGTCAGGGTTGATCGCAGTCATCCTAAAACCCAGCACGTAGCCGATCGCACCGGTTGGCAGTAGCCTAGTGTCGGTCGAGGCAGCAGCCCCGACCGACACCCCCTCCTCACTCCGTGGCCTTGCTATGTCATCAACTCCCGACAGCCGCCGCTTTGCCCCCGCGACTGAGCGCAACCGATCGCCCATTTTAGCCGTGCTCCAGCAGCTGCTGCCCCCCACCGGCACCGTGCTCGAAATTTCTAGCGGTACCGGGGAGCATGCCGTTTTTTTTGCCCCCCACCTGGCCCCGCGCCAGTGGCTGACCTCAGACCCTGACCCTGGTGCCCGCCAAAGCATTGTCGCCTGGCGCAACGTCGCCCCATCTGACCATCTCCATGGGCCAATTGCCCTCGACGCCTCGACCCAGCCATGGCCCGTTGAAGATCTGCCAGACGAGTCTGCCCATGCCGCGAAACCCCTTGCAGAGGCTCTGCCCACCCTCGACCTGCGGCGTCATCCCATCACCGCCCTAGTCAATATCAACATGATTCATATCGCGCCCTGGTCTGCCTGCCTGGGGTTAATGGCTGGGGCCAGTCGCCTGTTGCCCCGGCATGGCATTCTCTACCTCTATGGGCCATTTAAGCAGAGCGGTCAGCACAATGCCCCCAGCAACGCCGCCTTTGATCAGCAGCTCAAGGCCCAAAACAGAGACTGGGGAGTGCGCGACTTGGAAGCGGTCGTCGCCGCCGCCGAGGCCCAGGGGCTGGCGCTGGTCACAACCGTCGCCATGCCGGCCAACAATCTCTCGGTGGTGTTTAAGGCTCTGTAGCTAGGCCTCTGTAGCCAAGACCACCGGTTCGATTGTCCCCGTTAGGCCTCGGTCTAGATTGCTCAACGGTCACTGTTTCAGGCCATGGGTGTCTCCCAGGTGCTCTACCAAAAGTCGGGTAAATTGCACGCCGTTATGCTCTACCACTTCGGTGTCGTATTGGCAGAAGCCAAATTTTTTAAATAGCCCCAGGCTAAACTCGCTAGCCTCAGCGTAGAGCCGCGATATCTGTTTTGACCGGGCGTGGGCCAGCACCGCCTGCATTAAGGTAGAACCAATGCCCTGGTGCAGACAGTCGTGGCGCACGTAGGCCGAGGCCACATGGCCATCGTCACCAATGCCAGCAAACCCGAGAATGCCCGTGCTGTCTTCAGCGATGTAGGTGGTGACATCGAGAATGAACTGGCGAAAGCGGGGACTGTCGCCGTCTACCGCAGCCCAGGCTGCGGTTTGGGCCGCTGTGTAGTGCTGGGGTGCGTTGACCAACACCGTGTCTCGATACAGTGCGGCCAGATTTGACAAGTCAGCTTCGGTAGCTAGGCGTAGTTGCATGGAGGTATTCTCAGTAAGCTGGGATCTAGGCGGTACGCAGCGCCACAATCGGGTCGAGCTTGGCGGCCTGGCGGGCGGGAAACACGCCAAAGAACAGGCCAATAGCGCCAGAAATGCTCACCGTCAGCAAAATCGCCCCGCCCGAAATGCCGGCTTCAAATGGGGTCAGCACCCCAATCAGCAGAATGCCGCTGACGCCGACGGCAGTGCCGATCACGCCCCCCGCCACCGACAGAATGATCGCCTCAATGAGAAACTGACCCAAAATATCGCCCTGGGACGCGCCGATCGCCTTACGCAGCCCGATCTCTTGGGTACGCTCACGCACCGACACCAGCATGATATTCATAATGCCAATGCCGCCCACAAATAGCGAAATTCCGGCGATCGCCGCCAGCATCAGAGTCAGCGCCCCGGTAATGGTGTTGGCAATGGTGAGCAACGAGTCTTGGCTGCTGATGTAGAAGTCATCCTCCTCACGAATGTTGTGGCGCAGGCGCAGCAGGTTGGTGATTTGAAACTCGGCGGTAGCCATGCTGGCGCGATCGCGGGCCGACACCGTGATAAATGACACCTCGATGCCGTAGGGCGATCGCGCTCCCCCGGCCAGGCGGCTGTCTTTAGTGGTCAGCGGCACCATCACCGCATCGTCGTAGTCGAGCCCCAGGTTAGAGCCTTTTTTCTCTAGCACCCCCACTACGTCAAAGGTGATGCCCCCCACCCGCAGCTGCTGCCCCAGGGCGGGTTCATCGTCAAACAGTCGTTCTTTCAGGGTGCCGCCCACGACGGCCACCTGACCTCGGCGAGTGACATCGAGATCGCTCAAAAAGCGCCCGTTGGCTACCTCAAAGCTGCGCACAGTGAGAAAGTCGGGGGTCACACCCACTACGTTGACATTGGCATTGCGGTTACGAAAGGTGACCAACTGCCGCCCGCTCGACTCAGCGGCTACGGCGCTGACCGAGGGCACTTGCTGGGCGATCGCCTCGGCATCGGCCAGTACCAGCGTACGCGGCACCTCTAAAGAGCCTAACTGACGAGTTTCGCGACTGCCCGGCACCACAAACAGCACATTTGGCCCCAGGGTTTCGAGCTGGGCGTTGACGAAGCGCTGCGCCCCCTCGCCCAGACCTACCATAGTGATCACCGAAGCATTGCCGATGATAATGCCCAGCATGGTCAGGGCGCTGCGCAGGCGGTTGGCCGCCAGGGTTTTGGTCGCCATCGACAGGCTTTCTTGCAGATTCATAGTCAAGTTACTCCAGAAAAGTAAGGAGTGGTAGCCAACCTTTTTCTAAGGCCTGATCTAGATGAAAAAACGGCTCTTCAGGGATGAGATCTGGAGCAATATCGCTGGCAATTAAGACATTGTCTCGGGCATCCTGGTATTCAGACTGAAAATTTTCTAGTAGGTGAGTTTTCAGGCTAGGGCTATCTTTTAACAGCCGATGGATTTCTCTACGGAAGTTATTGACCTCTATGCTCCAGCCTCGCAGGCACTGCTGGCGTTCTGCCTCCCAGTACTTGATTTTGATCAGATGTTCGCAGAGGCGAGCCAGATAGCTCAAAATTGCCCGTCTATCACTCCTGCCCAAACTCTCAATTTCCTCAATTAGATTGTCTAGATCAAGACTGGCAAACTTGCGGTTTTTGAGCAGGGCAGCGGTGGTCTCTATCCACAGCAAAAAATCTGTATCGTACAGAGACAACCCGTCTACCTGAGTTTTAGCATCACTGATCTCAATCGTCATGGCGAGCCTAGGGTCGGCGGGTACAACAATTTTAGCGATCTTGGCGGATGGTAATGTTTTCGAGCGATCGGCCTGGGGGCAGGTCGATAAAGACGCGATCGCCCTCCTCAAGGCCATCTACGATTTGAATTTGGTTGCCCACCTGCGGCCCTAGGGTGACAGCCTGAAAGACAACATCGCGGTTGGCACCCGGCACCAGCACCCCGGTTTGGCCCGCCTGGGTGACCACGGCGACGCTGGGCACCACTAGCGCATTGGCCAGCTGGTCGCCGATAAAGGCCACGTTGACATTCATGTTAGACCGTAGAATCTCTTTACCGTCGAGCAGCTCGATGCGCACCTGAAACAGCGTCACATTTTGCCGCTCGATCGCCTCAGGGGCCACCAGCTTCACCCGGCCCCTAAAGGTCTGATCCGGAAAGGCATCGGCCACTACTTCTACCGCCTGACCCGACTCTAGCAGGGCGATGTCGGCTTCAGGCACCTCCGCCAGCACCTCCAGATCTTCGGCCAGGGCCACGATCGCGGTGGAGGTAGCCGAAGACAGCTCAGAGGCGGAGGTGGTGGGGGTGACAAAGGCCCCCTCAGTAGCAAACTTTTGGGTGACAATGCCGCCAAAGGGGGCGCGAATCAGGCTTTCATCCTGACGGATTTGAGCGCCATCGAGCTGGGCGCGGGCCTGGGCCAATCGAGCCTCAGCCTGGGCGATCGCCTCTTGGCGCGGCCCACTGCGCAGGTCATCGACCCGCCGCTGCGACTCGGTGACACGGGCCTGGGCCTGCTCTAGGGCGGCCTGGGCACTGCGCTGCTCGCGGGCAGCGGCATCGAGATCGGTGGCGGCTACGGCCCCCCGGTCAAACAGCTGCTGGCGGCGAGCCAGCTCACTGGTAGCCAGGTCTAGCCGAGTCTGAACGTCGCGCACCTGGGCGCGGTTGGCGGCGACCGTGGCCTCGGCCTGGGCGATCTCGTCGGGGCGGCTGCCCTGGCGCAGATCAGCCAGGGCCGCCTCGGCTTCGGCCACGGCGGCCTGGTTTTGCTGTACCTGGGCGACGGTGTCGCGGCTGCGCATGCGGGCGATCACCTGGCCAGCTTCGACGCGATCGCCCTGCTCCACGTAGAGTTCTTCTAAAATACCGGCATTCTCAGGGCTGAGGTTTACGGTCTGCACGGGGCGCACCGTGCCGCTGGCGGCCACTCGCACCGTCAGCGGCTCGATTGCCGCCAGGGTGGTGAAGTCGTCTACCACGTAGGCGCTCTGACGACTGCGCCAGAGGCCGAATCCGGCGGCTCCAGCTACCACAGCGGCGGTAGCTAGCCCAGCCAACAGCCACACTAAGGGGCGACGCACTTTACCAATCAAAGGAACCTGCATGGGGATTTGGGGTTTTGGGGTTTGAAGCTTCCCCCCTCGGAGGGGTAGGGGTGGGTCTGTGAGAATTTTAGATCGAGGCTAGAACTAAACTGCTCAGTTTAATTGTAGCGATCGCACCTGCCCCCTTACTCTGAGATAGGGCATTGGCCCCGCTATTGAGGAGGTCGCCATGGCAGAAACACCCATTCGCGTTGGGGTGGTGGGCACTGGGTTTGGGCAAAAGGTTCACATTCCTGGGTTGCAGGCCCACCACCGTACTGAGGTGGTGGCGGTGTACCACCGCGATCTGGCCCAGGCTCAGGCGATCGCCGCCGCCCACGGCATTGCCCACGCCTGCGACAGCGTCGAGAGCCTAGTCGCCCTGCCCGAGGTCGATGCCGTCACCGTGGCCACGCCACCGTTTCTGCACCACGCTCAGGCCAAGACCGTGCTCACAGCGGGCAAGCATCTGCTGCTAGAGAAACCCACCGCCCTGTCGGGGGCCGAGGCCGAGGCGATCGCCACTCTGGCCCAGCACCAGGGGCTCATCGCCACCATGGACTTTGAATTTCGCTTTGTGCCCGCCTGGCAGCGCCTGGCCGAACTGCTGGCTGAGGGCTACGTCGGCAATCTGCGCTTTGTGAATATCACCTGGACGGTGCCGGGCCGGGCCGACCCCAGCCGCGCCTGGAACTGGTACTCGCAGCGCGACCAGGGGGGCGGTGCCCTGGGGGCCTTTGCCTCCCACAGTTTTGACTACATTACCTGGCTGTTTGGCCCCATTCACAGCCTCTGCGCCCGACTCAGCACGGCCATTCCCCAGCGGCCTGATGCCTCTGGGCAACTCCAGCCCGTAGATGCCGACGACACCTGTAGCCTGATTCTAGACCTGGCCAACGGTGCCCCCTGCCAGGTGGCGATTAGCTCTGTCACCTACGCCGGGCGGGGCCACTGGGTCGAGGTCTACGGCGATCGCGGCACCCTGGTGCTGGGCAGCGACAACCTCACCGACTACGTCCACGGCTTTAGGCTCTGGGGCAGCCAGGGCGGCGCAGCGTTAGACGAGCTGGCGATCCCCGATCGCCTCCAGTTTCCCAGTACCTACCCCGATGGCCGCATTGCCCCCTTTGTGCGGGTGGTCAACCACTGGGTCAGCGACATCGACCGGGGCCAGGCGACAGCGCCGTCGATCGCAGATGGGGTGCGATCGCAGCACCTGATGGATCTGGCCCACCAGTCTCACCGCCAAAATACCTGGGTCAAGGTACCCCCCACGCTGTTATAGATACGAAATTTGTCTAATTTTGATCCCCTGGTGCACCCTTCGTGGGTCAAACAGGTATCCTCATGGGCAAGCTTACATATGATTGGCGGTACCTGCCAGTTCACCTACTCGCCCTAAGTTCACCCACTCAGCTCAAATTCACCAGCTATTACGACTATTTCTCCGCTAACTGCTGCTCCGGTAATTCATGTCGTTTCAAAGATATCCACTATCTACGGTTCAAAAAGTTAGCCAGTTTGTTCGCGAGACTCTGGTGTTGCCCCCCCACGAGCAGCAGCCGGGCAGTGCCGACCCCGACGCCTCAGAAGATGGCCCCATACCCGACTCTCTCAACGCCCTAGGAGATCTGTTTCGGGTAGGAGACATGCCCGAAGACAATGTGCCCGCCCCCAATACCGAGGGGCGCTGGTTTGTCAGCACCATTGACCCCTCCGAGGCCCTAGCTAAGCTGCCCGGTTTGTGGATGCGGCCCGGCATTCGCATGGTCACCTACCTGCGACAAGATACCAACGGCGGCATAGGGATTACCGTAGCTCTGCCAGGGTTGCTGAGCACCACCGAATTTCTGGAGGAGGCGATCGCCCAGGTCACCCAACCCGACCAGGCTCCTAGCCCCATGGGTGCGCTGCCCAGCCTAATGGCGGGGGTCGATGGCGACGGCTCTCTAGCCTCATTTTTATCGGCCTCGATCTTTACCCGCGAGGTGCGGGAGTTTGGCCGCTTTGGCCGCTATGCCCGCTGGGTGCACCACCGCTTTGTCGCCGCCCCACCCCAGCAGATCGCCTGGCAGTGGCGCACCAAGCCCCCCGAAGACTTTTCGCCCAAGGTGGTGCTACGCCAAGACAACGAGGTGATTGTGGAGTTTTACTCCTGCCGGGTACAAAAACCCATTGCTCTATTTCGCCATTTAGATCGGTACCCCCCCAATAGCTACACCGCTGAAAATCAAGATCAGGTGGTAGCCGTAGCGGGGACGGCGAGTGGGTAAGGAGTGGATACAAGATCGCTGGGTCTAGGCCGCTTGATGACACCTGAGCAGAGCAGCGGTTTGCCCCAGGGAAATGTGGGTTGATTAAAGTGAAATGCTTGGGTGAGGGCAAACGACTGCGTGCCCTCGCAGAGAACGCAACCGCTACAGATTATTTACCCCCTATTTCGAGGTCAAGGAGAGCGCCAGTCGCCCCCATCGTTTTGACCTAGCGCATAAAGCTGCTTACCGTCCACAGCGATAGACAGGTGACCGCTGCCGCCACCGCGTCGGGGCTGGCCCAAGCAAACTGAGCCCCCTGGGGAATCAGCAACTGACCTACGGTCAGGCCCAGGGCTAGGCCAACGGCCAGACCGCCAATGGTGAGCAACACCGATCGCCAAAACTTATTTTCTTTGCGGTTGAGAAAGTAGATGGCCGCCCCAATGGCCACCGCCAGAGCTAGGGAGGGGGCGGCAAAGCCCAGCAGCGCTAGCCCGCCGTAGGTCACCGCTGGCCAGATGATGTCGTCGCGGCTAGGGGTGTCGACAAAGGCGTTGAGCCAGTCAGGGCGAGGGAGAGAGGGAGTCGCTTTGGTCGAGACAGCGGGCTCAGGCACGTTTTCGGCAAAGCGAATGCGATCGGGCACCTTGATCTTGCCCTCCTGGCGCAGCCGCAGCCGTTCCATCAAAATGGCGTCGTAGGCAGCTTCGACAGCGGCTTTCTGCTTGGGCTCTTCGGCATACTGACCGACTAGGCGATCGCGCGCCTCTTGAATCTCTTCAAAGGTGGAGGCCTCATCTAGCCCAAGCAGTTCGTAGGAATTTTGGTCGCTCATCTGCAAAACTCTAAGCCCCCAGACGACTTGACAACAACAGCCAGCCACATAAACGCCAAACCCATCCCCCCAGACACATAACCAGCTTGCCCGCAGCCCAAGATCGATTCAACATCAATTGCTTAGACCCAGTGTAACCAGCCACCCTACAAATAGGGAACACCTAATCTTAGCTCTCCCCCGAAAGCTAGCCCAATGCAATTCTGTAGCCTGCCGTCACCAGCGGTGGTCAGCCCCTACAGATGGGTACCGCCTCTGGGCACCTTGCTTTCATCTCGTACCTTTCATCTCGTACCTTTCATCAGAGTCGGGCCAAAGCTCGGCTTCCCCCCTGAGGATTTTCCCCCTTAGGATAATTTAGAGTTTGCAGTGTCTGGCTCAATGGAGATCACGCCAATGCTCGTTTGGTGTCTGGCCCAGTTGCCCGACGGGGTAGATGCCGCCACCCCTCTAACATCGTCCCCCTTAGCATCGACCAACGGCAATGTCACCAGCTTGGTCAACACACTAATTGTGCTGCTGCTGGTGGCTACGGTGGTCGCCTTAATCACTCGGCGGCTGCGTATTCCTTACGTGGTGGGGCTGGTGCTGGCGGGACTAACCATTACCAAATCGCTGCTGCCGGGGACGGTGGGCCTCAATCCTGAGGTGATTTTGAATCTATTTTTGCCGATCTTAATCTTTGAGGCGGCCATCAATACCGACATTAGCCGGTTACGCAGCACCATCAAGCCCATTGCCCTGATCGCAGGGCCGGGGGTACTGCTGGCAGCAGTGATTACCGCTACCCTCCTTCAGTGGGGGCTAGGTCTGGCGACAATTACCGCCGCCGCCATTGGCGTGATTTTGACCATTACCGATACGGTTTCGGTGATCGCTGCCTTTAGAACCGTGCCCGTGCCCCCCCGCCTGGCCACCATTGTGGAGGGCGAAAGCCTGTTTAACGACGGTACGGCCCTAGTGCTGCTAGGCATTATCACCACCATTCACCTCCAGGGGTCATTTACGGTCTGGCAGGGGCTTCAGCAGGTGGTCATTGCCTTTGCCGGCGGTGGGGTGCTAGGGCTGGGACTAGGCTACCTGTGTGTGGGGCTATTTCAGCAGCTCGACGATGCCCTGAGCAATATTTTGCTGACGGTGGCGGTGTCGCTGGGCACCTTTCAGATCGGCCAGGCTCTGGGGGTGTCGAGCGCGATCGCCGTCGTCATTGCCGGGCTGGTCATCGGCGAACTGGGCTTTCGCCACACCTCGGCCTCGGCCAAGGTCACCCTGCTCAACTTTTGGGAATATGCCGGGTTTGGAGTCAACACGTTTATTTTCTTGCTGGTGGGCATTGAGGTCGATCCGGAGGTGCTGCTGCGCACCATTCCGGCAGCGCTGTTTGCGGTGCTGGCCTACCAGACAGGCCGTATTTTAACCACCTATCCCCTGCTGTACCTGCTGGGTTTTTGCGATCGCCCCCTGCCTCTGCGCTGGCAGCACGTGCTGATTTTAGGCAACGTTAAAGGGTCGCTGTCGATGGCCCTGGCGCTGAGCCTGCCCCCAGACCTGCCGGGGCGGCAGCAGGTGGTGGCTCTAGTGTTTAGCACGGTGCTGGTGTCGCTGGTGGGCCAAGGGCTGAGCCTGCCAGTGCTGGTCAAGCGGCTGCGGCTAACCGCGCCCTCCCCCACCAAGCAGCGCATGGAAATCTTACAAATGAATATGATCGCGGCCAAAGCCGCCCAGCAAGAGCTCGCCACCCTGCTCCAGGCGGGCAGCCTGCCCAAAAACCTCTACGAAGAGCTGTTTGCAACCTACCAGGCCCAGGTCGCCACCGCCGATCGCGACCTGCGCGACCTCTACAACCAGCGCAGCCTCAACGACACCGCCCGACTCGAAGACCACAGCAGCCTCGACGGCCTGCGCCGCCGCCTCTACCTAGCCGAAAAAGGGGCCGTCAACGACGCTCTCCGCAAGGGCCTGTTATCTGAGGAGGTCAGCCAGAGCTACATTCGCGAGCTAAATGAGCGACTGCTGGCGCTGCGGGATGAGTGAGTAGGGAGTCAAGATTGACAAGCACCCGCTCTATTCGCTACCTTATACGTAGTCATTACGAGTTTGCATTTACTTCTAGGAGGTTCCCTATGGGCGCATTCATTAACAACAGCTTAAAGGCCGTAAAAGACGCGATCGATCGCAGCAACGCCGCCGTGGCCGAAGGTCGCCGCCTTATGGGTCGGCCCGCAGATCTATCGCGACGCTAGGCACAGAGCCCCATGTAGTCGAGCATTTTTCGCACTAGATTAGGCTTGGTCACCGCCAAAATCGTCGAACCACTCTCCAGCACCGTGCTGCCGTTGGGAATGGTCAAATCTTCGTGGGGGTGGGCCTGGTAGCCAATGATCAGCGTACCCGCCGGGAAGCGCGGGTCTTGGGCTATCTCGGCCACCGTGCGCCCCACAATCGTGCACTGCTGGGGAATGGGCAGCTTCAGCACCTCCACCTGCCCCTGCTCAAAGTGCATCATTGCCTCCACCTGGGGGTACTCAATGGCGCTGACCATGCGGCTGATAGTCAGCTCGGTGGTGCTGATGGTGTGGGTGGCCCCCGCCAGTTGATAGGGCTCGGCAAAGTCGCGATCGCTCATTCGCACCACCGTCTGGGGCACCCCATAGTGCTTCGACAGCGTCACCAAGGCCAGGTTAAACGCATCCTCGGGCAGCGCCGCAATCACCGCATCGGCCTTGCGAATGCCCGCCTCTAGCAGGGTGGTCGTGTTCACCGCGCTGCCCTCAAAGGCCATCACGCCAATCTTTTCGCGGGCATACTGGCAGGCCAGGGGATCGGTGTCTACCACCGCCACCGTGTGCCCCTCCTCTAGCAGCGTTTTCGCCAGATCTAGGCCCAGCATGCCAGCCCCGCCGATCAAAACGTACATTGTTAACCACTCCTTAGGCGATTGCTCAAAAAGTAATGTCCTGACATCGGGCCAACAACCGTTTGCCCCTCCGGTAGAACAGCTCGTTAATGGAGGCTTTGCTGACATAGAACTCACCCTAGGCGATCGCTCAAAAAGAACATCCTGACATCGGGCCAACAGCTATTTGCCCCTACGGTAAAACGGTTTGCCAATCGGGGATTTTCCTGGGTAGAACCCACCTTAACGCTCAACAATCCCACTGTAGACAGAAAATAGTTCCCCAGAGAGATATACCAGAGCGTGCGACCTGAGTATGCTCACAACATCCCTGTGATGACTCGGCTGCTTACTCGCGACCCATCCCCCTTACCCCATTTCCACCATGAAAGGACTCACCGGCAAAACTGCGCTGATCACTGGCGCCTCCTCTGGTATTGGTCAGGCGATCGCCATTCGTCTGGCCGAAGAGGGCTGCAACATTGTGATCAACTACCGCAGCAATCCCGCCGCCGCCGAAGACACCCGCCGCCAGGCCATGGAAAAAGCCTGCCCAGACATTGAGCTCTGCGGCGTTCAGTCGCTGCTGGTACAGGGCGATGTCTCTAAGGAAGACGATGTCATCGCCATGGTGCAGCAGACCCTCGATCGCTTTGGCCAGCTCGATATCTTGGTCAACAATGCCGGTGTGCAGACCGATAGCCCCTCCGATGCGATCGCCGCCGACGACTTTGACTGGGTGCTGGGAGTCAACCTGCGCGGTGCCTACCTGTGCGCCCGCGAGACCATCAAACATCTGCTGACGACGGGCCGCCCCGGCAGCATTATCAACGTTTCCAGCGTTCACGAAATCATTCCTCGGCCCCAGTACCTCAGCTACTCCATCAGCAAGGGCGGCATGGGCAACATGACCCGCACCCTCGCCCTCGAATATGCCGCCAGAGGCATTCGGGTCAACGGCATTGGCCCCGGTGCCACCATTACCCCCATCAACGATGAGTGGACTGAGGATCCTGAGAAAAAAGCCGAGGTCGAAAGCCATATTCCTATGGGCCGGGCGGGCACCAGTGAAGAAATGGCCGCCGCCGTCGCCTTTCTCGCCTCCGATGAAGCGGCCTACATCACAGGTCAAACTCTCTATATCGATGGCGGGCTGACTCTCTACGCCGACTTTAGAGAAGCGTGGTCGGCCTAGAACGTTGGGGTTAGCAATAGGCGAAAGGGTGGTGGGTTGGCAGGCTGGAAAGTTAGACGATTAGACGGTGGCAGGTTTAACCGTTCTAACTACTTTCAAATGTTCTAACCACTAACGTTTTACCTGCTCACCCTCAGGCTCAGGATCCACACATGTATCAAGTCTTCTGCCCTTACCTGAAGAACTGTTACACTTCCTCAACAATCAGTATTACCCCCCGCTCACGCGATGATACGATGCCCATCAAACGCCCATTCAAGTGGTTGAGAGATAGGATTTCATGACTGAAACGTTGACAGGTCAAACACCTATTTTTGGAGGCAGCACCGGCGGTCTCCTCACCAAGGCCTCAGTTGAAGAAAAGTACGCCATCACCTGGACCAGCCCCAAAAAGCAGGTCTTTGAAATGCCCACCGGTGGCGCGGCCTTTATGAACGAAGGCGAGAATCTGCTATATCTAGCCCGCAAAGAGCAAGCCCTGGCCCTTGGCCGACAGCTGCGCAACAAGTTTAAGCCCAAGATCGAAGACTACAAAATCTATCGCATCTTCCCCAGTGGCGAAACCCAGTACCTGCACCCCGCCGACGGCGTCTTCCCTGAGAAGGTGAACGAAGGTCGTGGCGCAGTCAATAGCGTTGCCCGTAACATTGGTGCCAACCCCGACCCGGCCACCATCAAGTTCAGCGGCAAGGCTACCTACGAGGTATAGGCCATTGGCATAGGCTCCGGGGTGCGGTTTTATCGAACTTTTGGAGCTAAAGCTTTCTCTGTTGACTGTGACTGTTGTGTTGTAAGGGGCTTAGCTACGGCTAGGCCCCTTTTTTCGATCGCGGGAGCCGCCCCAGCGCTGTAGAATAGGTGCCATGATTTTTCCAGCTTTTGAGCAGTTTCAAACTTACGCCACCCAGGGCAACTTTGTGCCCGTCTACCAGGAGTGGCTGGCCGATCTCGATACCCCCGTGTCGGCCTGGTACAAGGTATGCGCGGGCCAGCCCTACAGCTTTTTGTTGGAGTCGGTAGAAGGGGGCGAAAACCTGGGCCGCTACAGCTTTTTGGGCTGCAACCCGCTGTGGGTACTGGAAAATCGGGGCGATCGCTCTACCCAGACCCACCGCGACGGCACCGTGATCGAGCACCGGGGCAACCCCTTCGACACCCTGGCCGACTGCCTAGCCCCCTACCAGCCGGTCAAGCTGCCCGCTATGCCCCCCGGCATTGGCGGCCTGTTTGGCTTTTGGGGCTACGAGCTGATCCGCTGGATTGAGCCCACAGTGCCAGTGCACCCCGCCAATGCAGACGATCTACCCGACGGTCTCTGGATGCAGGTCGATAGCCTGCTGATTTTTGACCAGGTGCAGCGCAAAATCTGGGCGATCGCCTATGCCGACCTGCGAGATCCATCGACGAATGTACAGACGGCTTACCAGCAAGCCTGCGATCGCGTCTCCCAACTGCTCCACAAACTCACCCTTCCTCTGGCCGCTGCTCCGGCTACCCTGCCCTGGCACGCGAGCAGCGCCGCACCGCCAGTGGCCTACACCAGCAACCGCACCCCTGACGAGTTTTGCGCCAGCGTTGAGCGGGCCAAGGCTCACATCCAGGCGGGCGATATCTTCCAAGTAGTGATCTCCCAACGCTTAAACACCACCTACAGCGGTGACCCCTTTGACCTGTACCGCTCCCTGCGGCAGATCAACCCTTCACCCTACATGGCCTACTTCAACTTCTACAACTGGCAGCTGATTGGCTCTAGTCCTGAAGTCATGGTCAAGGCCACCCTAGACGACGACCCCAGTCAGCCCCAGGTGGCCACGGTGCGCCCCATCGCTGGCACTCGCCCCCGGGGCAAAACCGCCGCCGAAGACACCGCCTACGAGCACGACCTGCTGGCCGACCCTAAAGAGCGAGCCGAACACGTCATGCTGGTGGATCTAGGCCGCAACGACCTCGGTCGGGTCTGCCTCAGCGGCACCGTCCAGGTCGATGAGCTGATGATTGTCGAGCGCTACTCCCACGTCATGCACATCGTCAGCAATGTGGTGGGTCGTCTGGCCCCCAGCAAGACCGCCTGGGATCTGCTCAAGGCCTGCTTTCCGGCGGGCACCGTCAGCGGCGCGCCCAAAATTCGCGCTATGCAGATCATCCACGACCTAGAGCCCTGCCGCCGGGGGCCTTACTCCGGGGTCTACGGCCACTACGACTTTGAGGGCCAGCTCAACACCGCCATTACCATTCGCACCATGGTGGTGCGATCGCGACCTGAGGGGGGCCACAGCGTCAGCGTCCAGGCCGGAGCCGGGGTAGTGGCCGACTCGGTACCCGAGCTCGAGTACCAAGAGACCCTCAACAAAGCCCGAGGCATGCTAGAAGCCATTCGGTGCTTGGGCTGACCCGAGCTATGGTGGGTTGGTTTGGCTCAGCCTAAGGCCGGGCAGCCACCACCTCTTCTCGCCAGGCGCTGGGCAGCCCAGGGGCCAAAATCGTCGCCTGGTAGGGAATCACCCCTGGCTGATCGGCACCGAGACACTGGGCCGCTGCGTAGGAGAGATCGAGCGATCGCTCTCCTATGTAAGGGCCGCGATCGTTGATGCGCACCACTACCGTTTTGCCGTTGAGCTGGTTACGCACCTGGAGGTAGGTGTCAAAGGGCAGCGTCTTATGGGCCGCTGTCAGCTCATGCTGGTTAAACGTCTCGCCCGTAGCGGTCTGCCGACCGTGAAAATAAGGCCCGTACCACGAGGCCGTACCACCAAAGGTCTGATGGGTTTCTCCCAAACCATAGGACACCATCTGTACCTGACTGGGGTCAAGCGGGGGCGCTCCAAAAGCCAGGCGCAAATTATTTACCCACTGGGTGGCTTGCAGGGGGGCATGCTCTGGGTCGGCCTCTAGATCCGGCAGCACAAATACCGTTTGCCCATCTATTTGTCCGCCCGACACCCCGGCTCCCAGCCTGGGGGTGAGGGCATCGGGGTTAGCCTCCAGTGCAGGCACTGCCTCACGGATTTGACTGGCAATGGCCTCTGCCGCCTGCCGAGAGGGCAGACGACCAATAACTATATTTTTGACCTCAACGATAAAGCCATCAGCCGGGTGGCTTGGGCTGACGTAGCTGCCACAGCGGCCTGCCCCACGGTCAAGACTGACACTGTCACTCGACAGGTGGCCAAGCCGAGGCACAATGGCCACCGCCGCCGCCGCATGCCATCGTTGCCAGTCAAATTCAGCCGCACCTGACCAAACTAGCTGAGGCTCCAGCGGCGGTGGCCGGTAGGCTGAGGCCTGTAAATGTAGCGGTGAATAGAGACGCGCTGCTACCGCGTCCTGTTCAAGGAAAAGCCCCGCTGCGTAGGAACGAGTCGCTAGCAGCACCGGAAACTTAAACAGAGGAGGAAAAACCGAATGATGGGGTAGAAATGCAGCCCAGAAAAAGGCAAATAACGTCATTTGAGCGTGTGCTGAAATCAACACCCACGGCCCTGGCCAAAGCTGCCCAAGGGCAGTCTCGACCACAAGCTCAGGCGGTGGGCCATGGCCAGCAGCAACCCCAGCAGCGACGCTTGCTTAGCAACTGGGGTACAAAAGCTACTAGTTTTACAATCCAGTTCACTATGGCGCGAACAGCTTTTCAGCCTAACACCTTAATTTTGTATCCGCAATCACAATTTTCAAGGCCACTTTGCTAGTCAAGCAGCGTTCTTAGCACTGGTGGCCCTGATCTTACAGCAGCCCCGGCGAAGCCCCACTGGTCAGCCCAGGCTGACGGTGGCAAAGTATCAAGCCAAACAACTGCTGCATGTGCCTATGGGCGCATGCAGCAGTTGGGGTATTTTTAGTTTTGGCCGATAGTCACTCGATCGCGAGGTGCGCCCGACGCCCATCTCGGCGATCAAAAATCGGTGATCAAAGATTAGCCATCAACCATTGGGTTAGAACAAGCATCTCTCTAATTAACATCTGCCAAAGTAGCAGCCCCATCTAAATGACACCAACAAAAGGAGTCAGATGGGGCTGGAGACGCAGTTAGGAGGTATCTTGCGTCTTAGCATATCTGGGGAATTGAGCTGCGGAGCATTCCCTTAACAAGTTTTTAATGCCCCCATTTAATGCCCCCAGTGCGATGCTCAACCCGGTGCGGGCACCGGTCACCGCTGGGAGCAGGTTAATTTTAACCGGTCCTCAGCGATGGCAAGGGAGCTTTACTCGACCATAAAGCTTAAGTAAATACCTAGATTCTCAGTATTGAGTGAGGCTTAGGCGGTGAAAAATTACACCATGCCTGTAGCGGTATAGAAGTGAAGGAAATCAGCCTTTACCGCGCGGGGCAGGAGTTCTGTCACTAGCCTGGGGTCTGTTTTAGTCATGAAAAAGCTGCTCATTCGAGTTTTTATTTGGCCTAGCGGCGCAGCCATGCTGGTGGGGGTGAGCATATTAACGTTGTTGGTGCTGCACTTACCTGACCTAGTTGCCAATCCTCAGGCCCAGGGCCCTCGCGAAGAGTTTCCGGGACAGCGGCGGGGGGGCGGCACCCACTGGGTCAATACTCCACACAGTGACACCATGGCTTAAGGTCGCGGCACTGACAGGCCTGCGGTGCTCTAGGCGGGGGGCCGCAGATGTTGGCTCTGGGGCAACATGTCCGGATTGGGGTCGTTAGACTCTGTAATATCTAGTGCATTCAGGGATGCAGGTCGATGTCTGTCATGGCTACGTCTACCGTCGTCGGTTTATTTCATGGTGCAATTCCGGGCTGGGCCTTTGGGGCCACACATTCGAGACTGGTTCTCGCGTTTTGCTGAACCGATTAACTTTGGTAGTCGAGCAGTGCTGGTGTCTGGCCTGCTGGCTTTAGCGATCGCATCTACGGGCAAACAGTTCAAGCTGTTTGAGGCTCTTGAGATGTCGAGCTTTGACCGGCTCACTCGCATGCAGGTACGGCAGTCTTTTGATCGCCGGTTGCTGATCGTAGAGATAACCGAAGCCGATATTGAAGCCTATGGCTGGCCCCTGAGCGACCGAGTAGTCGCCGACATTATTGCCGAGATTCAGCAGCATGACCCGGCAGTGGTAGGTCTCGACCTGTACCGCAATACTCCCCAGAGCGAGCCAGGCAAAGCCGCCTTGGCCCAGGCCTTTGAGGCCCCCAACCTGATTGGCATTTTTAATGTTGGTCAGCAGGGCAACGGCGTTGAGGTGCCCGCCCCAGATACCTGGCCCACCGATCAGGTGGGGTTTAACGATTTTGTCATTGACCCTGACGGGGTGCTCCGTCGCAACCTGTTGTACGTGGCGGCTCCTGACAATCCGTTCTATTCGTTTCCGCTGCGGGTGGTACTGGCCTACCATCCCGACCTGGCCTTTCAGGTCGATCGCGACTATGACCGGCTGCGCATTGGCCCCGCTGAGTTCCCGGCCCTGCTGGCAGAAGATGGGGGGTATGCCGATATCGATAACCGGGGCTACCAGGTGCTGATGAGGTACAGCACTCCCTACGAACCAGCCCGGACCCTGACTATTACCCAGGTGCTGGCCGGGGCGGTGCCGCCGGACTGGGTGCAGGGCAAGATCGTGCTGATTGGCTCCACCGCCTCTAGTCTAAAAGATGAGTTTTATACCCCCTTTAGCCACGATCAGTCGTCGCAGTTTGTGATGGCTGGGGTGGAGGTGCACGCTCAGAGCGTCAGTCAGCTGCTCGATGCGATCGCTGGTGAGCCGGCCCTGTACCGTTTTTTGCCCCAGTGGGGTGAGTTTCTTTGGCTGGTGGGCTGGACGCTGGTGGCCGGAGTAGTGGGCTGGCAAGTGCGGCGACCCACGGTGCTGCTGGCAGTCAGCGGAGCCATGGTGCTGGGGATTTGGGGGCTGAGCGGCCTGGCCCTGAGCCAGCTGCTTTGGGTGCCCACGGTAGAGCCAGTGGCGGCCTATTTACTGGCCCTGGGTCTGGTGGTGGTGCAAAAGGCGCTCTACCGCAGCAGCTACGATCAGCTCACTCTGCTGCCGGGGCGCGATATGTTTTTGCTTCAGGTGCAGCGGGCGTTGCAGGCCCGACCAGCGACGGCAGTGACGGTAGTGTTTCTCGACATCGATCGCTTTAAGCTGATCAACCAGTCCTACGGGCACCTGATGGGCGATCGTGTGCTGCGCACCATCGGCCAACGGCTGCGCCAGTTTTTGCCCCCCTCGGCCCAGCTGGCTCGGGTAGGGGGCGACGAGTTTGCCTTTTTGCTGCCGGTGCACGACCAGCCCACCGTTGACCAGTGGCTTAACCGCCTGCAAACCGAGCTGTCAGAGCCCTTTTCTATGGCGCGGCGGCGACTGTCGGTGACCAGTTCTATGGGGGTAGCTATGGCCCATGGCGATCGCCCCCCTACCCCCCAAGACCTGCTGCGCGATGCCCACACGGCCATGTACCGGGCCAAGGCGCTGAATGAGTACCGCTACGAGGTGTTTGCCAGCACCATGCACGAAGAGGCGGTGCGGCGGCTAGATCTGGAGAGCCACCTGCTCAGCGCCTTTGAGAACAATGAGTTTTTGCTGCACTATCAACCCATCGTATGTCTGAAAACAGGCCGCATTACCGGCTTTGAGGCCCTAGTACGGTGGTATCGCCCCGAGGAGGGTTTTGTATCGCCGGGGCAGTTCATTCAGGTGACCGAAGAGACCGGGCTGATCGTGCATCTGGGCCAGTGGATTTTTCGGGCCGCCTGTGCCCAGCTCAAAGCCTGGGAGCAGCAGTTTCCTGAACAGACTTTGACCATGAGCATCAACCTATCGGGGCGGCAGTTTCACCAGGTCGACCTGGTCGAACAGTTTGGCAACACCCTGCAAGGTCTCGATCTCAGCGGCACCCACGTGCAGCTTGAGATTACCGAAAGCATGATCATGCGCGATGTCGATGGGGCCACCGAGATCATGCACCGCCTCAAGCACCTGGGGCTGAAGCTGGCCATTGACGACTTTGGCACGGGCTACTCTTCCCTCAGCTACCTGCACCGCTTTCCCACCGACACCCTAAAGGTCGACCAGTCCTTTGTGGGACGGATGGATCAAAGCGACGACGATCGCGAGATTGTACACACCATTATTGCCCTGGGGCAAAAGCTCAGTATGAATCTCGTGGCCGAAGGCATTGAGACCGAAAAGCAGCTGCACCGCCTGCGATCGATGGGCTGTCACCGAGGCCAGGGCTTTTTGTTTTCTAAGCCCCTGGGCCGCGAGGCGGCTACGGCCCTGCTGTCTAACCCCTGGCCCTGGGCTAACTTCGGCGCTGCCAGCAGCCCTGCAGAACAGGCGGCAAACACCTAAAGAGGCCTGTTTTTCGTCATCGTTACGTAACACTATGTTTTGTGCAGAAGTAATAGGATGAGGGCGTAGTCTTTTGTGTCTCAAGGCACAGTTAAGAAAGACTCAGTTTAGAGGTTGACTGCCAAAGCTGCGCTTGCTCGGAGGGGTACTCTATCCCCATGCTGATGAGTCTGGATTGTCGACCTTTTGATCCAGGTTCAACCTTGTCCAGTGAACGCGGCAATCAACCGCGATCACGGTTGATTGCTACTAGGGCAATCGGAGCTTAGATCGCCGACCTCAGTTGACCAACAGGAGGTCAAATTATGCCCATTGCCAGTATTAACCCCGCCACCGGAGCGGTGCTAAAAGAATTTGCCTCTCTGGGAGATGCTGATCTAGACCAAAAGCTAGCCCAAGCCACCCAGACCTTTGCCACCTATCGCCAGACCAGCTTTGACCAGCGCGCTACCTGGCTGCGACAGGCGGCCCAGGTGCTCGACGACAACAAGGCTGCCTACGCCAAAATCATGACCTTAGAAATGGGCAAGCCCCTGGCCGCTGCTGTGGCCGAAGTCGAAAAAAGCGCCCTGGTCTGCCGCTACTATGCCGACCACGGGGCCGAGTTTTTGGCCGATGAGCCCGCCACGACCGACGCCAGCCGCAGCTTTGTGCGCTATCAGCCCCTCGGCCCAGTGCTGGCGGTGATGCCGTGGAACTTTCCGTTTTGGCAGGTGTTTCGCTTTGCGGCTCCGGCGCTGATGGCGGGCAATGTGGGTCTGCTCAAGCACGCCTCAAACGTGCCCCAGTGTGCCCTGGCGATTGAGGAGGTGTTTCAGAAAGCCGGGCTGCCGGAGGGGGCGTTTCAAACTCTGCTGATCGGGGGCGATCGCATTGCCAAACTCGTTGCCGACGATCGCATCAAAGCTGCCACCCTCACCGGCAGCGAGCCAGCGGGCATCAGCCTGGCCACCGCCTGCGGCCAAAACCTGAAAAAAACCGTGCTAGAGCTGGGTGGCAGCGACCCGTTTATCGTTATGCCCAGCGCAGATATTGAAGCGGCGATCGCCACCGCCGCCACCTCACGGATGCTCAATAACGGCCAAACCTGCATTGCGGCCAAGCGGTTTATTGTCCACGAGGCGATCGCCGATCGCTTTGAACAGGGCCTCACCGAAAAATTTGCCGCCCTCAAGATTGGCAACCCCCTCGACGAGGGGGTCACCGTTGGCCCCCTGGCCACCCCCAGCATTGCCGCTGAGCTAGAGCAGCAGGTCAGCACCTGTTTAAACCTGGGCGGCCAGGCGCTGATTGGCGGCAATGTCGCAGCCTTTAAGGCTCAGCTGCCGGTGGAATGGCAGGGCGGCAACTGGTTTCCGCCCACCATTTTGGCGGCGCTGCCCCCCGGCACCCCCGCCGACCAGGAGGAGTTCTTTGGCCCAGTGGCCCTGGTGTTTCGGGTGAGTAGCCTGGATGAGGCGATCGCCCGGGCCAACGACATTCCTTTTGGCCTGGGGGCCAGCGGCTGGAGCCAAGACCCCGCCGAGCAAGAGCGCCTGATGAACGAACTCGAGGCTGGGGCAGTCTTTATTAATGGCCTGGTCAAGTCTGACCCCCGCCTGCCCTTTGGCGGCATCAAGCGATCGGGCTACGGGCGCGAGCTTGGTCGCCAGGGCATCCACGAGTTCGTCAACATCAAAACTGTCTGGGTCAAATAGTTCCAGGTGTGAACGTTCGCACGCTTTAACGTTCACACCTTCACCCCTGCCAACCTTTCCCCACCCTCTATCCCCCGACACGATCCTATGAATACCGCTGAATTACTCGTCCAGTGCCTTGAGAACGAAGGCGTCGAATATATCTTTGGCCTACCCGGCGAAGAAAACCTCCAGTTACTCCAGGCGCTCAAGCGCTCGTCCATTCAGTTCATCACTACCCGCCACGAACAGGGAGCGGCTTTTATGGCCGATGTCTACGGGCGGCTGACGGGCAAAGCGGGGGTGTGCCTTTCGACCCTGGGGCCAGGGGCGACAAACCTGATGACTGGGGTGGCCGACGCGACCCTCGATCGCGCCCCGCTGGTGGCGATCACCGGCCAGGTGGGCACCGATCGCATGCACATTGAGTCGCACCAGTACCTCGACCTGGTGGCCATGTTTGCCCCGGTCACCAAGTGGAATGCTCAGATCGTGCGGCCCAGCATTACCCCCGAGATTGTGCGCAAAGCCTTTAAGCTGGCCCAGGCCGAAAAACCCGGCGCGGTACACATCGACCTGCCGGAGAACATCGCCGAGATGGAGGTGGTAGGCGCTGCTCTACGGAAGGATAGCCAAGAGAAAACCTACGCCTCGCTGCAGAGCATTCAGCAGGCGGCGGTGGCGATTTCTCAGGCCAGCAACCCGATGATCTTGGTGGGCAATGGGGCCATTCGCGCCAGCGCCAGCGAAGCTCTCACCGAGTTTGCCACCCAGCTCAACATTCCCGTGGCCAACACCTTCATGGGCAAGGGGGTGATTCCTTACACTCACCCTCTGGCGCTGTGGTCGCTGGGGTTGCAGCAGCGCGACTACATCACCTGCGCCATGGAGCAGACTGACCTCATCATTGCGGTGGGCTACGACCTGATTGAGTACTCGCCCAAGAAGTGGAACCCCGACGGCAATCTGCCGATTTTGCACATCAACCTCACCCACGCCGAGATCGACAGCAGCTACATTCCTAAAGTAGAAGTCATTGGCGACATTTCAGACTCTCTCGAAGAAATTCTCAAGCGGGTGAAGCGCCAGGGTCGCCCTGAGCCAGCCAGCCTCAAAATTCGCGACGAAATTCGGGCCGACTACGAGCAGTATGCCGACGACTTCGGCTTTCCGATCAAGCCCCAAAAGCTGATCTACGACCTGCGCCAGGTGCTCGACGCCGAAGACATTGTGATCTCGGACGTGGGGGCTCACAAAATGTGGATGGCCCGCAACTATCACTGCCTGCGCCCCAACACCTGCCTGATTTCCAATGGCTTTGCGGCCATGGGCATTGCCCTGCCGGGGGCACTGGCAGCAAAGCTGGTGCACCCCAACCGCAAGGTGGTAGCCGTGACCGGCGACGGCGGCTTTATGATGAACTGCCAGGAGCTGGAGACGGCCCTGCGGGTGGGCACGCCTTTTGTCACCATCATCTTTAATGACGGCGGCTACGGGCTGATCGAGTGGAAGCAGATGAACTACTACGGCGAGTCGACTTACATTCACTTCACCAACCCCGACTTTGTCAAGCTGGCGGAGGCCATGGGCCTCAAGGGCTACCGAATTGAGTCGGCGGAAGACTTTATTCCGACATTGAAGCAGGCCTTGGAGGATGATGTGCCAGCGGTGATCGACTGCCCCGTGGACTACCGCGAAAACCTGCTGTTTAGCCAAAAGGCGGGCGATCTGAGCTGTTCGATCTGATATCAAATCCTATCTACATGCCCCGGTTCCTAGGGGCATTGCACTGCAATGCTCCCTACCCCGCCAATGCTCCAGGTCAGGGGCGATCGCTCTGCTTTGACTACCTGCGTCAGCCTACTGCACCTGGCCCCAGCATGGCCCTCAATGGAATATTCTCAGCCATGCGGCTGAGGATGGATGCGAAGATGAGGTACTGATCTGCTCGCCGTCCTATGCTGCCAACTCTGCAAACCGCCTATCAGTACACGTTAGACAACAGCGATCGCGTTTTGACGGCCCTACAGCAGCATCTCTTGCTGGTGGCAGTGCCCTTGGCCATTGGGCTCGTGGCGGGGCTACCCCTGGGCTGGTGGAGTGCGCGATCGCCCCTAGTCTCCACGGTCATGCTAAATACCTTCAACGCCCTGCGGGTGATTCCTAGCCTGGCGGTGCTGTTTTTGGCGGTACCATTTCTAGGCTTAAGCTTTTGGTCAGCGGTGCTAGCCCTGACGCTGCTGGTGATGCCGCCGATTTTGATCAGCACTGACGTGGCCTTTCGCACCATTAGCCCCGCCATTCGAGAAGCGGCCACGGGCATGGGCATGCCCCCCGCCGCCATTCTCAAGCAGGTGGAGATTCCTCTGGCGCTGCCGGTGGTGATTGCGGGCATCAAGACCGCCACCGTGGAAGTGATCGCCAGCGCTACCCTAGCCGCCTTTGTCGGAGCAGGGGGTCTGGGGGCCTTTATTGTGCTGGGGTTTGCCGTCTATGACCCAGCGATTTTGCTGGTAGGGGCAGTGCCGGTGGCGCTGCTGGCCCTGGGGGCTGAGGTGGGCTTGAGTGCTGTGCAGCGATCGGTACAACCGCCAAGACAGGGATAGGATTCGGTATTGGGTCTAGTAAAGCCGCCACCTACTAGAGAGCGCCTGGTTAGGCCGCCATGGGCAGCGATCGCTGGGCCAGCACCTGCCGGTAGAACTGCTGTAGTTGCCGAGTGGCCGCTGCCCAGCCCCACTGCTCTGCTTCGGCCACAGCATTGCGGCGCATGAGTTCGCGCTCGGCTTTGGCCTCAATCAACCGACGGGTGGCATCGATCGCCCCTGAGGCATCTAGCGGGTCAAAGAGAAAGCCGTTGACGCCATCGGTGACAATGTCGGGAATGCCACCGGAGTTGGCGGCCACCACCGGACAGCCTGCGGCCATGGCCTCTAGCAGCACTAGGCCCAGGGTCTCGGTGCGGGAGGGAAACACGAAGGCGTCGGCGGAGGCGTAGGCAGAGGCGAGGTCTTCACCCCCCAGGTAGCCAACAAAGTTGGTGAAGGTCCCTTCAAAGTGGGCCTCTAGCTCGGCGCGGTAGGGGCCGTCGCCCACCAGCGCCAGCCGCGCACCGGGAATCGCCTGGAGCACGGGTTTGATGCGGTCAATTTCTTTTTCGGCAGAGAGGCGACCGATATAGAGCAGTAGCGGCGCTTCGGGGTGGCCCTGGGAGAGGCGATCGCGCATTTCAGCACTGGCCAACTCTGGCCTAAACAGCTCGTTATCGACGCCCCGCTGCCACACTTCGATATTCTCTACGCCGTGTTCTGACAGCTCAGCCTGCATAGCGGTAGAGGTGACCAGGTTGATTTGCGCCTGGTTGTGCATCGCCTTGATCAACTCCCACATCACCCCTTCGAGCATGCCCAGACCGTAGTGCTCTAGGTACTTGGGCAGGTGGGTGTGGTACGACGCCACCAGCGGCAAGTCCATCGTCTTGCTGTAGTAAATGCCCGCCAGCCCGAGGACTGCCGGGTTGACGACATGGACGAGATCAGGCTGAAACGCTTCTAGTGCTTCACCAATGGAAGGTCGCGGCAGCGCCAGCTTAAGCTCTGGGTACAGCGGCAGAGGAAACCCAGAAACCCCATGAATCTTAGCCCCCTTGTGCTCTCGCAGCCCCCCATCAGGAGAAAAGACCAATACCTGGTTACCCTGGCGCTGCAAGTGATCGACCGTATGCTTAAGACGGGTAACAATGCCGTCAACTTTCGGCAAAAAGGTCTCGGTAAAGAGAGCAATCCGCATAACAATCGTAGGGGGCTAAAGAAGATAATTGAAAGTAAAAAATCACCCGATGGCGGGGCAAAATCACAGTGCGATTTTACCCCGCTTCTAGCTAGTCGCGCCGCCACTTAACCGTGGGCAAAATCTGGGTCTTGTCGACGCGATCTCTGTACTTAACGGCAAAGTTGAGCAGGCTGTCAAGCAGCGAGTCAGACAGCAGGTGAGGCTGTAGACCCAGCTCTAGCAGATTGGTGTTTTTGGCGTTGAAGTAGTGCTCTTCGGCCTCAACTCGGGGGTTGTCAATGTGATTGATCTCCACATCGAAACCCATGGTGTTGCCAGCCTTCTTCACCATCAGGGCCAGTTCGCCAACGCTAAACATCTCGGTGAACTGGTTGAAGACGCGGAAGATGCCGGGGTCACCGGGATTGGCGATCGCAATCTCCACACAGCGCACGGTGTCGCGAATATCGAGAAAGGCGCGGGTCTGGCTGCCGTTGCCGTAGACCGTCAGGGGGTGATCTACCGCCGCCTGCACACAGAAGCGGTTGAGGGCCGTACCAAAAATGCCGTCGTAGTCGAGGCGATTGATCAGCAGCTCATCCATGCCAGTCTCTTCGGTGAGCACGCCGTAGACCACGCCCTGGTTGAGGTCGGTAGCCCGCAGGCCCCACACCTTACAGGCAAAGTGAATGTTGTGGGAGTCGTGCACCTTGCTGAGGTGGTAAAACGAGCCGGGCTGCTTGGGGTAGGGCAGGGTGTCTTTGCGACCATTGTGCTCAATGGTGATGTAGCCCTCTTCGATGTCGATATTGGGGGTGCCGTACTCGCCCATGGTGCCCAGCTTGACCAGGTGGCACTCGGGGAAGTGGTCGCGCAGTACGTAGAGCAAATTCAGGTTGCCCAGCACGTTGTTGGCCTGGGTGAGCACGGCGTGCTCGCGGTCGATCATCGAGAAGGGGGCCGATCGCTGTTCGCCGAAGTGTACGACAGCGCTCGGCTCAAATGACCGCATGGTCTCCTCTAAAAAGGAGTAATTATTGATGTCGCCCACGTAGAGATCAATATGCTTGCCGGTGAGATCTTTCCACCGCTGCAGGCGGGCTTGAATGGGGGCAATGGGGGTCAACGTATCGATCTGAAGCTGAGCATCCCAGTGGCGACGCACCAAACTATCAAGAATCCCGACTTCGTAGCCACGGTTGGAAAGATGCAGGGCAGTTGCCCAGCCACAATAGCCGTCGCCGCCAATTACCAGGACTTTCATAGCAATGCTTCATTCGTTTTGCCGATACCAAGACAATCTACCAGGTTTGGAGGATCTATAAACCACCGACCAAAAGATCGAGGGATCGGCAGGTTTTTCTGCTGACAACAAATTGAGAATCCATGGTTAAAGCCCTATTAAAGCCACTCCTGCGGGCCTTAAATGATTGGGTTGACGCCCTACTCCCCTGCCCACAATTTGAAATTACTAAGCTAAACTAACAATTAGCTGAACTAACTATTGTGTCGCCAGGTCACGCTGCCGTTGATTACCCTTACCCCCAGCCAGTGTGCGATCGACGTCATGGCCGTGGTGCCTGCGGTGACCAGGTTTCTACGGGCGGGCATTCGCAGCCACGGCAAGCCCCATCTGTCGCTGTCGCAGTTGCGGGTGCTGTATTTTTTGCGGCGGCGATCGCAGTCTTCCCTCTCTGAAGTGGCTGACTATTTAGATGTCACCCGCCCCACCATGTCGGCCATGGTCGAGCGCCTGGTGCAGCGGGGGTTGGTAAACCGCATTGGCGATCCCGTTGAGCGACGGCGCATCATTCTCACCCTCACCCCTGAGGGGGCCGCAGAGACGGCGCGGGTTTACGACGCGACCTTGCAAACAGTGGCCGATCGCCTGATGGGCTTGTCCGCCGCCGACCTGCAACAGGTGCAGGCCGGGCTGGCGATCTTGGGCGGTCTGTTTGATGAGAGGTTGGGTAACGACCTGGCCTTGGGGCAAGAAGATTTGAGGGAGTAAGTCTTACCCAAAAACTTTTATGCGAGAAAAATGCTCTCTGGAGATCCCCCCTGCCCCCTAAAAAGGGGGGTGATGAGTAAGTTTTTGACCGCGAGTGTTTGGGGAGATCGGATCTGGTCAAGACAGAACCTCACTCACCCAATTGCCTTCAAGCCCCACTCATCCACTCCCAACTCATCCACCCATCCACCACCCACCCCTAACCTAGATGATTGACATTCAAGAACTCACCAAACGCTTCGGCACCAAACCAGCGGTCGATGGCTTTTCCCTGACCGTGGCCCCCGGTGAAGTCTTTGGCCTGCTGGGGCCAAACGGGGCGGGCAAAAGCACGCTGATCAAAATGCTCACCACCCTGCTGCCCGCTAGCAGTGGCCGGGCCGCGATCGCCGGGTTTGATCTTGGCCGCCAGGCCGCCGGGGTGCAGCGCAGCATTGGCTACGTGCCCCAGGCGCTCTCGGTAGATGGCACCCTGACCGGCTACGAAAACCTGCTGATTTTGGCCAAGCTCTACGGGGTGCCCCGGCGGCAGCGGCTCGATCGCATCCACGCCGCCCTGCACTATGTGGGGCTCGACTCGGTAGCCCATCACCTGGTGAATACTTACTCCGGCGGCATGATTCGGCGGCTGGAGATGGCCCAGGCCACCCTGCACCGCCCCCCGGTTTTGTTTCTCGACGAGCCGACCGTGGGGCTCGACCCGGTGGCCCGCAAAACCATGTGGGATCTAATCTTGCAGCTGCGGCACGACTACGGCACCACGGTGTTTCTCACCACCCACTTTATGGAAGAGGCCGATGTGCTGTGCGATCGCATTGCCATGCTCTACCAGAGTCGGCAGGTGGCGATCGGCACCCCCGCCGCCCTCAAGGCCACCGTACCCCAGCCTGAAGCCGCCTCTGAAGCCACGATGGATGACGTGTTCATCCACTACACCCGCAACTCGCTCAGTACTGAAACCGAAGGAAGCTACCGTGACACGTCAACCACACGCCGCACCGCTCAACGGCTGGGCTAGGCCTAGCCGAGTGACCACCCCGGTGGAAGAATTTATTGCCAAGGCCCTGGTCGCTGCCGAACTCGAAATTCGCAAGCTGCGCCATGACCCGATTCAGCTGTTTACCCGCGCCGTGCAGCCGGTGCTGTGGCTGACGATTTTTGGCCAGGTGTTTACCCAGGTGCGCGGCATTCCCACCGGCAATCTCAGCTACATCGACTTTATGACACCGGGCATTCTCGCCCAGAGCGTTTTATTCATGTCGATTTTCACCGGGCTGCTGGTGATCTGGGAAAAGGATCTAGGGATTTTGCACAAGCTGATGGTCAGCCCTGCGCCCAAGTCGGCTCTGGTGCTGGGCAAGGCGATCGGAGCCGGGGTGCGCTGTCTGTCGCAGCTGGTGATCATCTATATCGTGGCGGCACTCATGGGGGTGGGCATTAACTGGAGCCCCCTGGCGATTCTGGGCGTGGCCCTGGTAGTCATGCTGGGGGCGGCGCTGTTTTCCACTTTTTCGCTGATTGTCGCCTGCTGGGCGCAGACCCACGAACGGGTGATGGGCGTCGGCCAGCTGATGATGATGCCGCTGTTTTTTGCCAGCAATGCGATCTACCCAATTGAGATCATGCCCGCCTGGTTGCAGGTGGTGTCGCGCCTCAACCCGCTGACCTACATGGTCGATGCCCTGCGCCAGCTGATGCTGGTAGAACCGGCAGGCAGCTACAGCCTGGGGCTGAGCCTTTCAATTTTGGTGGGTGTGGCGGCGGTGCTGATCGCCTTTTGCGGGCGGTTGTATCCTCGTCTGGTGCGGTAGGGACAGGGCTAGATCGGGGACGGCTGCTCACTCCCAGGGCGATCGTCTCACTGAACATTAAGGTTTGGGAATTAGGATGAGGCGGTGATCCTAGTCAGACCCGAGTTGTGATTGAGGTTGATTGAGATGGCATTCAAAACAGTGGTTTTCTATGGTTCCTACCGACGCGATCGCAACGGTATTCGAGCGGCAAAGTTTCTGCTAGATCAGCTAGCTCAGCGCGGTCACAGCACCGTTTTTGCCGATGCCCTAGAGTACGACTTTGGCCAGCTCGATCGCATGTATAAAGAGCACGAACCCGGCCAGGCTCCGGCCAAAATGGAGGAGCTAGCCGAGCATATTCGCACCGCCGATGGCTTTGTGGTGGTGACGGGCGAATACAACCACTCGGTTCAGCCGGGGCTGAGCAATCTGATGGATCACTTCCTGGAAGAGTATTACTTTCGCCCGGCGGGGATTGTGTCGTACTCGGTAGGCGGCTTTGGTGGGGTGCGGGCTGCTGTTCACCTGCGGGTAATGCTAGGCGAGATGGGCATGCCAACCATTTCTTCAATGTTTGCGATCTCAAAAATCACCGCTGCCCTCAATGCTGACGGGGAGCCCCAGGATGAATCATTGATCAAACGGCTGGGCTCTTTTTTGGACGAACTGGAGTGGTACGAAGAGGCCCTTCAGCGGCAGCGAAACGAGAAGGGCAAACCCTTTTAATAGTGTCCTAGGCTGCGAGGGTTGAACGGAGTCAAAACCTTTGAAGCCCCGGTGCCTTAGTGCAGATAACCCGCCAGCAGGCTATAGCCTTGGGAATTTAAATGCAGACCATCGGTGGTTAGGTCGGTGCGCAATAGACCTTGACCATCCATAAACGCGGGCTGTAGGTCGAGAAACTCGACTTGGCGCCGCTGGAGGGCGATCGCCAGCTGCTGATTGACCCACCGCACCTGAGGCGGCGGAATATTGGCCAACCGAGTAGGCAAGATCGACAGCACCACAATGCGAGCCTGGGGGTGCTGCATCTTCAGACGCTGGGCCGTGAGTTCTAGATTTGACACCACTATTCTGGGGTCAGCGCCATTTTTGAGGTCGTTAACCCCAGCCATGACATAGATGGTCTGGGGCCGCACCGAGGCAAAATAGGTCAGCCGTCGCACCACATGGGTCGTAGTTTCGCCAGAGATGCTCTGGTTGAGCCAGAGGCGATCGCCAGTCAACTGTTCCTGGGGCAGCCACAGATAGATCGAGTCGCCTACCAGCACCGTCAGCGGGCTTTGGCCCTGGCGGCTGGCCATCAGCGCTGCCTCGTAGGCGAGCAGGCTCTGCCAATCTTGGTAGGTGGGCTGCGGCACAGCCGTCTGCCACTGGTCAGCAAAGGTACTGGGGGGAATGCGGCTGTACAGATAGCCAGCCCGCAGAGTGGCGACTCGCTGTACGTACAGCTGCCCGCCAGTGCGGGGGCGCACCATCGTAGAGTTTGCATTCGCTGGCATGGGTGCGATCGCGCCAGCGGATAGGTAAGCCGTCGCCATTGCCCCCAATAAACCCAGAACTAATGATCGTGCCCTGCGCTTCATATCTCACCACCCGGTGCTGCGTCCTCCATGGCTACAAAGCATAGCGACGAATTTTGTCCCGTCAAGCCTGCTCAGAGAAGGACTCCTGAGTTTCATCGCCCGGTTTGTCACCGACAACTGACAGGGACGATTGGTATCGCTTAAGGCTCCAGTGTGCCCTCAGCAGATTCTAACGGGGCCATGCAGTCTGGGGTGTCATTTTGGGGCTTATTCACCACCGTTGAGACCGGGTAGCGATCCATCGCGTCGGCGTCGTAGGGGCGCAGCATAGCCTGAAGCAGCGGCGGCTGATAAAAATCGGGGTCCAGCCAGGGGGCATAGTCGTCGGGGGCCAAAATCACCGGCATGCGGGTGTGAATCGGCTCCATCAGCTCGTTGGGGGCGGTGGTGAGAATGGTGCAGGTTTGAATTTCGCCACCGCTGACCGGGTCGGCCCAGTGCTCCCACAGGCCCGCAAAGGCAAAGGGCGCATGGTCTCTGAGAAAAATGTAGTGGGGCTGCTTGGTTTTCTGCCCCGGCACGGTTTCCCACTCGTAAAATCCATCGGCCAAAATCAGACAGCGGCGGCGCTTAAAGGCAGCGCGAAAGGAGGGTTTCTCAGCCACGGTTTCGGCGCGGGCGTTGATCAGGCGACTGCCGATCGAAGGATCTTTGGCCCAGCTAGGAATCAGCCCCCAGAGGCGAAAGTCGAAATGGGGCTCTGGGGTTTCGGCGGTAGCAACCACCGTGGCAATGGGCTGGCTAGGGGCAATGTTGTAGCGGGGAACAACGGGAGAAGTAGGCTGAAGCCCAAAGACATCAGCCAGATCATCACCGGTTTTATTGAGGCTAAACCGTCCACACATGGGCGATGATTTCCTCTAGTTAAAAGGCTACAGCTATCGTAGCAACCGGGGGAGATAGGCTGGTCTGCTACGAGGAGGATTTGGGTGGGTGGGCAAGTTACTTTCGACTCGAACCTTTCCGAAGAGAGAGGGTGTTCTTTAATTCTTACGGAATCATGAGAGCCATGAGTAATGAAACAGTATCAAACGCCCAGTTAGGAGATAGATCTAATGACTGACATGACCACCTTAGCCACCAAGCTTGCTGACCTAAAACTTTTTCAAAATGTCTTAATTGACAGCGAGCAAAAGCTCATGGCCACCACCAGCGACAGCACCATTCGTGAGCGTCTGGAAGGGATGCTCAAGAGCGATCGCGCCAACCTTAGCAACATTGAAGAAGCTGCTACTAAACTAGGCTCTACAGCACAGCCGCGCGACATCACCCAAAAGCATGCTGAGTCCGTCAACAAAATGATGAATGGTGCAGACCTGTCCCTCTACGACAAGTTTTTTCAGCTTGAACTGTTGAAGCACCAGCAGGTAATGACGGGTTTGGTGCTGCACAAAGTCGGTCAAACCCTGAGCGATACGCTGCAAGATGCCATGGAGCCGCTCAACAAAGTGAACTTTGAAAATCGGGCTCACCAAGAGGTGCTCAAAGGCGTGCTTTACTTTGTTGGCACTCGCGAAATAGCCGGTACCGAGCCTGACATGGGCCTGTGGGCCAGCGTCGAGCAGGGCATTGCGGCGCTCAAAGGGGCGATCGGCAGTGCAGCTAGCTAATCAGCTGCTCTGTAATTGCTGCTAGGAGCGATAGCGCAACATCTTTGGGGTCTGTGGGCATGGGCATTGCCCACAGACCCTACGTTTGTGTGCCGTGTTTGGGCGCGATCGCAGCCCTACATTTGCAAACGCAGCAAAATCAGCTGGGTGGCGCGAACGCCCTCAAAGTTGTTATCACTCACAATCAGCAAACTCTGGCTGCCATCGGGCAGGCGCGGCCCCAACGTCATGCCCTCCAGGTTATCGATCGCTAAGGGCGTATCGGCAAAATCGAGCACCAGCTGCTTGCGAATAGGCGAGCTGCCGGAGACATCGCCCCGCAGACTGGGGATAGTGGAGGTATCAGTCGCACCACCTGTGGCCAATTGGTAGAGTTTGGCGGTGAAGCCTCGCAGACCAAAGCTGCGCTCTAGGGCCAAGAAGTGGCCTCCCTGATCCAGCACTACCAAAGCCGTCAACCCGTTGACCACCGCGCCGCTGGGTTCTAGATCGAGAGAATAGCGATGCTCAGCGATCAGCGTCGCCTGGTCTTCACCCACCAGATAGTGCAAAAACCGGCTGTTCAGCGGCTGGGCGGGGTTGTCGTCGTAGTCTTGCACCAGAGCCGACTCGGTGGCGGTAAACAGACGAAAAGGCTCGATCTGGCCCGCTGTGCCTGGGGCAGCATTGATCGCCAGCGACTCAAAGCTCAGGTTATTTTGTGCACCCTGGGTCTGGGCATCGGCACCATCGGGCAAATAGCGATCGGGAATCCGCAGAGTGGAAATCAGCTGCCCCGTAGCGCGGTCAAACTCCCCCAGCAGCGGCGGCACATCGCGGCGGGCGTCTCCCTCGCTGGCGATGAACAGGGTGTCGCGGGGCGACAGAGCCATAGCCTCAGGGTCAAGGTAGCCCTGGGGATAGGGGTTGCCCTCGTCGTCACTGAGGAGGGTAACGCCAGTGACAGCTACCGAGTCAAAACGGGGGCTGGCGGCTCCAGCAATTTGCAGGGCTAGGGTATAAAACCGCGACTGGCCAAACTGGCCGCGATCGTCAGACAGGGCGTAGAGCAGATCGCGGGGGCGATCGTAGGCCAAGGCCGACAGCCCGCCCACGGTAGTGCCCTCAAACGCTTGGGGCGGCAGGGTATAGACATCGAGCAGGTCAGCGCTGACGGGCAAAAACAGCCGGTCTTCAGCCTTGATCTGGGGGATAGCACAGCCGACCAAGCCCAGTAAAAGCAGCAGAGATAGCGATCGCCCCAGCCCCTTGAACCATCGCTGCCAGCCCATCTCATCCATCCTTGGTTCTCCCCTACAGATCCCGATTCTTAGCGTCATAGTCATTTCAGGCCATTTCAGACTCCAAACTGGTCACCTCACCATCCCAGCTCCGCAGGCACCAGGCATCTGCTCCGGAGTCAAATTGAATCTTGATAGCCGGCTTCGCATCCAGCCATCACAATGAACCGTCACCCTTGAACGGGTATCACCAGGTAAACCGTAGCCCCTGCTCCACTAAAAACGCTTGCAGCGCAGGCATCTGCCCCGTCACCACCACCTGGGCCGGGGTCAGGTCGTAGGGCCGGGCATGACGTAGCAGCCACCCCGCTGTTGCCCCAGCGGCCCCGCCCACGCTCCACTCGCCGTAGTGCACCCGCGTCACCCCATTGACGATGTGGCTGACCGCCATGCTCTTGCCGCCAATCAGCACATTGTCGACCCCCTGGGGCACCAACGCCTCTAGGGGAATCTGCAGGGGGCGCACCACAAACTCCTTGATGCTGGCCCCCGCCGCCTCGTAGGAGGGCCGCCACGACCGGTAGCGGCAGCCGTGGATGTCAATGTCGTAGTGGGCTAGGGCGACAGCGGTAGCGCTAAAGTTGCGGCCACCCGTCATGTCTTCGCGCAGGTCGGCCTCTACCGCCATAAAGCTATCTTGGCCGTAGGCCGGGCGACCTAAAATGCGCCGCCCCTCCCGAATGTAGGGCACCATGCTGAGGCCCGACTGGGTGCCCAGGGGCGCGTCGCCACCCTTAAGCAGGGTCAGCGGTAGTTTGTTGGTGGCTTCGGTTTCCATTAGCCATTCGGCAAACATCAGCGCGTGCAGCTCGCCCTGATAGAGCGACTCTACCGACAGGCCGCCCATCCAGTCTTGCTGCTGCCCCGAGAGGCGAATATCCTCCTCACCAAACACCAAGGGTGGATCCATAAAGTGCCAATCGTTGCCCTTGTTCCAGTTGATCAGGGTCATCTCCCCAGGGCGGGTGATGTTGATGTTTCCTGCCCCAGGCTGCTGGCTGACAATGCGGCGGTAGTTAAACACGCTGCCAAAGTTAAAGAAGGCAAAGCCTTCTAGGTCAAACTCCTTGCGGTGGTCAGCTCGGGAGAGGGCTGGCTCTAGCTTTTGCAGGGCTTTTAGGCTTTCGTTTTTATCGTTGAGGGTAGCCAGCACAAAGGGGTAGGTATAGGCCTGGGTGCAGTCGGGGTTTTCTTTGGGCGGGGCATTGACCTCCCCCGTGAAAGATTGAGCATCAGACCCTAGACGGTGGGGCAGGTTGGCCCAGCCCACCAGCTCACCGGTGTCGGTGGCGTCGATCACGATCATCGATCGATTGGGCGGCGGCTGTAGGCGAATGGGAATTTTGTTGTAGGTCGCATCGTCAGACCAGTCATACCAGCTCGCTAGCTCCTGGGAGAGCCGCCCGGTGGGCACATAGTCAGCATCGTAGGGAATGCGCTTGACGCCGTAGATCGCGGTCACGTAGCGGCCCGAGAAGTCAAAGGCAGCCCCTTTGAAGGCGGTGGAGGTGGCCCAGCGGCTATCGGGTGATGCGATCGCAGCCTCACGCATCACCATTTCAGCAGCAGTGGCCCCGGCACGCGGGGTAAAGCACAGCTCGCCCACCCAGCAGCTATTGACCTGCTCTACCGTCTTCTCAGCGGGCAGCCCCGTCCAGGTGGGCAGATACACTGGCTGGCGTTTAATCAGCGCCTTCAGCGACTCCCAACTGGGGGAAAAGTTTCGTCGCCATCGCATCGCCCGCGACTCATCAATGGCCGACACCCCCTGAGAGCTCATCTGCCCCCCCAGCCAAGGAGTCAGCTCAATTAAACAGGTGGTAACGCCAGTTTTCATAGCGTGAGATGCGGCTGACACCCCCCCCAGGGTGCCGCCAATCACTACCACCTCGCAGGTCCAGACTTCTTCGGCTAAGGGCAGGGGTGAGAGAGTAGGGCGTCCATTGGCGGTCTGAATCTGGCGAATGCCGGTGGCCACCTCGGCCCGGTTGACAATCTGCCCCACGGGTCGCTGAGCAAACTCTACCGGCGGTCGCCAGTACTCACTGGCACTCCGAAAGGCTAGCAACAGCAGCGTACTGCTCAGCAGCGCCAGGGTCATCAACCGTCTAGGGCGACGGGAGACTCGCCGCCGTTTACCCTTCTTGGTCTTTGACGGCTTTGACGGCGGTGAACGATGGTAACGGCGCTCCGACGTAGACAAGGGTTACAAACCTGGGGGTTGGTCGTCTGTGAGTGTAGCAACGAAACCGCGAACCGAGGCGTCTATTTCAGTTTTAGGGCTGAGCATCTAGTAGCTGAGACCAGTACCTAAGGGGTATGTGTAGACTTTTTTAGTTACCCAAGCAATTCTATGATTTGGGCCATAATGGTCTCAAAATCGCATTCAACGGCCAAATTTGTTTCCCCTTACCTCTGACTCTATGCACCTTCACCTTCGGCGCGGCCTGCTGCTCCCCCTGGCGTTGACGACCCTGGCACTTACCTCAGTCAAGGTCAATGCGCAGACTCTGGTGTATACGCCTGTTCCGCTCCCTACATCCCGCGAGGTAAATGACGCCCTTAGCAGTCGCGACATCCCTACCGGGGTTGGCGGCTTTGCCCGTGACTATACGGTCAATTTAGAGGCCGGTGACCAGGTAGCGATCGATGTGGTGTCTGATGAGTTTGACACCCTAGTGATCTTGATGAATAGCGATGGCGTCACCGTCGGCGAAAATGACGATGGCCCCGATGGCACCACCAATTCTCTCCTGTTTGCCCGCATCAGTGAGGCGGGCTCTTATACCGTGCGCGTGCAATCCTATGCCGGCCAGGGTACGGGGCAGTTTTATCTAAAGGTGGCCCGCCTGAGAGAAGTGCAGTAGGAGCTGGCGAGGCTTTGCCCAGGGCAAATTATCCCTTGGGCAGTCGGCCACCCCAGTTTTTTTTGGTCTGCGCTTGTCATAGGGGACACTGGCTTGCTATCTTAAGTGAGCGCTGAAATTTGCGCTCCCAAGCCGGGATAGCTCAGTTGGTAGAGCAGAGGACTGAAAATCCTCGTGTCGGCGGTTCAAGCCCGCCTCCTGGCATATGTTTCAGTTATGTCGTTGTGCTGCCCTAGGTCTTGCTAGGGCTGAGCATCGGCGTCCTCGGCGTAATGGCTATCGCTGTACCCATAGCTATGGCCATAGATATATACAGGGGCAGCAAAGTACTAGAGTAGAGGAGATTGTTTCGCTGCTCGATGTCATGGTTACTTCTCAGGTCTCACCCTTTGCCACCGCTGTGCCGGTCGATCGCATTCGCTACAACGACCAGGGGTTGGTGCCAGCCATTGTGCAAGACCACCTCGACGGCACCGTGCTGATGATGGCCTGGATGAATGCCGAGGCAGTGCAAAAAACCCTAGACAGCGGCGAAACCTGGTTTTGGAGCCGATCGCGCCAGGAGTTTTGGCACAAGGGGGCGACCTCGGGCCATGTGCAGCGGATGCGGTCGATTCGCTACGACTGCGACTGTGATGCCCTGCTGGTGACCGTTGAGCAGGTCGGCGACATTGCCTGCCACACCGGGGAGCGCAGCTGCTTTCACCAGGTGGATGGCGGCAAAATTGCGCCACCAGCCGATACCCTATCCCAGGTGTTTGGGGTGATCTGCGATCGCAGAGACCATCCCAACCCCGACTCCTATACCTGCAAACTGCTGGCCGGGGGCGACAACAAAATTCTCAAAAAAATTGGCGAAGAAGCCGCCGAGGTCGTGATGGCCTGTAAAGATGATGACGGAGATGCGATCGCAGGAGAAGTCGCCGACCTCTTTTACCACACCCTCGTGGCCATGGCCCACCACGGCGTCGATGTAAAAGCTGTCTATCGTAAATTGCAGGAACGTAGGCGGTAAGGTGAGTTTTCAGTTTTGAATATTGCGCTAGCAATTGAATTCAAAACTCCTCCCCGTCATCCCAAAACGCTCGCCAGCAGGGCTTTCTGCGCATGCATCCGGTTCTCTGCCTGATCCCACACGCGGGAGGCCGGGCCTTCAATTACCGCGTGGGTGATCTCTTCACCCCGGTGGGCGGGCAGACAGTGGAGCACCATGGCATCGGCACTGGCCTGGGCCAGCAGGGCGTCATTGACCTGATAGGGCTGAAACAGCGGCAGGCGCTCATTCGCTTCAGACTCTTGGCCCATGCTGGCCCACACGTCGGTGTAGAGCACCTGGGCATCTTTGACCGCCAGCTCTGGGTCGGTGGTGATCAGCACTTTGCCGTCGCCCTGCATCAGGCTTTTGGCCTGGGCGACGACCGTCGGGTCGGGCGCATACCCCTCTGGCCCAGCAATGTGTACATTCATACCGACCATGGCGCAGCCCAGCAGCAAAGAATGGGCGACGTTGTTGCCGTCTCCTAGATAGGTGAGGGTCAGGCCTGCCAGGTCGCCAAATTTTTCTTGGATGGTGAGCAGGTCGGCCAAGATCTGGCAGGGGTGCTCCAGATCGGTCAGGGCGTTGATCACCGGTATGGAGGCGTAGTCGGCAAATTCTTGAACTTCGGCCTGGTCGAAGGTGCGAATGGCCACCACGTCGAGGTAGCGATCGAGCACCCGCGCGGTATCGCTATTGGGCTCGCCCCGGCCCACCTGGGTCACCCCCGAGTGCAGGTCGAGCACCTGCCCCCCCATCTGGTACATAGCCACCGAAAAGCTGACGCGAGTGCGGGTCGAGGCCTTGCGAAACAGCAGCCCCAATACCTTGTTGGGAAACTGAGGATTTTGCTTGCCCGCCTTGAGCTCGGCGGCAAAGGCTAGCAGGTCTTGCAATTCCTGGGCGGTGAGGTCGCTGAGGCTGAGCAGATCGCGACCGCTGAGGGGGGGCATAGCCATGGGCAAGGGTCAATAAAAACTAAGAGATTAGCAGATTTAGAGCAACATTATGGGGAAGCCGCTGCCGGGTCTGTAGCCAGAGGGGCAAAACGGACGATCGTCCTTTGCGCACACCTGGTCGTGGAGATAGAGTAGAGCGATGGTCTAGCTGCAAGTGTGTCGCCCTCCTGACTGTGAACTATGATTGGGGCATCGCATCTGCCGCGGCGGTTTCGGTCTTTGGTTTTGTCACCGCAGACTGGGTACGGCCACACTTGACCTTGCTGTCTTTTCAAGTCTGCACATCCTATGATTAGCGCGGTTGTTCCTCCCCAGCCTCGGCCTTTGCCGTCGGTGCCGCAGATTGATCTCTCTGCGGTGCGATCGCGGGCAGCGGCGGGCTACTTTCGCGACATTGCTCTATGGCTCAACCAGCCCCTGGCCCCCCACGGCATTTTTGTGCAGGTGCTGGCCGATCGTCCAGGCTGTTTAGGGCTGGTGGTAGAGTTTGAGCAACCACCCATCAAAGACCACCTGTTGCGGTTTCTCTGCCACCGAGTCTGGCTCCTCAACTCAGAATTAATTGAGGGCATCTGCGTCGTGGCTCGCCCCCTCGGTCACCGCCGGGTGCTGTGGCAACAGCGCATCAAGATTTCTACCCCGGCCCTTAAGCAGCGTCGGGCCGGGGTAGCCGCCCAGGCCCCATCGAGGCGATCGCCTACTCCCCTGCCCCCCCGACTCCACCGTCCTGCTCCGTCAAACCCAGCGGCCAAACAGCTGACGCGCGAGCGCCTGCAATCGCTGCGCACCTTTGTGCTATCGGGTTCTGCGGTAGCAGCCTTTGTTATGGGTTGTCTGTTAGAAACCATCCTGTCTGGGGCCACCCCTACTCTGCCCCAGATCCAGGCCCAGGGCGAGGTGTCGCCACGCAGCGCCGAGTCAGCCGCTGGCAAGACTGATCCAGGCGCAGCCATACCAGCCTTGGCCACGTCCCCTGCGGCTCCCGCCGAAGCCGTAGCTGACCGCCCCACCGTTGTCGATGCCGCCCTAGAGCCGGTGGGGGTGCTCACCCATCAAAAGGCAACGGCAGCCGCCTCTAGCGATGTCACCCTGCTGTTTGGGGGCGATATTGCCCTAGACGATATCGCGCCAGAGACACTCACTGCGCCGGGAGGCTTCTTTGCTGACGTCGCCGATTACAGCCAAGCCGATCTGGCCTTAGTCAATCTGGCCACCCCCCTAGCCTCCGCCGCCACCAACCTGCAAGAAGAACTGCGCCACCAAAACCGTACCGAGGCCGCCGACCTATTGGTCAACAGCGGGGTAGACATTGTCAACCTCACCCACAGCCGGCTGATGGACTACGGCACCGCCGGGCTCGACGAAACCCTGACCACCCTGGACAGCCGAGGGCTGTACCGCATTGGGGCTGGACGCAACGCCCTAGAAGCGCGCCGACCCGAGGTGCTCGACGTCAAGGGTAAGCGCATCGCCTACCTGAGCTACGCCATGGGGGGCAACAACGCCGCCCACGACGGTAGCATTCTCAGAGAACGGGCCGGGGCCAACGACCAGGCGATCGCGAAGGAACTTGAAACCTTCAAAACCGCCGTCGCCTTTAAAGAGCGAGCTGGCTTCAACGCCCAAAACATGCCCGAAATCGTGGCCGACATCCAGGCTCTGCGTCCCGAGGTTGACTGGATTGTGGTGAACTTTCGCTGGGTAGACCACCTCAGCGAGCAGCCCAACTTTATGCAGACCAACCTGGCTCGCCTCGCCATCGATCAGGGGGCAGATGTGGTGGTGGGCTACCACCCCACCGTCATTCAGGGGGGAGAAATCTATAAGGGCCGGCCCATTGCCTACTCCCTAGGTGACTTTGTCTTTCATCCCGACGAGCCTATCGAAAACCAAGACTCGGCAGTGCTCAAAGTAGCCCTCAAAGACGACCAGATGCGAGTCGAGCTGGTGCCCGTGCAGGTGCGTGATTCTCGCCCTAAAGCCCTCACTGGGTCAGCCAGTCAGGCGGTGCTCCAGCGCATTGAGCAGGCGTCGTCACAGTTTGACCAGCCTCTCAAGTCGCCGATTGTCCTCGATCTGAAGGCTCCAGAGGTACCTCCAGAAACCGTTAGCGATCCGGGTGGTTCCTTTGTCTCCCCCGACGATGCAGACATCGTGCCAGTGGAGCTAAAAACCAGTCCAGAGGCTGTGCCCCTCCCGGCTACGGAGAATCCGGACAATCAGCCGGTAGTACCAGAAGGCGCTGCCCCCCTGACTGAGGTGTCTGAACCTGGAGTCTTACCCGAGATAGAGGTTGAGTTTGAAGAAGCTCTGCCAGACTGGGGCACTAAGGTGTCGCCCCAGCAGCAAGAGTTTAAGCCAGTGCCGCCCCAGCGCCAGGGTGGTGCTGAGGCAGATCTGCGTTCTGAAGCCGTGCCGGACAGCACTGCACAATCTCTCTACGCCGGTTCGTCCCTGCCTCACCTCTGGGGCGAAGAAGATCTGGAAGGAAAAGAACTCGCCGCTCTCTCCCCGTCCCAGAATGATGCCCTCGACCAGGCCGATTGGGCCGATGTTTTACCTCCCAGCCCGGTGGCAATGGCGACCAACTGAAGCCATTTTTGGGCCAGCGTTAACCCCAGGCAACCCGCATTGCCTGGGGTAGCTTGCCGGGTTGAAGGCGCAGCCGCTGCGAGGAGGCGATCGCTGTGGTAACGTCTAGGCATACTGCTCCGAGGTTGTCCTGTGTTTGCCGTTGCTCTAAAAGCAGACTCTTCGCCCACCTATGTGTTGTCGGATACAGAGGCTGATGCTCGCCTGGAGCTAGTGCCCGATCGCGGCGGCCTAGCTACCCAGTGGGTAGTAGAAGGTCAGGACATCTTTTACTTTGACCGCGATCGCTTTGCCGACCCCAGCCTCTCGGTGCGCGGCGGCATCCCCATCCTGTTTCCCATCTGCGGCAACCTGCCCAACAACCAGTACAGCCTAGAAGGGCAGACCTACCACCTCAAGCAGCACGGCTTTGCCCGCGACCTACCCTGGCAGGTGACCCACCAAGGGGTCACTGAGGCCGCCAGCCTAACCCTGGAGCTGACCAGTGACGAGACCACCCTGGCCCAATATCCCTTTGCGTTTAAGCTGGCCTTTACCTTCAAGCTCAAGGGCCACATCTTAGAATTGCAGCAGCAATTTACCAACCTGGCCGATGCGCCCATGCCCTTTTCCACGGGGCTGCACCCCTACTTTTTGGTTGAAGACAAATCTCAGCTTGAGTTTGAGATTCCGGCTACGGAGTTTCGCAACCACCTTACCGGTGAAGTCGAGGGCTTTGACGGCAGCTTTGACTTTGAGCAGGACGAAATTGACCTAGCCTTTCAGCAGCTCACCGCCCCGGCCGCTACGGTCACTGACCACCATCTGAGACGCCGCCTAACAGTATCGTGGAGCGCAGACTACACCAAACTGGTGTTTTGGACTGTAAAGGGCAAAGACTACTACTGTCTAGAGCCCTGGACAGCCCCCCGCAATGCCCTTAATACTGGCGAAAATCTTCTGTTTGTAGCCCCTCAGCAAACATGGGAAACTACGGTACGTATGGCGGTGGCATTTCTCTGAGCAGACCCCACCCGGCTCTCGGCCATAGACTATTGGAACGAGGCATTGGTATCTCGATCGCTCTGATCGGCCCAGTCTCGGCCCACGCGAATAGTGATATCAGACCCCAGAGCGCCAGTAGACTCGGCCCGGGCGCGCCCCACACCCAGCAGTGACTCCACCATGCGAGCGCTGTTAATATCGCCCTGCTGAGCTAAGACCTCAGTCTGAGCTAGGGTGCCAGCCCAGTTATCAATCAGATAGACATTTTTAAACCCATTGTCGCGCAGATAGGTAGCTACTGCTGTGGCTTGGTCGGGGTTGCCCGAGGCGTCTTGGACGGCGATCGCCAGATCTGCCACATAGCGCCCTCCTACGCCATCGGCGTAGACACCAACACTGCCGGTTTGAAAGAAATCTTGCACCACGCTGGCCGAGGCATCCCAATCGGGCAGCCAGTAGCTGGCATTAAACTCAGCCGCGGTACTAAAGCGGCCTGGCAGCATCACCATTTGCAGCTGGTCAGGCTCTAGTTCGAGGCCAAAGTTGGCGATCGCCAGCATTTCTTCTAGGGTCAGGTTTGTGTCGACATAGCGCAGCGCCACCCGAATGGCCTGGGGCAGCTTAGGAATCACCGTTGGGCTAGTCAACCGCTCTCGCAGTGCCCGCAGCAGCATCTGCTGGCGCTGCACTCGACCGATATCGCCATTCTCCTGGCGAAAGCGGGCAAACTGCTCGGCCTGGTCACCATTGAGGGTTTGCCAACCGGGGTAGAGGTCAATGTAGAGCCCCTGAGTGCGATCGGTGTACTCCATTCGCTTGGGCACATTGACCTCAACACCCCCCACTAGGTCGACAATCTCACGAAAGGCGGCGGTGTTGACCCGCACATAGCGATCGATAGGAATGTTGCCCAGATTATAGCCAATAGTTTGGGCCACCAATTCTGGCCCCCCTAGCACGTTGGCCTGGTTGATCTTATCCATGCCAAAGCCCGGTATCTGCACCCGCGTATCGCGAGGAATCGACATCACATTGAGACGCCCCGTCGCGGTATCGACCCGAACCAGCAGCAAGGTGTCAGTGCGCCCCGCAAACACCTCCTCAGAGTTTGGCTGGGCTTCAAGCACTTCATCGATGCCCATGACCAAGATATTGACCGGGCGGGTGACCTGATAACGAAACCCCGACTGCCACAGGTCACCAAAGCTAGCTGGTCGGCTGGCTGTCGTCCCCAGAGATGAAGGCAGTGGTACGGTCAGCGCTACTACAGCACCAAGCACCGCAGAGGCAGCAGCGGTGCCCACAAACAGGCTACCCCACAGCAGCGAGTTGACCCAGCGGCGGGTGGCCTTGGCTGGGGTTTGAGATGGTAGAACAGCAGCGTGATCTACCTGAGATTCGCAGGGCTCTCCAGCCGATGACTCGCTAGTATCAGAGGGCAATGGCGGGAGCACACTAGAGTCAACTTGCTTGAGAGGGGTCGTCATAGATACCTGCTAACTTGCCGCTGCGCTGTACCACCATAGCTCCTGTTACGACCTTGCTCAGCAGCACGGTTGTAGCTCTGGCTCCTATAGAGCTGGCTCGTCTAGATTGAACCCCTCTCGGTCTAGCTCCTAGAGTGTGCTTCTAGATCAAACCGATGGAGACACAGGGCTCAGGTCACTGGGCAACAGCACCAGCGCACCTGGCCGAGACTCCCTCAAAACTTCGCAGCAGGTTGATGTATTAATCAATATTAAGCGAACAATAGCCTGATCTGGTCTGCCCCGGGGTAGGATTGGGCCACTTTGGTGAGATGGCCTAGGCCAACATAGCAGTAGCCCCGGCCCCAGGGAAACGCTATCCCCAGAGTGCTATGTAAGACACCTAGGAAACCTACTATGCCGACAATGATTCCGATTATTTTGGCGGGGGGTAAAGGTGAGCGATTCTGGCCCGTGAGTCGCTTGGCCAACCCCAAGCAGTTTCTATGTCTCGACGGCAGCGATCGCAGCCTGCTCCAGGCCACTGCCGATCGCCTGCTGAGCCTAGCTGACGGCTGGGAAAATCTCTGGGTGATCACCGCATCTCACCTAGCAGACCGAGTGCGCGAGCAGCTACCCGAGCTACCCGACACCAACCTGCTGGTCGAACCCGTGGGGCGCGACACGGCCCCAGCAGTGGCCTGGGCCACCCTAGAAGTAGTCCAGCGCTACGGCAATGATGCCATCGTGGGCTTCTTCCCCGCCGATCACTGGATTGCCGACCAGGACGCCTTCTGCGAAACCTTAGCGGCAGCAGCAGCAGCGGCCACCGCCAAGGGGGCGATCGCCACCCTCGGCATTACCCCTACCTACCCCGCTACCGGCTACGGCTACATCGAGCAGGGTGACAGCGCTGGCACCTACAACTCTCTCAGCGCCTACGCCGTCAGCCGCTTTACCGAAAAGCCCGACGCCTCCACTGCCCAAACCTTCATCGACAGCGGCCGCTTCAGCTGGAACAGCGGCATGTTTATCTTCCCCGCCGGGGTCATGGTCAACGAGCTAAAAAACCATGCCCCAAAGCTAATGCAAGCACTGATCAGTCAGGGCATCGACGCCTACCCCAGCCTAGAAAAGCTCAGCATCGACTATGCCGTCATGGAGCACACCGATCGCGCCTACGTCATGCCTGTCACCTTTGGCTGGGATGACCTGGGCGACTGGAACGCCGTCGAGCGTCTGCTCAAGCAGCCCGGTGACAAAAATGTAGACCTGGCCACCCATGTGGCCCTCGACACTGAGGGTAGCATTGTCTACTCAGCTGACCCTGAGGAGGTGGTGGTCACCATTGGCCTAGAGGATGTGGTGATCGTGCGCGACGGCAACGCCACTCTGATTGTGCGCAAAGATCGCACCCAAGATATCAAGGCCGCTGTCAAACAGCTGGGGTCAGAAGAACGCTTTAAGCATCTACTGTAGCTTTGCCCATGAACCGACCCAAACCGATTCGCTGCCTATTGGTAACGCTCCAAAGTCACCTGGATTAGGTTCTACGTTAGGCATTGGTAGGCTTAACCAGTGGGTAATCCTCAGCTCAAATACCTTCAACTCTGATATAGAACGTTCTGCCTTCAGCGGCGGTTGATATAATGCGATGATCAGACGTTTATATGCACCGTGCTGCGGAATTCCGTGGCATTCCGCAACATTGAGTCATGCCTCCAACCATTGATGACATCGATTTTCAGGCTCGCCAGGGGAGTGTAGCTGCCATCATTCAGCTTTTAAATGAGCACTTTGCCGAAGAGAGCATCCGCACCCGCGCTATCCAAGACAATGGGGTACTGCAACTGCTAGTTGAAGCACCCACCGCCGATGCCCTACCCAAAGAATCGGTGATCGACGAGGTGCGCCAAGTGCTTGAATCGATCAGCCCACGAGGCATTAGTCGGGTCAACATCAACAGCCGTATTGTGCAAGAGCATCAGCTGCTCTGGCTCGATGAAATTAAGCGCAACCCAGGCAAGAGTCTGCTCTGGTCAGAGCCGATTGTGCTTAAGCGCCCCAACCCAGTGGTGCGGCTATGGCGAGAGCTGCGGGCACCCCGCCAGCGCAACCCCTTTCTCGACGATGTCTATCAGAAAAAACCAGTCTCTAGCCGCAGCGCCTTCTGGCGAGGGCTGATCGGCGGAGCCAGTCTGGCACTGCTGCTGCTGCTGGTAGGCTGGGCGACCAAAGACTGGCTGGGGGTTGACCTAGGTCTGCGATCGCTCGGCACCGCCCCTGAGCCCGCCGCACCCAGTTCATCCGCGCCAGCGGGGCAAGACCCCTTCGTATTGGCGGTGCGCATTGCCCAACAATCTGTAGAAGACGGCCAGTCTGCCACTACCGCCTCCGATTGGCTTGACCTAGCGGTACGTTGGCAACGAGCCTCAGATCTGATGGCTGAAGTTCCCCCCGAAGACGATCGCTATCCTATCGCCCAAGACCGTGTAGAGACCTACTCTGCCAACAAGGCCATGGCCCTCAACGAGGCCGAGAAACGTCAGCAAGCGAACTAAACTTGAGGCTTCATGCAGGACTCAGCCCAGACGATGCAGCGATTGCATATCGGTCAGGCCAAGTTCTGCGGGGATTTGTTATATCAGAGGTATAACAATTCTGCGTACAGCTATGGCCTCTTTAACATCACAACAATCGTCTACCCATTCGCCTAAATCAGCCCGCGAAGCTCTAAAAAATCGTGAAGACTTTAGCCTTTGGGCAGAGGCCGTCAAACAGCAAATGCTGGCTGCCCTACAAAAGCGTCAGCGCTCTAACTGATCGATGCATCTATTGAGTAGATGAGACCCTCGGATTTGTCAGGCATTCGGGGGTTTATTGTCTTTCAGGGGTCTTTCCTCTACCCAGGCCCCATTGACGAGAGATAAGCGTAGGTACACAATCGATTCTATTGCCGAGATGGCTGCGATCGCTCCCCATTAAGCCCTTACATGCGCACGAGACTTACCAACACCTGGAACAGCCCCAACCGGTGGATTGTTCTCTTGGCTGCAACCCTTTTTATTATGGGTATCGGGGCCGCGATCGCATTTCTGTTCAAATTCTACCGCGCCGCAACACCCCAAACGCCATCGGCCTTCTACACCCCACCCGAGCCCCTGCCCCAGGGTAAGCCCGGCACCATCCTTCGCCAAGAACCGTTGCCGAGCCGTCTACCTGAAGGAGCCCAGGCATGGCGGGTCATGTACCTATCGACGGATCTAGAGGGAGATGCGATCGCCGTCACCGGCACCGTTGTCGCCCCTGCTGGCACGAGCACTAAACCCCGTAATATCATCACCTGGGCTCACGGTACAACCGGCATTCGGCCAGAGTGTGGCGTCAGCCACACCAAAGACCCTTACCAACAAACCCCTATCATTGACCGCATGCTGGCCGAAGGGTTTGTGGTGACAATCACAGATTATCCAGGGCTCGGCACCCCCGGCACTCACCCCTATATGGTGGGCACCGTGGCAGCACAGAGCGTGCTCGACTCAGTGCGGGCCGCCCGCCACATCACTGAAGTCAACGCAGGGAATAGTTTTGTGGTGTGGGGTGCCTCTCAAGGCGGCAATAGTTCCCTCTGGACAGCCCAGATAGCAGCAGACTACGCCCCTGAGCTAACACTATTGGGCACAGCGTCATCGGCACCCGCCATCGATCTGCGCGGCATTGTCGAATTTAACTTAGACAAACCTGCTGGCGGCATCTTTCTGGGTCTAGTCTTCGCGGCTTGGGATACGGTTTATGCGGATGCCCAGCTCGATGCGATCATCCGACCTGAGGAACGAAGAAACTTTGACCGCATGATTGAACCCTGCTTTACGGCATTGGCGGGCTTTCTGCGAGTGAAAGATAGTCTGCGGACACCCGAGCAATACCTGAGTGTAGACATCCTCAAGACCGAGCCATGGAGCACCCTGTTTAAGGAAAATACACCCCATGCCCCGATTGACGTACCAATTCTCATTGCCCACGGCACTGCCGACCCGTTGATTCCTATAGAGCTGAGCGAAGCGGAGGTCGCCCGCCGCTGTGAGGCCGGAGAAGATGTACAGTTTGCTCGCTATCCCGGTTCGTCTCACGACGCTCGCGAAGATACAGCGGTGCATATCCTGGGCTGGGTAGTCGATCGCTTTGCCGGGCGACCCACCGCTTCAAACTGCGCGAGAAGCCAGATAAGTCAATAGACTCAACATCGCCTTTCTTAAACATCAGAAGAAAGGCATCAGACCGTCATTGCTAGGACAGAATTTTTTTAAAGAGAACCCCGTCTTTCATAATCACAGTCACGTTATTAACAGGGTCTTCAATTATTTAGAGTAGATTCCATCCCCAACGGCTACCTTAATCTGGCTGGCCCCCAGCATCAGTTGCTCACGGGTGCGGCACAATACTTCGTCTACCCCGTCCTACCTCAAACGCCTCCACCAGGTTCAGCTTATCTGTTTCGGATTTATCTGTTTCATATAAGGTTTTGCTAAGGTACCGTAGCGCTTGGCATCTAGGCTGTTCGCAACCAGTACAACAACCAACTATTGAGGGCTTGCAGTACGTTAAGAATTAGCAGCCAGCGCAAAGCAAGACGCTATATAAATAGCTCAGCAGTTGTCGAAAGGTTATCAACAATGAAAATTCGCTCAATCTTGGCATATTCAGCTTTGGTCTGTGCCGCTGCCGTTCCAGTGATCAGCACTCCTCAGATTGTTAAGGCAAATGTGCCCCTCTCCACCGCCACCGTTATTGCCCAACAAGCCCCCCTGAACCTGGTGGGCGAAGGCGAAGGCACCCTCACCATTGGCACCCGTCCCAGCCAAACCGTTACCTTTGCCACCGTCACCACCACCAACCAACAGGCCGAGATCACCCTGCGCCTGACGGATGGCAACCTGCAGCGGTGGAATGGTCAGGTAGTCAGCCGCAGCACCGGGGAAGCCCAGATTCGGTTGACCAGCGCCGGTGGGGCCGACGCCACCGGCACCTTCACCGTCCGCTACCAAGACTCCACACTGATCTCTATCAGCGGCAGCGGCACTCTAGATGGCCAGGCCCTGTCCCTACGCTTCACCATTGCCGACGACAGCGTCAGCCGGCCCCCGGTCGCAACCGTGGATACCTTTGCTCAATCGGGCCAGGGCACCTTCGGCCTTCAAGGCCGCCCCAACCAACCCATCACCTTTGCCTCAGTCACGGTTCAGCCCGATGACAGCGCTGAACTTACAATCCGCTTGGCTAACGGCAACAACATTGCCTTCGCCGGACAACAAACCCGCAGAACCGCTGAAGATATCGTCCTCAACATCACCTCTTCGGGTAACGCCGATGCCCAAGGCCCCGCCAACATCCGCTACGGCCCCAACAACTCAATCGTCAGCATCTCCTCTAACGGCACTCTAGACGGTCAACCGTTCTTCATCCAATTCAGCGGTCAGACCAGCGCTGCCCAGCCTGCCGTACAGCCCACTCCCCTACCCGCCGCCGTCACCCCGGCAGCGGGGACAGTAATTTGTACCGGGCGCATGCAGAATGGCTGGCAGTACCGGGCTGAAGTCAGAAACCAGCGGTTCACGCAAATCAACTGGGAGCGATCGGGCGTAGAACCGACCGTATCGACCCTGCGTTTTTATCGAAATAATGCCCAGGGTCAGCCCGTCTACAAAGGAGCTTTTCGGGCGGCAACGGAGGTGACGCTGGTTGACCTCAGTGGCGGCAATCCCCGCCAAGGCTCCCAGGTCTCCATCGGGGTAGAAGAGTGGGGTTGGTCGCGGGGTAACTGCCGCTAAGCCTATGTAGCCTCCTGCTCTGCCCTTGCCCTGAAAACCTATAAAGCCCAAACTCCCTTTCCTGAACTGGGGAAAGGGGTTTTGGGTGATGATTCTGCCCCCTGCAACGTCCAGAATAGTTAGGAAATACTCCCAAAGTTAAGCCATCCTAGCCCTTATGATTCATGTGAAAAACAAAACCCCCGTACCTTGAGGACGGGGGTTTGAATAGGGACCTGGCATCGAGCTATTTTGACAAGGGGCAACCCCCTCACTATCTTCGCCGCAGCTGCGTTTCACGACTGAGTTCGGGATGGGTCAGAGTG